>CAVAUJ010000034.1:0-12591 GCA_963591995.1 Succinivibrio sp.
GGCAGAAAGCGCAATGCGATCTGCTCCGCCGTGCGGATGCCGTCGACAGCCGCGGACATGATGCCGCCCGCGTAGCCGGCTCCCTCGCCGCAGGGGAACAAGCCCCGGACAGCCGATTCTCCCGCCTCATTCCGCGGGATCCGCACCGGCGAGCTGGTGCGGGATTCCAGGCCGATGACATAGCAGTCCTCTCCGTCATAGCCGCGGATCTGCCGGCCGAACTGTTCCATGCCCTCGAGAAAGGCAGTCGTGAGCTCCTTCGGAAGAAGCGTATGCAGAGGGGCCTTTGCGCAGGCTCCCCGGATGCAGAGCGCTGCGGGTGAGGGCAATGCGTCCTCCTGCATGGAAGCGGCTCCATCACCCTGCGATGCCACGCCGTCCCGGAATTCCGCAAAAGGCTCTGCCGGAACCTTTCCGCCGGCCAGCCGATAGGCCTTTTCTTCGAGCGCCTCCTGAAACACCATGCCGCCGAGAACGGAGTCGGTCCCGTAATCCTCCGGACCCACGGTCATGACAATGGCGCTGTTGGCCCGTGCGGAATCTCTGGCATAATCACTCATGCCGTTTACGGCGAGCCGCCCCCTTTCCGAGGAGGCATTGACAACATAACCGCCGGGGCACATACAGAAGGAGTAGACGCCGCGTCCGTCAGAGGCCCTTGCCGTCAGCTTATAGCTGGCAGCCGGAAGATGCAGCCTCTGCAGCGCCTCCGGCTCGGAAATGCCGTAGCGTGCCCGGTTGATCATACATTGGGGATGCGAAACCCGGAAGCCGACGGCGTAGGACTTCGCCTCCATAGGAACCCTCTTTTTCAGGAGCATGCGGATCGTATCCCGCGCACTGTGTCCCGGCGCCAGAATAACGACATCCGCCGGCAGGTGCAGAATCTCTCCGTCGGACGTTCTGGCGCGGACACCGGTCACGCACCCATCCTTTGTCAGCAGCTCCTCCATGCAGGTTGAAAAAAGAATTTCTCCGCCGGAAGCGAGGATTTTCTCCCGGAGGTTCCGGATAACCCCGCGAAGCCGGTCGGTGCCGATGTGCGGAAGCTGCTCATAGGAAATGTCCTCCGGGGCACCGGCCTCCAGAAAGCAGCGCAGAACCTCCGACACTCTGCCGGCCTTATCCTTGACATTCGAGGTCAGCTTGCCGTCGGAAAAGGTTCCTGCCCCGCCCTCTCCGAACTGAATGTTGGAGGCGGGATTTAATTCGCCGGTTGTCCAGAAGTGCTCGACGCTTTGCACGCGCCGCTGCATTTCCTCTCCCCGCTCCAATATAAGCGGTGCATAGCCGGCCTCCGCCAGCTTCAGTGCACACAGAATGCCGGCAGGTCCGAAACCTACGATGATGGGACGGTGCCGCAGCCTTTGTGCCTGCGGAAGGGCCGACGGGAAATGATACGCCTCCGGCTGCATCCTTCGAAGGTTCGGGAGCGTCCTGCTGCAGCGACGGAAAAGCCGCTCCTGCTCGGCAGGGCTTTCGCAGGCGATTCGGACGGTGTAGACATCATAGAGGACCGGCTTTTTCCTTGCGTCGACGGAATGATGAACGATGGTATAATCGAGGTCTGTCCCCTGCGGCAGACGCAGCATCTTATGAAGTTTGTTTTCCAGCAGCTCTCTTCCGCTTCCGCAGGGAAGCTTGATCTGACTCAATTCCAGCATATAAGGTCATTCCTCGAAAATACTGTCGCAATGCTTCAGTGACCCTTCTTCGAAGGGCGGAAAGCGGAGCCGTGCGCTGCCCGCTCTGCCGCGGCTTCCCCGGCGATTCGTCCGGAATGAAGAGCGAACGTTAAATTATAGCCGCCGCAGATGCCGTCGACATCCAGCACCTCACCGGCGAGAAACAGGCCGGTGCAGAGGCGGGATTCCATGCGGTCCGAGATTTCCGACAGAAGAATCCCGCCGGAGGTCACCTGCGCTTTCTCATAGTCTGCCGTTCCGGTAACAATGAGCTCTTTGCATCGCATGGAATCCAGCAGGGACTTCAGAAATGCCAGATATGCCGGCTCTCCCTCTCTTTCGCAGCATGAACGGAGCTTCTGCTCCGGCACACCGCCCAGATCCTCAATCAGCCAGGCTGCCGCCTTATCCGGAAGAAGGCCAAGGCAAAAGTCCTGCAGGGTGCGGTTCATCGTCTGCGGAAGAACGGCCTCCCGAAGGCGCAGCAGCCTCTCCTTCTCCCACTCCTCGTCCGAAAGCTCCGGAAGAAAATCCAGCACCGCCGTAACCGCTGCGGAATGCCGCGCATCGCCGGCGGAGGGCTCCTGCGCGGAGGCAGCAAAGGCCCGACCGGCGCGGTGCGAAATCTGGAAAACCGGAATGCCGCTGATCGCCTCTTTCCCGAGCTGCAGCTCCCCCTCGCATACGGCAGCTTCCTGTCCGTCAATCCGAAGAGAGACGCTCGCGTGGGTGCGGGTTCCGGCTGCCCTTTTGAGGCTGCCGTTGAAAACCTTCAGCTCACACAGTGCCGGAGCAGGCGGTGCAAAATGATGCCCCAGGCCTGCGGCCAGCCGGTATCCGTCTCCGATGCAGCCGTAAAGCGGAGAGACCATTCCGCCGGCAGCAAGGAGCACCGCATCCGCGCGAAGCACCTGCCGCGCCGCTGTTTCCAGAAGATACGTCCCCTGCGCATCCCGCTGCAGTCTCACAACGCGCGTTCCGCAATGCAAGTCAATTCCCAACTCCCGGCATCTCTTCCGCAGGGCCTTCTGCACCGTGCCGGCCTGATCCGTCCGCGGATACACATAGCCGTTCCGGTCGTGACAGAAAACGTGCAGCTCTTCCCGCAGGAAACGGATCACCTCCCCGGACAAATCCGGCGCACCGATGCCAAAGCGTGCCAGCTCGGCAGGCTCCTCTGTGCAATAGCAGGTCGGATCCTGGTACAGATTTGTGATATTGCAGTGTCCGTTCCCGGTAACGAGAAGCTTTCTGGCGGGTTCTGTTCCGGCATCCAGGACCAGAACGGAAGGTCCCTCCGCAAGACTTCCGGGATGCAGCGCAGCGCGGGATGGAGCGTCCGGACCGGAGAGCCTTTCGGCGGCTGCGATGGCACCGCAAAGACCGGCCATGCCGCCGCCGATCACGGCAACAGAAACGGCAGGCGGCAGGTCTGCCGCCTGCCGGGACTCGCTGTTCATTGCAGGCTTAGTTTTCTTCATTGGCTGCCCCCATCAGAACGGCAAGATCACGAATCCACTCGCCGAAGGGAACACGATGAATGTTCCGCAGATCCGCTGCATGCAGCAGAATGCTGAAGAGGACGTAGAGGACCAGGTAGATTACGCCGGCCAGAGCAAAAGCTGCCGGCCCCGGCAGAACGGCTACAAAATAATCGTTCAGAAAGATCACCGGTACGGCGGCAATCAGCGCACAGACACCAATCAGGAAATCATCCATGATCCAGCCCTTGTCGACCCCGGCTGTGACGGAATTGCGTCCTGCACCGTACAGAAAGATCAGAAAGGTGCTCAGCATGATGACGGAAGGCCATACATTCATGGTGATGCCGGCGCCGAAGAGCATCAGGCAGACCTGTGCCACCACCTGCACGAAAAACGCGATGCAGCCGCCCACGACCACAATGCGCCGGTTGCTGCAGCGCCAGTAAATCACCAGCACGAGGGAGGTGGTCTGAATCAGGAAAATGAGAGGACTCCCCGCCTTGAGCGACAGAATGGCCGTTTCCTCCGCCTTGAAGGTCAGAGAAGGAAACATGGAGACGATTTCCTTGGCCGCGCTGAATACAAAGGCGGACAGAGGAATTCCGACGTAGGCGGACAGACGCAGCAGCATGCCAAGGCGGATGCGCCGCAGTCTTCTCTTGCCGGCGCCGGACGCGCGGATCACCTGCATCGCAAGATACGTAAAGGGCATGGCTGCGACAAGCCCGAGTCCTGCGCAAAGCGGAAACCCGATGCCGATGAAACCGCCCCACATCGAGGCCAGCGCATTGGTATGACTGCTCTGCGCTGCGTACCAGAGGCGGAAGCCGATGAGAAGACCGAGGGAGAGAACAACGGAAGGCCCCATGCTGCCCATAATATGCTGCGCACAATAGCGAAATACCTCACCGGGATTTTCATCTGCATCGGCCCGGAGCCACTCCTCCCTCCGGTACGGCTGACCGCGCCGCAGACTCCGGATGTGCAAAAAGGACAAAATGCCCACGAACAGGAGCACCAGCGTGACGGCGGCCGAAACGGCGATGCCGATGCCGCAGGCGGTATAAACATAGGTCATGCTGTCGTTGCGCAGGAGCCGTCCTACCTTTTCGCCCCTTCCGGCACCGAGAATTCCAAAGACCGGAGCACTTATCAGGAGAAGCCCCGACATAAGGAAAAGAGAAAACCTCGCCTGCCGCTCCATTCCGATTCCGTGCAGAAATCCCTTGCAGACGCCGACAAAGGGCATGGCCGCCAATGCAGGGACAAAGAAGCGCAGAACCGCGGAGCCGAAGGCATCTCCCAGAAGACCTCCCGCAAGCCCGCTGCACACATAAAACAACAGAAAGGACAGCAATGCCTGGAGCAGTGCACATTTAAGCGCGCCGGTCAAAAAGACGGAGACATTCGCGGTTTTGCGCCGGTCAAACCGCTTCCGTACCTGATCCGTAACAAAATCGCAGCTGCCGATGAGACAGGCCGCCGAGGAAGCCGCGGTAAAGAACATGGGAAAGCCGGCATAAAACATGACGCCGGTTCCGTCCTTGACGGAGAAGAAAACCGGGAGAATGCAGAAAACAAGGAGCAGCATCAGATAGGAGGTCAGCCCGCTGTCATATTTATGAACTGCCGTAGCATCCGACATGCAAGACCTCCCTTCCTTTTCTTTCTTTGCCGGAATCCGGTGCGTTTCGCTGTCACTGCGCCGATTCCCGGACAATGTGCATTCCGGCGAGAATTTCTTCCTGAAGTGCGAACATCCGGTCCGCATCCTCCGGGGTCATATGATCATAGCCGCACAAATGCAGCATACTGTGCGCAATCAAAAAAGCAAATTCGCGTTTTACCGAATGACCGTATTCCCCGGCCTGCACCGGCACACGCTGGAGATTCAGCACGATATCTCCCAGAAGAATGCGTCCGGAGTCCGGGTCCTCGGATTCAAGCCGTGTCATCGGATCCTGCAGGAGGCTCCACCCATCCGGTCCGTCGGCATCCCCAAACGGAAGATTCGGAAAAGACAGAACATCGGTTGCCCGGTCGATGCCGCGGTAATCGCAATTGAGCTGCCGGATGCTCTCGTCTGTCACATAAGTCAGCGATACCTGCGCGTCTGCCGGAAAATGCTCCCGCTGCAGAACCGCGCGGCATACCTCCTCTGCGAGCCGGTCCGGATCAAAGGGAAAATCAGACCGAAGATCTTCGGTATTCTCTTCTTGGACGATCAGCTCCAGATCCATGGTGTTCGTACTCCTCATAAGCCTTTACAATCTTCTGCACCATCGGGTGCCGGACCACATCCCTGGCATCCAGATTGATAAAGCACAGACCCTCGATTTTCTTCCTGGCCAGAACCCTTGTGGCCACATCCAACCCGGAGAGGGCTCCCTTTCCGAGGTCCTTCTGGGTGGCATCTCCGGTAATGACGGCATGGGATCCGAAGCCGAACCGGGTCAGGAACATTTTCATCTGCTCCGGCGTCGTATTCTGCGCTTCGTCCAGAATGATATAGGCATTGTCCAGCGTGCGTCCCCGCATATAGGCCAGCGGAGCAACCTCAATCAGGCCCTTTTCCATGTTGGCCTGAAATTTGTCGGCACCCATAATAAGGTACAGTGCATCGTACAGCGGCCGCAGGTAGGGGTCCACCTTGCTCTGGAGATCGCCCGGCAGAAAGCCGAGCTTCTCTCCCGCCTCGATGGCCGGTCTTGTCAGGATGATCCGTTCCACTTCATGATTCTGAAAGGCCGTGATGGCCATGGCCATGGCCAGAAAGGTCTTGCCGGTACCGGCCGGTCCGTTGGCGAACACGATCAGATGGTCCCGGATGGCCTGAATGTATTTCTCCTGACCGAGCGTTTTCGGCTTGATGGGCTTTCCCGAGGTAGTGTGACAGATGACATCGCTGTCAAGAGACAGCAGAAGATCCGGATGTTCTGCTGTCTCCCTCTGCACGCCGGCATCCAACAAATAGTCCACGTTCTGTTCCTCTATGGAAGCTCCCCGTTGCGCAAGCTCTGCCAGCTGATGCAGCGTCTGCACTGCCTGCCGCACACTGCCGCTCTCTTTGCCTGTGACCAGAAGCTCTCCGTTTCGGGCGATGATGTCCACCCGCAGTACCTTTTCGATTCTGCGGACAAAATCATCGCCTCCTCCGAATATTTCACGCTGGATTTCAGCGGATAATTGCAGCTTTTCTGTCATGAATCCTTCCCGACTGGTATCCTTCTCCTGCCGCTATACCGCAGCGGGGGTCAGATATGCATGGATCTCCTTGGCGGCCTGCTTGCCGGCACCCATGGCCAGAATTACGGTCGCTGCACCGGTTACGGCATCACCGCCTGCGAAGACACCGGGCTTGGTGGTTTCCACCGTGCCCTCCTTGACGATCAGGCGGCCCCGCTTATCGGCATCCAGTCCTTCCGTCGTTCTGTGCAGCAGCGGATTCGGCGAGGTTCCGAGGGACATGATGACGGCGTCGCACTCGATTTCGAATTCCGATCCCGGAATCTCTACGGGGCTGCGTCTGCCGGAGGCATCCGGCTCGCCCAGCTCCATGCGGATGCAGCGGCAGCCGCTCACCCATCCGTTCTCATTGACCAGGATTTCAACGGGATTGCACAGAAGGTCAAAGAGGATGCCTTCTTCCTTCGCATGTCCCACTTCCTCACGGCGGGCCGGCAGCTCTTCCTCGCCGCGGCGGTATACAATGTGCGTTTCCGCACCGAAGCGGCGTGCCGTCCTTGCCGCATCCATGGCCACATTTCCGCCGCCGACAACGACGCACTTCTTCGGCCGCATGATCGGGGTGCGGGACTCCGTGGAATACGCGCCCATCAGATTGGATCTGGTCAGGAACTCGTTGGCCGAGAAGACACCGAGCGCCTGCTCGCCGGGGATGTTCATAAAGCGGGGAAGTCCGGCACCGGAGCCGATGAATACCGCATCATACCCTTCCTTGTCCATCAGATCCTGTACCGTGGCGGACTGTCCGACAACGCAGTCGGTCTCAATGACGACACCGAGGGCCTTTACATTTTCAATTTCCTTGGCGACAACCTTTTCCTTCGGAAGACGGAATTCCGGGATGCCGTAAACCAATACGCCGCCGGCCTTGTGAAGAGCTTCAAAAATATGAACCTCATAGCCGAGCTTTGCCAGATCTCCCGCACAGGTAAGACCGGAGGGGCCGGCACCGATGACCGCGACCTTTTTGCCGTTGGGCACGGAATGATTCTCCGGGCGGATTCCCATCTCTTTTGCGGTATCCGCGGTATAGCGCTCCAGCTTGCCGATGGAAACGGCCTCCCCTTTGATGCCGCGGATACACTGTGCCTCGCACTGCCGCTCCTGGGGGCATACGCGCCCGCATACGGCAGGAAGGGCAGAGGACTCGCTGATGACATCGTAAGCGCCCTTTACATTGCCGGTCTTCAGCTCCTGAATGAATCCGGGAATGTTGATGGAAACGGGACAACCCTGTACGCATCTCGGATTTTTGCAATTAAGACATCTGGATGCTTCCGCCTCAGCCTCCTCCTTGTTGTAGCCAAGACATACCTCTTCAAAATTGGTGGCGCGGACCTGAGGATCCTGTTCCCTCACCGGCACCTTTTTCATCATATCAACCTGAATCGCCATTTGTACTCTCTCCATTCTGTACCTGTGTTCGTTATACGTCTGTCCGCAGATTCCGGTCTGCACCTACGTGCAGGAACACAGCCGTTACTTGCAATGACCGCAGCCGCCCTCGTGGGTATCGCCCTCCTGAAGCTTCAGAAGCAGGCGGCCCTCCTCCGTCTTATATTGGCGGGACCGCTGCATGGCCTGGTCAAAGTCGACCTTCCAGCCGTCGAATTCCGGTCCGTCCACACAGGCAAACTTCACCTTTCCGTCCACCAGCAGGCGACATGCTCCGCACATGCCGGTTCCGTCCACCATGATGGTATTCATGCTCACCACGGTCGGGATGTTCAGCTTTTGCGTCAGCTGCGCGGCAAACTTCATCATGATCATCGGACCGATCACGACGCAGTGATCGTATCTCTTGCCCTCATCGTACAGCTGCTGGAGAGCCACGCAGACATTTCCGTGAATTCCGTAGGAGCCGTCATCGGTCGCAAAATACAGATTTCCGGTGACCGCCTTCATTTCCTCTTCCATGATCAGAATGTCCTTGGTCCGGGCTCCCTGGATGCAGTCCACATCCACACCCTGCTCATGAAGCCATTTGAGCTGGTGATATACCGGAGCAACGCCGACACCGCCTGCAATGAACAGAATCTTCTTCTGACGGAGCTCCTCCGGCGCAAGATTAACCAGATCCGACGGATTGCCCAGCGGTCCGACCACATCCGCGAAAGCGGATCCCTCCGCCATGGCAGCCATGCGGTAGGTCTCGGCGCCGACCGTCTGGAATACGATGGTGATGGTGCCTGCCTCCTTATTGTCATCGCAGACCGTCAACGGAATGCGCTCTCCGTCGACATCCTGCCGCACGATCAGAAACTGACCGGGCAGTGCCCGCTGGGCGATTCTGGGAGCGTAGACGTCCATCCGATAGACATTGGGCCCCAGCAATTCCTTTTTCTTGATTTCAAACATGTTCCGATATCCCCTTTCTGTGATCGGTACCGCACGAAGCGGTTTATTCTTCTGTCGCCTTGATGGTGTAGGTTTTCGTTACCACCTGACTGCAGAGATTGAAATGATTGACATATACGGCGGAAATGGTAAACGTACCCTCCGTCAGACGGATCGGCTCCGTATACAAAAGGGAATCCGTAGAGGGCTCCGTGCCGTCCATGGTGTAGAAAATGGATCCCTCTCCCTGATCGGAAAGCTGCAGCGTAAAGCCCTCCTCATAGGTTCCCTCGTCGGCAGAAAATTCCGGATCGAACAGCGCATATTGCAGATAGCTGTCGACGACCTGCTGCCTGGTGCAGGTAGACAGAAGCGTTGCTATTTTATCATATTCCTCATAAGAGGCGTAGATGCTGATCATCCGCCCGTAGGCGTTGATTTCCTCGTCGTCGGTGGAATCGGGATCCTCCAGGGCCATGCTGGCTGCGCCGAGGGCAAGGTCCTTCTCTCCCGCCTTCTGCAGGTATTGAGACTTGAGAAGATACAGCGTTGCCACCGTCTGCACGCCGTCGCCTGCGTTCGCGGAATCCTTGTCATAGAGCTCCACCGCGCGGTCGATGTCGTCCGCCGCCTTCTGATAATCCCCTTCGGAAGCAGCCTGGTATGCGCGTCCCACGTAATAGGATTGGGTATGCGTTCCCGGGTACAGGCGAAGCGCATAGAACATAACCAGAGCAATGGTGGCGGCAAAGGCCCCCACCAGGAAGACCATCATGAATTTCACATAGCGCCGGCGCAGAACATAGCGTCGGAGTCGCTTCTTCCGGGACTCCTCCTTTTGCTTCCGGCGTTCCAGACGAGGATCCGTGTAAGCACCTTCCTGCGGCAAAGCCTCCGCCGCCGCAGGGGCCTCTTGCACCGGGGCGGTTGCAGGAGCCGCCGACGCGGCAGACTTCGATCCGGCCGCCTCCTCCCGCAAAAGCGGAGCGGGGCTGATGATCGTTTCTCCCTGCAATGCAGAGGCCTCGGCATTCGGCGTTACGGGAACGTCATACGCCTGCAGCGCCTCCTCCTCTTCGGCCTTTTGCAGGACCTCCGCGGCGGAGGAGAGCGCAACAGCCGGCCCCTTTTCCTCTTCCACTACACTGGCAACGCTCTCAAGGCTGATGCTGATCTGCTCCTCCAGCCGCGCCTCATATTCCGGCACAATCTTGATTTCTGCAGCGCAATTCTCACAAAAAAGCGCATTTTCCGGGATTTCACACCCGCATTTCGGACATCTCATAGCTTCGCTTGCTCAATGTGCACGGGCTGCGTTCTGGATATCGATGGCCGTCACGCAATTGCTCATCAGCATGGCAATGGTCATCGGACCTACGCCGCCGGGGACCGGTGTGATGGCGCCGGCAATCGGGAAAACGTCCTCATAATCCACATCTCCGCACAGCTTTCCGTTCTCATCGCGGTTGATGCCGCAGTCGATGACGACCGCTCCCTCCTTCACGAAGCTCTTGCCGAAAAACTTCGGCTTGCCGATGGCGGTGATCAGAATGTCGGCACGGCGGCAGACGGCTTCGAGATCCTTCGTATGGGAATGCGCAATGGTGACCGTCGCATTCTCCCGGAGCATCAGCATGCCCATGGGCTTTCCGACAATGTTGCTGCGTCCCGCGATGACGCATTCCTTTCCGTCACAGGAAATGCTCGAGCGATGCAGCAGCTCGATGATGCCGGCCGGCGTGCAGGAAACGAATCCGGGAAGACCGATGGAGAGTGCGCCGACACTCTGCGGATGAAAGCCGTCCACATCCTTGAGAGGATCGATGCGGCGGATAACCCGCTGCTCGTCAATCTGCCGGGGGAGAGGAAGCTGTACCAGAATCCCGTTCACCGAAGGATCTGCATTGAGCTCATCCACCTTCTGCAGCAGCGCAGCCTCTGTGGTATCGGCCGGAAGCAGGATCTCACGGTTCTGAATGCCGCATTGCTCGCAGGCCCGGATCTTGTTGCGGACATAAACCTGACTGGCAGGATTCTCCCCCACCAGGATGACAGCCAGAGTGACCTGAATCCCGCTGTCGTTCATGGCGGCGACCTTTTCCTTGAGCTCCGCCTTGATCTGTGCTGCAATTGCCTTTCCGTCAATGATCGTTGCTGCCATTTTCATCCTCCTGTCAATGTTCTCCGACATCGTATCCGTTGTCGTTGCAAAATGTCAGGAATTGCTCCTGAGACATCAGAATTGCTCTGGATTTCGTCCCCACCGACTCTCCGACAACGCCCTTCTCGCACAGCTGATCCATAATTCTCGCAGCGCGGTTGAAACCGATGCGATAGCGTCGCTGCAAAAGACCGATGGAGGCATTGTTCTTCTCTATGATGAACATTCCCGCTCCGCCGAAGAGCTCGTCCACATCGGATTCCTGCACCGCCGGATGATCTGCAGAGCCTGCCGCACCGGCGGACGCGCCGGACGCAAGGGCATCGATTTCCTCCTGATGACGTCTGGACTCTTCCTGTGAAACCGGGTTGCTGCTGATCAGGTAGTTTACGACGTCGGTGACCTCCTCATCGGAGACAAAACAGCCCTGCACGCGGTTCGGCTTCGGCAGTCCCTGCGGGAAGAACAGCATATCGCCCTTTCCGAGGAGCTTTTCCGCGCCGTTCATATCCAGAATCGTGCGGGAGTCCACACCGGAGGAAACACGGAAGGCAATGCGGCTGGGCATATTGGCCTTGATAAGGCCGGTGATGACATCCACCGAAGGACGCTGGGTGGCAATGATCAGATGAATGCCGGCCGCTCTTGCCAGCTGCGCCAGCCGGCAGATTGCGGTTTCAACGTCGTTTTTGGCGACCATCATCAGATCCGCCAGCTCATCCACGATGATCACCAGCTGCGGCATGAAGTGCATGACCGCTTCCGACTCTGTCGGATTCTGCTCCCGGTGTTGACGCACCAGTGCATTGTAGCCTTTGATGTCGCGCACCTTGGCATCGGCAAAGGCGCGGTAGCGCGCCTCCATTTCCGCAACCCCCCAGTTCAATGCGGCGGCGGCCTTCTGCGGGTTGGTGACAACCGGAATCATCAGGTGCGGAATGCCGTTGTATACGGACAATTCCACCACCTTGGGATCGATCATGATCAGCTTCACCTCCTCCGGCCTTGCGTGGAAGAGAAGGCTCATGATGATGGTATTGATGCAGACGGATTTGCCGGAGCCGGTGGCACCGGCAATCAGGACATGCGGCATCTTCGCAATGTCTCCGTACACCGGCTTCCCGGCGATGTCCTTTCCGACCGCAAAGGCCAGCCGGGATTTCTGATTGCGGAACTCCTCGGTGTCTACAATATCCCGGAGCGCCACCGATGCGGCCTCCTTGTTCGGAACCTCAATGCCGATGGCGGATTTGCCGGGGATGGGCGCTTCCATACGGATATCGGTGGCAGCGAGCGCCAGCTTGATGTCATCGGCCAGCGATACGATCTTGCTGACCTTGACGCCCATTTCGGGCAGCATTTCGTATCGGGTCACCGAAGGCCCCTGCGAAATGTCCGTAATGGTGACATTTACACCGAAATTATGCAGGGTCGTCTGCAGGAGCTGCGCCGTGCTGCGCAGCTCCGCGTCGGAATCCGCCGAAGAGCCGCTCCCCTTCCGAAGAAGTGATATCGGCGGAAAAGCGTACGCGTGGGGTGTTTGAGAGCTCGGTGAAGAAGCTGTCTGCGGCGTGAGCGCGCGCAGCTTCTCTTCGCTCTCTGCAGCGGGTGCCGAAGGCTCTTCCAGAAGGCGGTTGATATCCGAGACCGCCTCCTCCCGTTCCGTATGTACCGGAAC
>CAVAUJ010000034.1:12765-22810 GCA_963591995.1 Succinivibrio sp.
CTGGATGTCGGGAACCTCTTCATAGATCCTGTCCTGCAGGTCTTCTTCCGGAGGCTCCGCTTCCGCATGGTCCTGTGCGGGTCCGGCCGTTTCCACAGGAGAAACGCTCTGCATTGCGGGTTCCTCTGCCGGCAGTCCTACGGCAACCGTATCCCCGGATCCCCCGGATGCATTCACTGCGCCTGCGAACAGGTCATCGGACACAGGAGAAAGATCCGCAGCCTGCAGACCCTTGTTCCATTCGTCTCCGGCATCGTCCGCAGCATCGTCTGCCTCAAGCGGATCCGCGGTGCCCAGGAAATCCTCCGGATAAATCTCATGAAGACTGCGGGAGCCGCGCCGTGCCGCATCGTCAGCTGCCAGGCGCTCCTGCTCGGCAAGGAGGCGGGAATCCTCGCGGCCGGCTGCCTCCCTTGCCGCTTTCTCCTGCGAAAGGCGGTAGCTGCGCAGCATTTCCTCCGGATCAATGATGGTGGGAGCGGCATCGGCGGAAGGTACCTGCTCTGCGCAGGGTTCGCTGTCTGCAGGCGCAGAGGCGTTTGCAGATTCTGCCGCAAAGGCTTCATCTGCAGACAAATCGGTATTCCACATGCTGGGAACCCGGCGATCCGCAGCCCGCTTTTCTTCCTCGAGCTTTTGTCTGGCACGGCGCCTCTCCTGCTCCTCCCGAAGCTCCCGGTAGCGCCTTCGGCTCTCCTCATAATGCGACGGAGGAAGGTCTTCTCCCGGATCCTCCTCCGGATCGTCCGGGTGCTCTTCCCGGTAACGCGCCTCTTCCTCCTGCCTCTCCAGTCGGTGAAGTCTGGCATCCATCGCCTTGTCCCTGGCCAGCTCCAGAATGGATCGCTGCGCCAGAATATAAATACAGCCGATGCCGGCCACCAGCAGCACCAGAACCGAGCCAAAGGTCTTGAGCAGCTGGTACATGGCATAGGCGACAGAGCCGCCGACGATGCCGCCGCCGATGCGGTTTTCCATGCTCCTTCGGTAAATGGCGGCGGGCGCAAAGCCGGTCTCGGCGGCCATGTCCGTTCCGAGCAGCTCTGTCAGGATGCAGAGGATCAGATACAGGCCGACAAGAGCCAGGATCTTGGAAGAAATCCGGTCATCGTTTGCCTCGCAGAGGACATAATACAGATACCATCCTGCAATAAGAACCGGGAGAACATAGGCGGTTACGCCGAACATTCCGAACATAAGGCCGGAGAAAAAGCTCCCGACGATGCCAAGACTCATGAAATTGCACAGGAACAGGAAAATCATGGCGGCAAACAGCGCAATCAGCGTCACATCCCGCCGGACCACAGGGTTTTGCCCGCGTGCCTTTTTCCGCCCCGAGGAGGTCGTCCTGCGCCGGCTCCCGGAGGAGGTGCGTGTCCCCCGGGAGGATGTCCTCCGGGAAGACGATGCGCTGCCGGAACGCTGTCTTGTCCCTGCGGCGCTGCGGCTGCGGCCCGACGAGCTGCCGGCGGTTGATTTACGTTTCCTTGTAGTCGTACCTGTCACGTTCTTCCTGTTCTCACATCACGGCAAAACTCAGAGGTCGAAATCATCGTCCTCTGAGATTGCCACGTCAAAATCGTCCTCTGTCCGTATCATTTTCTGTGCCGGTTCCGATCCCTCCCGGGAATCGATGTTCCAGTCCGACGCAGAGACATCCTGAATCGGAAAATCCGGTTCCTCTCTTCGTCCCTGCACCGGCTCCGGCAACGGGTTATGGAGCTTGCCATCCTCAGTCATTGTCGCCTTGATTCTCCCAGTTATGATAGACGTTCTGAACATCATCGCTGTCATCGAGCTTGCTGAGAATGATGTTCAGTCCCTTTACCGCATCCGCATCGGTAACGGTCACGTAGTTCTGCGGAATCATCGTGATCTCCGCACTCGACGTGCTGATGCCGGCGTCTGCCACCGCCTTGGACACCGCATCAAAATCCTCCGGTGCGGTGAGAATGACAAAGGCATCCTCTTCCTCCTGAATGTCCTCCGCTCCGGCATCCAGCACAACCATCATGAGATCGTCCGCGGAGCCATCATACTCTTCCTTGTCCACGGCGATCTGTCCCTTCTGGTCGAACATAAAGGACACGCTTCCCTTGGTTCCCATGGAGCCGTTTCCCTTGGAGAAAGCGGCGCGTACGTCCGATGCCGTGCGATTGACGTTGTCCGTGAGCGTCTCCACAATGATGGCTACGCCGCCGGGGCCATAGCCCTCATAGGTATTCTGCTGATAATTCACGTTGTCCACATCACCGGCTGCCTTCTTGATGCCGCGCTCGATGGTGTCGTTGGGCATGTTGGCCGCCTTTGCCTTGGCAACAACCTGCGCCAGCTTGAAATTGTTGGCCGGATCCGGTCCACCCTCTTTTACGGCAACGGCAATTTCACGGCCGATGATGGTGAATACCTTTCCCTTGGCCGCGTCATTGGCCTCTTTCTTATGCTTGATGTTGGCAAATTTAGAATGTCCTGACATATAAATACTCCTTTAAAAATTAAGATTTGATGGTATCTGTTTCACATTCGCATCGAGATTTTCCGACGGAAAATCTCGATGCGGCCGGCAGCAGTCTATTTGACAACCGGTGAAAGTCTTGTCAGCAGCACCCGCTGCGCCTGCCGGTCAGCTACCGACAGCACATGAAAGCGAAAGCCTCCGTAATCCGTCGTGAAGTGATCGCTGGCGTCCGGGACCTTGTCCATCTGGGCCATCAGGAAACCGTTCACCGTTTCGAAACGGTCGTCCTCGAAGACGATGCCGAAACGCTCTGTGAGCTCACGCAACGGTGTCTGACCGTCCAGAATGAATTCATTCTTATTCCCGGTCACCGTGATGTGATTCTCGTCGACATCGTACTCGTCCATGATGTTCCCGACGATCTCCTCCAGAATATCCTCCATGGCGATCAGGCCTGCCGTCTGTCCGTATTCGTCAATGACGATGACCATCTGCGTCTTATGCTTTTGCATCTGACGAAAGAGGTCATCAATGTCTTTGGTTTCCGGGACGAACTCGGCCTCCCGCAAGAGACCTTCAAGCGATGCGATGGATTGCCCGCAGGACTGCGGATTCTCCTCGCGAAACCGTACGGCATCGCGGAAATGCAGGATCCCGATGATGTCGTCGATGTTGTCGCGGTACACAGGGAAACGGGAATTGTGCAGCCGCAGCATATCCGAAAGCGCCTCCGAAAGCGTCTTCGCGCCGTCGAGGGCGATCATGTCTCTGCGATGCGTCATGATGTCGCAGGCTTCCTTGTCGGAAAATTCGAAAATGTTGGTGATCATTTCCGCTTCCGATTGATCGATGACGCCCTGCTCGTGTCCCTCGTTGAGCATGGAGCGGATCTCCTCCTCCGTCACATCGCCGGCCAGCGGCGTTCCGCGGATTCCCATCAGATAAAGACATCCCTTGGCTGCAAGATTAACCAGCCGTGTCAGCGGCAGAGTGATCAGCATCAGGACATGGAAAACCGTGCCGGCCCGCACGATCCATTTCTCCGGCTGCGCGCTTCCCAGACGCTTTGGAATCTGTACTCCGAAAACCAGGAGCACGAAGAGGACCAGGAGCCACGCAAGAATCACCGCCAGCACCCGAACCACCGAGGCCGCGACACCGGCCGTCATCCCTCTCGTCAGCCGCTCCTGTAAAAATCCTGCCACAGCCAATCCATAGACGGCGCCCACGATCATATTGACGCAGGCCGTCACCAGCTGCACGGTATCGACATAATCCGACTGGTCACGCAGAACCTTTTCAAGGACGAGCTTTCTGCGCAGCCTCCGCCTGTACTCTCTTGACGCAGGACTCCCATCGTCCGGCGTCTCCCCCTTCTCTCCCTCTTCCATTCCGGAGCGGGTCGAACGAAGCGCGGAGCCAAAGCCGTAAACAATGGCATCCAGAACCAGCAGTACCACCAGAATCAGCAATAAGTCGGGTACCGTTATATTCTCCATATGAGAATCACCACCTCCTGTGGGCATCTTCGGTATGCTACAGTAGGATATGATAGCATGAAAGTATTATTTTGGACAACTGCTCCGCACATCGGCGGGATTACAGCTCGGAAAGGACCGTCGGGAGGAGCCGGATGAGATCGGAGGCCGCAAGAGACCCTGCGGCGTACCGGGCAGCGTAATGCTCGGCCAGTCGGCCGTGGAGACAGGCGGCAGCGCAGGCAGCGGCAAATGCGTTGGAAACCATGTCCTCAGAAGAGTTCCGTTCCTGTGCCAGAATTCCCGCCGTGATTCCGGTCAGAACATCGCCGGAGCCCGCGGTTGCCAGGCCGTCATTCCCTGTTGTATTCAGGTAAATCGGTCGGCCTTTGGGCGCGATCACGCGGGTTCTCGCATCCTTGGCAAGAACCGTGCAGCCATGATCCCGCACAAAATCGGCATACAGCTCCTCCGTATGCTCCTGCACCTTTGCTATGTCGGTGTGCAGGAGCTCTGCACTCTCCCCGGGGTGGGGTGTCAGGATCACCGACGATTGCATCGCCGCCTCCCGGAGTTCGTCATAGAGACGGCAACGCGCGAGGAGCCGGAGCGCATCGGCGTCCAGTACCATGCCGCGCCCCGCGCCGGTTCGTTCGCTTCCCCAGGCCAGAACCTGCCGGAGCATCGCTTCTCCGGCATCGGTCAGACCGATGCCGGGACCCACCGCCGCAACATCGGCCCATGCCAGTGCCCCGGGAAGAAGCGCTCTTATCTCCTCTTCGCTTTCATAGACCGTGCACATCGCCTCCGGAACGGTTTCCTGCAGAATCACACGATTGGAAGCATGCGTGAAGATCCGCACCATTCCGGCACCGCTGCGCAGCGCCGCCTTTGCGCAGAGAATGCAGGCGCCGCAGACACCCTTTGATCCTGCGATGACCAGCACCTTGCCGAAGGTTCCCTTGTTCCCGTCCGGACGCCGGAAAGGAAGGAGCGCTTCCGCCTCTTTCCCGCTTCCGGACGGGAGTGCATCCTTTTCCTGCCATCGAAATGTAAAGGCCGGAGCTTCGCCCGCCAGAGACCGCGGCGTAATGCCGATGGGGCAAAGATAGATCCTGCCGCAGTGGCTGCAGCCCGGATACAGGAAATGTCCCTTTTTGTAGAAGGCAAAGGTTACGGTCACGTCGGCCTGCACCGCTGTGCCGAGAACGGCTCCCGTGCCGGCACAGATGCCGGAGGGTAGATCCAGCGCATAGACTCTTGCACCGGTGTCTTTGCGAAGTGTACCGATAGCGGAAAGGATCCTTGCCGGGAGTCCCTCGACCCTTCGGGAAAGTCCGGTGCCGAAAATTCCGTCAATGATAACCTGCGGGCAAAAGTCCGTCAAAGGCTGCAGATCCTCTGTCAGCGGCTGCACGGCAGCGCCGTAGGCTTCCAGAATATGCAGCTGAATTTCAAGGGGTGTTTGCGGTGCAAAGCCTTCGAAGGTTTCGTCTTCGGAGTTGCAGGAAGAAGGAAGCGGCTTTTGCGAAAAGGTAAGAAAAAAAGAAACGCGGAAGCCGGCATCCAGAAGAAGCCGGCCGGCCGCAAGGGCGTCTGCGCCGTTGTTCCCCTTTCCGGCGATGACGGCGACGCGAACCGGCCGGGGTGCTGCGGCATAATCCCGCTGAATGATGTCTGCAGCCGAAAGAGCGGCCCGCTCCATGAGAACAATGGACGGAATACCCAGCACGTCGCTGGTATAGCGATCCGCCCTTGCCATTTCCTCTCCTGTCAACACATACTCTCTGGTGAACATGGGCGCTCCTTTGCCGGAAAAAACTTATTTTTCGTGCTGCTTGATGTTGTAGGAGAGACGCATCAGAGAATCCGAAAGATGAACATTCTCCACCTGTATTCTGGAAGGCACGTGCAGGTCGGTATGTGCAAAATTCCAGATGGCCTTGATCGGATAGTGCGCCAGCTGCTCCGCCACCTTGATGGCTTCCTGCTTCGGGATGGTCAGAACGACAATGTCAATCTCATTGTCCCGCAGGATGGATTCCAGATCATCCATGGAATAGATCTGAATCCCGCCGACCGTCTGACCGATCAGCTCCTCTCTTCGGTCAAAGGCCGCCTTAAAGAAAAAGCCGCGATTGCGGTAGTTCATATAATTGATCAATGCCGAGCCAAGGTTGCCCGCGCCGATCAGGATCATGCTGTGTGCCCGGTTCAGCCCCAGAATTTTCGCGATTTCGTTGTACAGATACTGGGTATTGTAGCCGTATCCCTGCTGCCCGAAGCCTCCGAAGTGATTAAAATCCTGACGGATCTGCGACGCCGTCACATGCATGATGGACGAGAGCTCCTGTGAAGAAATGCGCTCAATTCCTTCGTCCTTTAAATCTCCAAGATAACGATAATATCGCGGGAGACGACCGATCACCGCCTGTGAAATCTCTCTATTGTCCAATGCTCTTTCTCCCTGTCTTCATCTTTCAGGAAATGTAACTGTTCAGCACCCCGTCCCGATTCCGATACTCGAAAGTGCCGGGTGTTAAACAGACATCAAAAATATGCGAAACTACCACCAGTATATAAAATTGTTAAATTTTAGTCAAACCGCGGTTTGAATCTCCCGCGGTTTTCCGTTACTATTGTCTCTGTTCACGCACCAGCAAAGCATTCGTGAAAGGCTGATAAAAAACAGCCTTTCCTTTAAGAACCCGGTATAAAGGAGCAGCTATGATTTTATCCATACAGCATGTCAGCAAGTCTTTTCTGGAGGTTCCGGTTCTGTCGGATATCACCTTTCATCTGGAAAAGGGGGACCGCTGCGCCGTCATCGGCATCAATGGGGCAGGAAAGTCGACCCTGCTCAAGATTATGACGGGGGAGCTGAAGCCGGATTCCGGTTCCGTTTCCTTTGCACGGGACACAACCCTCGGTTATCTGGCCCAGAAGCAGGACATCGGCTCGCACGGCACCATTTACGACGAGCTGCTGTCCGTGAAAAAGGATCTGGTGGATCTGGAAAAGCGAATTGCTCTGGATGAGGAGCTGATGACAAAGCTCTCCGGGGACGAGCTGACCGGCTTGATTGAAGAATACAACGACCGTCTGGTCCGCTTTCAGAATGAAAACGGCTTCTCTTATCGGGGCGAGATTACGGGCATTCTCCGGGGACTCGGCTTTTGCGATGAAGAATTCCAACAGCCGGTGGACACACTCTCCGGCGGGCAGAAAACACGTGTCGCACTGGCCAAGCTCCTGCTGGAGAAGCCGGACATTATTCTGCTGGATGAGCCGACCAACCATCTGGACATTGCAGCCATCCGCTGGCTGGAGACCTACCTTGCCAATTACAGGGGAACCGTACTCATTGTTTCCCATGACCGGTATTTTCTCGATAAAACCGTGAATCATGTGGTCGAGATCGAGAATACAAAGGCCGTCATGTTTCACGGAAACTATTCCTTTTATGCGGAGGAAAAGCAAAAGCTCCGGGAACAGCAATGGCATCAATATCTGAACAACCAGGCCGAGCGCAAACACCAGGAAGAGGTCATTGCAAAGCTCAAGCAATTCAATCGCGAGAAGTCCATTCGCCGGGCGGAGAGCCGTGAGAAGCAGCTGGCCAAAAAGGAAGTGATCGATAAGCCCATCGAGCTTCGGGACGATATGCGCCTGATGCTCCGGCCCTGCATTCGCTCCGGCCGCGATGTCATGCAGATTCGTCATCTGTCCATGGCCTTTGAGGACAAGCATCTGTTCGAGGACATTACCTTCGACCTGCAGCGGGGGGAACATGCCGCCATCATCGGGGACAACGGAACCGGTAAATCCACGCTGCTCAAGATCATCATGGGACAGCTGCAGCCGATCTCCGGAACCGTGCGCTTCGGAACCAACGTCCATGTCGGCTATTACGATCAGGAGCACCATGTCCTGAGCGATGAGAATACCGTTTTCGAGGAAATCTCGGAGGCCTATCCGGACATGACCAATACGGAAATCCGCAATCTGCTCGCATCCTTTCTCTTCACCGGAGAGGATGTTTTCAAGCGGATCGGCGACCTTTCCGGCGGTGAAAAGGGCCGGGTTTCCCTGGCCAAGCTCATGCTCTCCGAGGCCAATCTGCTGATTTTGGATGAGCCGACCAACCACCTGGACATGGTATCCAAGGAGGTGCTGGAAAATGCTTTGAACAGCTACGAGGGAACGGTACTGTATGTCTCCCATGACCGGTATTTTATGAACCGGACCGCCGGCCGCATCCTGTCTCTGACCGGCGGCCTGATGCTGAATTATCCCGGCGGACGAGGGGATGAGCCGGCGCCCGCCTGCTTCCTTGGCAATTATGACTATTACCTGGAAAAATCGGCGCAGGTAGAGGATGCCCTGCGCCGCGATGAACTGCAGCGTATTTCACAGGCCGCCGGAAGGGATGGGCTGGCGGTGTCTTCCGCAGCCGGAGCAGTTGGAGGAAAAGCAACGAGGCCTTCCGCGGCTGCATCTGCAGAGGACTCTCCCGCCGCCGGCAGTCTGGACTACAAGAAGCAGAAGGAAGAACAGGCAAGGCTTCGCAAGCTGCAAAACGATCTGAAAAAATGCGAGGCCGAAATCTCTGCGCTGGAGGACCGGAACGATGCCATTGACGAAGAGATGGCTTTGCCGGAGAATTGCACGAATCTGGGGAAGCTCGCCGAGCTTCAGAAAGAAAAAAGTGCAAACGAAGAGCGTCTCGAGTTGCTCTTCCTGAGATGGGAGGAGCTGTCCGAGACGCTCGCATAGAAAAGTTTATCGCCGGCCGATGTCTGCGCACAAGCACGCACAGACATCGGCCTTAATTGTTGTAACCGATCCTACAGGTTTTTCTCCAGTTCATCGCGGATGGCGAGAATGAAGCCTTCGGTATCCAGCACCTGCACGTTCGGCAGGGTGGCAATTCCCGCCAGATCACCTGTCATTTTGCCGGATTCGATGGTATCGATGGTTGCCTTTTCCAGCTTATCCGCGAAAGAAACCAGATTCATCAGTCCGTCCAATCGGCCGCGCTTGCGCAGAGCCCCCGTCCAGGCGAAAATGGTTGCGACGGAATTGGTCGATGTCTTCTCTCCCTTCAGATATTTGTAATAATGCCGCTGCACCGTTCCGTGGGCCGCCTCGTATTCGAAGGCGCCGGTCGGAGAAACCAGGGTTGACGTCATCATCGCCAGCGAACCGAAGGCAGTCGCCATCATATCCGACATAACATCTCCGTCATAATTCTTCAGAGCCCAGACGAAGCCGCCTTCCGAACGGATCACCCGCGCCACGGCATCGTCGATCAGCGTGTAGAAGAACTTGATCCCGGCAACATCGAACTTCTCCTTATATTCCCGCTCGAAGATTTCCTCGAAAATTTCCCGGAAGGTGCCGTCGTAGGTCTTGGAGATGGTATCCTTCGTGGAGAACCACAGATCCATCTTCTTGTCATATGCATAGCTCATGCAGGACCGGGCAAAATTCCGAATGGAATCATCCTTGTTATGAACACCCTGCAGAATGCCGGGGCCCTCGAATTCATGGATCAGACGCCGATGCTCCACGCCGGTTTCACGCTCGGTATAGACCAGCTCTGCCTTTCCGGGACCGCCGATCTTCATCTCGGTGTTCTTGTAAATGTCGCCGTAGCCGTGTCTCGCCAGAACAATCGGTTGCTTCCAGGTTCTTACATAGGGCTGCACGCAATTGAGCAGAATCGGACCGCGGAATACGGTGCCGTCGAGCATGGAGCGAATGGTTCCGTTGGGACTCTTGTACATTTTCTTGAGGCCATATTCCTCCACCCGCGCCCGATTCGGGGTGATGGTGGCACATTTGACGCCAACGCCGTATTTGAGGTTCGCAAGTGCGGCATCTTTGGTAACCTGATCGTCCGTCTCGTCGCGGTGCTTGAGGCCAAGGTCATAATACTCGGACTGAAGATCTACGTAAGGAAGGATCAGGTGGTCCTTAATCATCTTCCAGATGACGCGGGTCATTTCATCTCCGTCCATCTCCACCAAAGGGGTCTTCATTTGAATTTTGCTCATTCCGTGCTCCTCCCTGCATGCTTTTCTGTGTTTTTTGTCTGATCCGCGCC
>CAVAUJ010000034.1:22824-27350 GCA_963591995.1 Succinivibrio sp.
CCGCCTGGTCTGCGTCCGTCTGATAGAGATCGTACAGCCCGTTTTTCACCATATTGGCATAGGCATTCTTCATATGCTGTGCCGCGCGTTCTTCGGCGGCTTCCGGATCGTTGGCCTTGATGGCCTCAAGAATGCCCCGATGCTCCAGATTGGAGGCAATGGCGCGCTCGGGCGTGGCAAGCGTTCTCATCCGGATCCGCATGACATACTGGTGATAGTCCACCAAAAGGTGCTCCAGCATTTTCGAGGCACCTGCCTCGTACAGGAGCAGATGAAAACGATTGTCCAATTCTGTCATCTGTTCCATGTTGCCTCTCCTCGCGTGGAACTCTGCCAGATAGACATTCTCCTCCATTTCCTCCAGGAGCTCTTTGGTGATATGTTCGCAGGCCCAGCGTGCGCACAGGCTCTCCAGCCTGGCCCGGATCATATAAATATCGTGGACATCGCTGGCCTGAATCCCGGTGACAAAGGCTCCCCGGTTGGGAATGATCTGCACGAGCCCCTCCAGCTCCAGCTGGCGCAGCGCCTCACGTACCGGTGTTCTGGATACCCCCAGTTCCTGACCGATGGAAACTTCCTTGAGCTCTTCGTTTTCCTTGTATTTGCCGCTGAGAATGTCCCCGCGAATTTTGTGAAATACTCTTCCCCGCAGCGAATACTGGTCACTGAGATCTCGTTTGGAACCATAGCTGTTCATAGTGTGATGTTTTCCTCCGCCGAGATCTTATCAATGATGCTCTCAAGCTCTGCGTCGGTAATGACGGTCACGCGGCCGCCGGCATATTGCTCGTCCACCCAGGCCTTCACGCCTTCCACGAGGCGGGACTTCTTGTCGATGCGTCTCTCCTCCGGCAGACGATAATAATTGTTGATCCAGAGCGCGATTCCGGCCAGCCCCGACGTATTGGTGACAGCGGAAATCGGCGGCCGGTTCAGGAATTTGCCGGTGTCGAAGATGTTGTAAATTTCCTCGTTCTTCAACAGTCCGTCGGCATGAATGCCGGCCCTTGTCACGTTGAAGTTCTTGCCGACGAAGGGCGTCCGCTCCGGGATGTGGTAGCCGATCTCCTCTTCGTAATAGTCCGCAAGCTCCGTGATCACGGTGGTATCCATGCCGTTCAGATTGCCGCGCAGCTGAGCATATTCGAAAACCATGGCCTCGGTGGGGGTGTTGCCCGTCCGCTCACCGATTCCGAACAAGGAGCAGTTGACGCCGCTGCATCCGTAGAGCCATGCCGTGGTGGCATTGACCACCGCCTTGTAAAAGTCATTGTGTCCGTGCCATTCCATCTGCTCGCTGGGAACGCCGGCATGGGTGTGAATGGCATACATGATGCCGGGCACCGACCGCGGAATAACGGCACCGCTGTAATTGACGCCGTATCCCATGGTGTCGCAGGCCCGGATCTTGATCGGAATGCCGTACTCCTCCTGCAGCTTCATCAGCTCCAGACAGAAGGGAACCACATAGCCGTAAATATCCGCCCTGGTGATATCCTCCAGGTGGCAGCGCGGACTGATTCCCTGCTCCAGACAATCCCGCACCACCGAAAGATAATGGTCCATGGCCTGCTTGCGTGTCATCTTCAGCTTCAGGAAAATGTGGTAATCCGAGCAGGAAACCAGGATGCCGGTTTCCTTCATTCCCATTTCCTTTACCAGCTTGAAATCATCGTGGCTGGCCCGAATCCAGCTCGTGATCTGCGGAAAGGCATAACCGCGCTCGAGGCACTTGTATACGGCATCACGATCCTGCTTGCTGTACAGAAAGAATTCGCAGGCCTTGATCATGCCGTTCGGGCCGCCGAGGCGGTGAAAGGCATCGTAGATGTGTACAATCTGGTCCGTCGTATAGGGAGCTCTGGACTGCTGCCCGTCCCGGAAGGTCGTGTCGGTAATCCAGATATCCTTCGGCATATGCTTCGGCACGGTCCGATTGTTGAAGGGAATCTTCGGAATATCGGAATAAGGGAACATCTGCCGGAAGACATTCGGCTTCTGGACATCGTCCAGAATATACATGTGTTCCTCAATCTGCAGCAGATGATTGTCTTCGTTCATTGAAACCGGACGATTTTCAAAAGGCTCTGTGACCATGATGCATCCTCCTTTGACACTTGTTTGACCTGTATAATTGTATACAGGTCTTCTGACAGCGTCAAGGTTCGCGTTGATGCACATTGAATACGTGGATACAAAAAGCTGCCGGACATTCTCCGCCCCCGTTGCTCAGCAACTGCAAAAAGGCAGGATGGCCGAAGTCATCCTGCCTTTTCGAATCGCTCAAAACGAAAGAATTCAGCTCTCTTCCGAGAATCCTGCGGCTGCCTGCTCCGCTCTCGCCGCGACCTCCTTGCTCTGGATGTCTGCCGGCGCCTGCTGATAGCGGGCAAAGGTATAGCTGTAATCGCCGCGTCCGCCGGTCATGGACCGGAGCGTTGTAGAATAATCAAAGAGCTCCATCTGCGGTACGTCTGCCTCGATCACCTGCTTGGAGCCCGGAGCCGGATTCATGCCCAGAATCGACGCACGGCGTTTGTTCAAATCGCCCATGACATCTCCGGTGTAGGTATCCGGGACCGTGACCCTGAGAGAGACAATCGGCTCAAGGAGAACCGGTCCGGCCTCCATGAAGCCCTTCTTGAAGGCCTGTCTCGCCGCGGTCTTGAAGGCCATCTCCGAGGAGTCCACCGGATGGTAGGAACCGTCATACAGTGTTGCATGAACGCCGACCACCGGATATGCCGCCAGAGGACCGGACACCACCGACTCGGCAATTCCCTTCTCAACAGCCGGGAAGTAATTCTTCGGAACGGCGCCGCCGACCACCGCTTCGTCGAATACATAGGGTACCGTGCTGTCCTCTGCGGGAGAAAAGCGGATCTTAACGTGTCCGTACTGGCCGTGACCGCCGGTCTGTTTCTTGTATTTGTACTCTACATCGGAATTCTTCTTAATGGTCTCGCGGAAGGCCACCTTCGGCTTTTCAACCGTAATCTCGCACTTGTATTCGTCCTTGAGCTCGGACTGAATGACCTGCAGATGCAAATCACCCATGCCATAGATCAGAGACTGGCCGTTCGCGGAATCATTGACGGCTTTAAAGGTGGGATCCTCGGCAGAGAGCTTGCTCATGGCCTGCGCAATCTTGTCGATGTCCTGCTTGTTCACCGCACGGTAACGCAGATACGTATACGGCGTGGAAATGTCCATCTTCGGATACTGGACGGGGGTTGCTCTCGTCGAAAGCGTATCGCCGGTGTTGACATTCTGCTGTTTCGCCAGAGCGCCGAGGTCTCCTGCGTGCAGCTCCGAAATCTCCGATGCCTTGTTGCCCTGCAGAATATAGAGCTTCCCGATCTTGAATTCCGCCTCCGACCGCGCGTTGTAGCACAGGTCATCCGTCTTGAAGACACCGGAACGCACCTTGATCAGGCTGTAGCGTCCGATAAAGGGATCCACGATGGTCTTGAACACGAATGCGCTCTTCGGCTTGAGGACATCAAAATTCGCCTCGAAAATCTCATTCGTTTTGAGGTTGATGCCGCTGACCTTGCGGGACTCGGCAGAGGGCATATACTTCACGATATCATCCATCAGCGTATACACGCCCTGCGCAATGACGCCGGCTCCCATCTCCACCGGCACAATGGTGCCGTCCTGAATGGACAGCCTTGCTGCGGCACGGATCTCCGCTTCGGAGAATTCCTCACCGGAGAAATACCGGTCCATGAACTCCTCCGAGGTTTCGGCCACCGCCTCCATCAGGGTGTTATGGTATTGCTCGAGATATTCTGCGGAATAATCCGGGACATCCGTGGGAACGGCCTCCTTGTTCTCCCACCGGAAGGCCTTTTTCTGAATAACGTTGACATATCCCGTGAATTTGCCGTCTTCGCGGATCGGCATGTTGAACGGTGCGATCTTCTTGCCGTACAACGCCGTCAGATCCTCGACAACCTTGCGATAGGAGACGTCATCGATATCCATGTCGGTCACAAAAAACATGCGGGGCAGATGATATTTCTCGCAGATCTCCCACGCCTTTTCGGTACCTGCCTCAATTCCCGCCTTGGCGCTGACGACAATGATAGCGCCGTCCGCCACGGAGATTGCCTCCTCGACCTCTCCGATAAAATCAAAATACCCGGGGGTATCCAGAATGTTCAGCTTGCAGTCATTCCACTCGATCGGAATCACCGAGGTATGAATGGAAATCTCACGCTTCTGCTCCTCTTTGGAAAAGTCGCTGAGGGTGGTTCCGTCCTCTACCCTGCCCAATCTGGACGTGAGACCGCCCAGATAAGCCATCGCTTCGACAAGAGTCGTCTTGCCGCAGCTGCCATGTCCGAGGATCACAACGTTACGGATTTTGTCGGTTGTATAAACTTTCATGTCAATGTCCTCCGGTATATTATTGAGTATCACGGATATATGGATAGATTTCCGGTGAACCCAAGGGACATTTTACCAAAACACGTAAAGTTTAACAAGCGGATTTGTTAGGTTTATACAATGCAGCG
>CAVAUJ010000035.1:0-17417 GCA_963591995.1 Succinivibrio sp.
TTACCCCGCCGCGCCGTATACGAGATTCGGCAGGAGCAGCACCGCATCCGGGAAGAAGACCATGAACAGAATGACAAAGATAACAGCAAGATAGAACGGCCAGCCCTCCTTGAAGGTATCCTCAATCGGGCACTCCATGATGTCGGATACCGCATACAGCGCCGTCCCGACCGGCGGCGTCATGACACCGAAGGTTACCGTGGTCATCATGATCATGCCGAACACAACCTCATCGACGCCTACGCTGCGCATGACCGGCAGAAGGATCGGTGTCAGGATCAAGGCGATGACGGTGGTCTCCATGAACATGCCGCACAGCAGCAGGAACAATACCACCAGGAGCAGCAGCAGAATGCGGTTGCTCGTCACACTGGTCAGAGCGCCGGCAATGGTGACGGTGATGTCGTCATAAACAATGCCGTAGCCGAACACACCGGAGAAGGCCAGGATGATCGTAATGACCGTGATGTCCTTCACGCTGTCCCGCAGGGTCTGAAGAAGGCTCTCCCAGGTCAGCTCGTGATAGCAGACCGTACCGACCAGAAGTGCATAGGCGCAGGCAAAGGAGCCGGACTCGGTGGGACTCATGATGCCGAAGCGGATCAGAAGGATCAGCAGCACCGGGAAGAGAATGGCCCAGATGCTGTCCAGCAAAGTCTTCAGAATCTCCGACAGCGGTGCCGGCCTGCTGTGCTCCGGCTTATATCCGAAGCGATGGGCACTCCAGGAAGTCGCCAGCATCAAGAGCACGCACATCAGAACACCCGGAACCCAGCCGGCCATGAACAGCCTGCCGATGGATACCTCACCCACGGTTCCGTAAATGATCAGTCCCATGCTGGGCGGAATCGTCGCAACGATCAGTCCGGAGAGGCCGTTGATGGCTGCCGACCAGCCCCGGCTGTAGCCAAGGCGGAGCATCTCCGGTCCCAGAATCCGGCACTCCATGGACGCGTCGGCAACCGCCGAGCCGGAGACGCCGCCCATCAAGGTTGACATCAGACAGGATACCTGCCCGATGTTGCCGTACATGTGACCCGTACATGCATTGGCAAAGCGCATCAGACGCTTGGTAATGCCGCAGCTGTTCATCAGATTGCCGGCCAGGATGAACAGCGGAATGGCCAGCATGGTGAAGCTCTGGGAGGTGGAAATGGACTTCTGCACCAGAACCGTCATGGGAAGATCCCGGATGACAAAGAACGAAAATCCGGAAAGCCCGATTGCAAATGCCACCGGCATGCCCAGCAGCAAGAAAACCAGAAAAATACCGATTGCGATAAACATTATCCGATGTCCCTCCCTGCTTCCTTTTTGATCTCCTCTGCCGCAGGCGTCTTGATCCGCTCGATCAGCTTCAGGATCGTCGTGATGAGCATAAATGCCGCCCCCACCGGCACTGCCATGGTCACCCAGCCGTAGCTGATGTGCAGGGTTGTGATCTGACGGGTCCATCCGGTCGTCGTCATCCCGTAGCCGTAATAAATCAATACACACAGGAACGCTGCAATGATGATTTTGAAGAGAATATCAA
Organism: Succinivibrio sp.; assembly: GCA_963591995.1. GTDB lineage: Bacteria > Bacillota > Clostridia > Lachnospirales > Lachnospiraceae > CAG-791. The sequence goes on from CAVAUJ010000035.1 coordinate 1,535, forward strand.
TTCCCTTTTGCACTCCCTTGGGGAACTTTTTGACGAAAAGATCCACGCCGATCAGCCCGGCCCCCCGCATGGCAACGTCACTTCCCAGAAAGATCAGCCATGCAAAGGCAATCAATGCCACATCCTGCGCCCAGTTCAACGGATGTCCGAAGGTGCGCATCAGGGCCGATACAAAGACCAGCACCGCGATCCCGGCAACCAGAATCAGTGCGACCCACTCCTCCAGCAGGCACGCTTTTTTATAAATTTTCTTCATGGCAATTATCCCTTGTCCCGTAAAAGGCCCTGCACCGCCTTGCAGTCCGCTCGATGCAGGGCCGATTCATCTCCGACGCTTCCGCCGTCACTTCTCCAGTCCGGCCTCTTCGTACAGCTGTGTGCGCAGCTCGGTCCAGCCAAGCTTCTCATAGGCAGCCGCTGCAGCCTCCCGGAACGCTTCCTTGTCCACCTCTACGATGTTCATGCCGTTGTCGATCAGGGTCTGCTCCAGCTCCGGCTGTGCATCGATGATCTTCTGTGCGTTCTCATAAGCGCAGTCATGGAAGTCCGCCTTCACGATGTCCTGATATTCCGCCGGCAGCTTATCAAACCAGGCCTGTCCGCAGATGACCATATTGAACAGCTGGATGTGCTCCGTCTTGCTCAGGTACTCACAAACCTCATAGAACTTTCCGGAAACCGCGCTGGTGTAGCCGATCTCACATCCGTCGATGGATTTGGTCTGAATGCCGTTGTAGACCTCCGAGAAGGCGATGTTGTACGGTGTTGCGCCCAGTGCCGAAATGGATTCCACGTAAGGGTCTGCGCTGGGGGTGCGGATGACGACTCCCTTCAGATCCGCCGGTGTCTCATAGGCCTTATGTCCCAGGAAGGAGCGTGCACCGTCAAAATAGTTGTACGCCAGTGTGCAGATGCCGTTTTCCGAGAGCTCCTTATCCCAGCCCTGGAAGGTATCGGTTTCCATGAGCTTCAGTCCCTCCTCGTAGCTGTCCACGACGTAGGCCATGTTCAGAATGCCGATGTCGTTGACATAGCTGGAAAGACGGGCCGCATCCGTCAGAACGGCAATTCCGACGCCCTGCAGGGCCTGATCGATCATGTCCTCCTCGGCGCCCAGCTGACTGGACGGATAAATGGTGACCTTGACATGTCCGTCGGTATCCTCGGCAATCTTGTCTGCTGCCGCCTGCAGTCCCTCGTAGATCATGGAGGTTTCGGTCTGGGTGGTGGACAGCTTCAGCTCATACACCTCATCGGAGGCAGCCGCCGTCTCTGCACTGCCGCTCTCCTTGGATGACGACGAGCCGGAGCTGCCGCACCCTGTCATCACCGTCGCCAATGTCATACATGCAATTGTTGCAAAACACGTTACTTTCCTTCTCATTGTCCTTCCCCTCCTGTTCAAACTGTTGCCTTATCGTGTCTTTTCCGGTTATCTTTTGTCTATTCCGCCGATACGTTCGGCATGGATGTAGCTTAACATGTTAAGATTTCGCTAACACCTGTTTCTTGTCACAATCTTAACATGACATTTTTCCAATCCGGTATGACATTTGTCATTTTCGTTGACCTTTCAAACAAAAATACCGGGAGGAATCTGTGCAATGCGCACAAATGTCTCCCGGCGTCCTCTTGTTCCTTCCGTCAGCTTTTATTCCATCAACACCTGCTGGAGCTTCCGCTGGATTTCCAGCAGCTGCAGCTCCAGATTTTTATCCGCGCGGATTGCCTCGGTGATCAGGCTGTCCGCCTGCTCCATCGCCGTCTCATAGCGCGCAAAATGCGTCGCGGCAACGCCGTGCTCCAGGGTCAGCGGCAGCGTCCCGAAGCCGGCGGAGGATGCGCTCGGAGAATCCTTCTGCAGCAGCTCTGCCACCTCATCAGACTCCGTTATGCTGCGCAGCGCCGACGCGCCGCGCAGCTCCGTGTACACGCGCAGCTGCGACTCCTGCGTACACGCAATGGTTTTCAACAGCTCCCACGCCAGCTCTGCCTTTGTGCTGCGCCGGGAGATTCCCAGCAGCAGCGTACTGACCTGCGAATCGTTGCCCGCCTTCTCCCCGTCCCCCCGCGGCATGGGAATGCAGTCCCATTCAAAGCTCGTCGAGCGACGGATTCTCCATGGATACGGTTCGTAGCTGCGATATTCGGAGAAGAACATCGGTCGGAAGGCCACCCTCCCCTCATCGAACATTTTGTCGCTGACCTCCACTCCTTCGTTCAGCAGATCCAGCTCCTGTGCAAACTTTACCGCCTCCTGCTGATCGAACTGATTGAGCAGGCACCCGGTTCCGTCCTCCCGGAACAAGGTGCAGCCATTGGCGACCATGGCCTCCCTCCAGCCGTATCCGTAGACGCCGAACTGATCCGGGCTGCCGTCCCCGTCCGTGTCCCGGGTCAGCGCCGCACACAGGCTGTAAAAATCGCTCCAGGTCCAGTCCTCCTGCGGGAGCTCGATTCCCTCGTTCTGCAGCAGCGTCTTATTGACGAACATCATCTGGGGCACGCATTCCATCGGCAGCGCATATTGCCGCCCTCCGGAGGTCCCTGCCGCAATGGCGGCGGTATAGAAATCCCCCGCTGCAATCCCGTCCCGCTTCATGCAGGCATTCAGCTCCCGCAGTGCTTCCCTCTCACTGTACAGCGTGAAATCCTCCGGGAGGATCACCATCACATCCGGCTCCGTCCCCTCCAGAAACCGTCCGGCAAGCCACTCGCTGTAATCCTCCGTGCGGATTCCGCTGGTATATTCCACACGTACGCCCGGATGCTCCTCCTCGAACTGTGCAATGGCAGCATCCATAAAGCCATAGGTATCCTCACCCGGCACGTCCCAATAGCTGTCACACGGGAACCCGATGTGCAGCACCGTCGTGCTGCCGTGCCGCTTCGCAAGGCAGACCGCCAGAACGACGGCTGCAGCCAGCAGCCCTCCCAGCACACCGCGGCCCCGTTTCATTCGTCCTCCTCCGAGGGAAATCCATTCTGCACGGCCCAGATGGCCAGCTGCGTGCGGTCCCGCAAATCCAGCTTGCGCAGAATCCCGCTGATATAATTGCGGACCGTCCCCTCCGACAGGAACAGGCGCTCTGCAATCTCTTTGTTGGAAAATCCGCGGCCTACCGCACCGACAACCTTGCCCTCCATCCGGGTCAGCTCCACCGCTCCCGTACGGCCCACCTTCTCGGACGCGGCATTCCCCGCCATCCTCGCGAACATCTGCAGCACCCGGGAGGCCACCTCCGGTGCGATGATCGATCCGCCGTGTGCCGCCTCCCGCACGGCCTCCGTCAGTCTCTCCACCGATACGCCTTTGAGAAGATACCCTGTAGCGCCGTAGCGCAGCGCATCATAAATGTATTCATCGTCGTCAAAGGTGGTGAGAATGATGACCTTGGTCCGCGGATATTGCTGCTTGATCCGCCGCGTACACTCTACGCCGTCCATCTCCGGCATACGGACATCCAGCAATGCCACATCCGGCTGATGCTCCTCCACCAGGCGCAATGCCTCCTGCCCGTTCCTCGCGGTACCTACGATTTCGATGTCCTCCTGCCGGTTCAGGACAAAGCCAAGGCTCTGTCGTATCAGTTCCTGGTCATCTGCCAGCACCACTTTGATCATTTTTCTCCCCCATCCATCTCCTGCCGCTCCTTTCTTCTGCGCAGCGGGAATTCCGCCCGGATGCAGAAGCCGTCCCGGCTCTCATATTGCAGGCCGCCGCCCAGCATGGACATTCTCTCCTGCATGTGCCGCAGGCCAAAGCCCGGCACCACCTTTCCGCAGCCGCTCCCGTTGTCCCGCACCTCGATGGTCATCCTCCCATCCCCGGCCAGACACCGCACCTCGATCCGTGTGGCGTGTCCGTGGCGAATCGCATTCGTGATGCCCTCCTGTACCGTCCGATACACGGCATCCTCTTCATCCTGCATGAGCTTTTCCCCGGCAAGATTTTCCTCCAGCCGGACCTCCGTTCCGGTTCCGGCCCCCATATTGGCGCACATTCTGTCCAGAACGACCGAGAGACTTTGCTGCTCCAGGGAATCCGGGCGCAGCGCATTCACGGACCTTCGGACCTCCTGCATCCCGTCCCTTGCCGTGTCCGCAATGAGCTCCATCTGTTTCCTGGCAAGCTCCGGAGAGTCATCGAGCATCTGGAGGCAGGCATCCGTCCCTGCCGCAATCCCGGTCAGCACATGCCCCAGCGTATCGTGAATCTCCCGGGCCAGCCGGTTCCGTTCCTGTACCTGCGCCGTGTGGGCCCGTTCCTCCGCATAGTCCAGAAGCTGCCCGTTCATCTCCTCCAGCTTGCGGTTTCGCTGCTGCACCTCCAGCTTCTCGCGAACCTGCCATACCATGAAGACGACCAGATACAGCACGAACAGCACCGCTCCCACGGCGGAGAGACCTTCGATGATCAGCTGCAGGATGCTGCGGACCGGGCGCTCATAGAAATTCAGATACTGCTGCAGCGAAACGGCATGCATCACATCCGTGAAAAAATCCAGATTGCACAGCAGATAAAGGATGGTCATCACCGTCAGGTAATTTCGCTGCCGTCTGGTATTGGCATCATCCAGCCGGTCCGCGATCGCGAACAGGGCAATCTTGTCACAATTCTGCTGGAAGAGGAGCGAGGCCGCGCCAAAGAGCACGGCTTGTGTCAGGTACCGCTGCCAGCCGTCCCGGGGTGCCTTTGGGTTTTCCCTCCGCTCCTCTTTTCCCCCAAGGAGCATTCCCGCGCCGGTCATAACCACCGCCAACGTAAGAACAAAAGGATGATACGGGATCCATTGCAGCGACTGCAGAAAGCTCTCTGCCTCTCCGAGCTGCGCCGCATAGACCGGTGTGATCACCTGTACCCCGTAGCTCATGAGCACCGACATGACGGTCAGGAGCGCAATCGCGCGGTATAGTCTATGCAGGAGTGTCTTCTGATCAAAGCCGTTCATTGCCACCCCTCTGTTCCGAAGCGCGGAATGTCCTCCGCCGTAATCTGCGATACCGGCACGACAATATCCGTCAGATGCGGCTCGTTTTCCAGCATTTCATAGGCGACCTCGGCCGCCTTCTGCCCGATGCGCAGCGGGGACTGGGCCGTTGTGGCCGTCATTCTGCCATCCTCCACCAGCGTCTTGGCCTCCGGTGATCCGTCCACGCTGTAGACAAGGGTGTCCGCAAGACGCCCCGCTTCCTCCAGAGCTGCCATCGCGCCGAGTGCGGACAGGTCGTTCACCGCCATCACCGCATCGATCTGCGGATATTCCTCCAGAAGCTGCCGCATTCCCTCCATGGCAGCCTCCGTCTGGCCGCCGCAGTCATATCCCGCCAGAATCTCATACGGATTGCCGCTCTTCTCCAGTGTCTCCAGGAATCCCTCCGCCCGCTCCCTGCAGGAAAAGGAATCCTCGTTGCGGATCACAACAACACGCGCCTCCTTCGTCTGGCTGATCAGGTGTCTTGCATCCAAAAGCCCGGCACCGTAATTGTTGGAGGTGATGGTGCAGGCGGCCAGCTCCTCCTCATCCGTTCTGGAATCGATCAGAATCACCGGCACGCCTCTTTGGTATGCCGCCTCGAGGGCCGGCTTTACCTTCTGATCATCCACCGGATTGATGATCAGCACCTCCGCTCCCTGCTCCAGAAGCTCTTCGATCTCCATGTTCTGCCGCTCCTGACTCTGCTCCGGATCCCGAACCAGCAGCAGATCTCCGCGGCTGCGCACCTGCTGATCAATCTCATCGTTGATGGTCTCATAAAACGAATCGCTCAAGGTCGCATAGGTTGCGCCGATCCGATGCGGTCCCCCCAGCAGCCGGATCACCCCCGCCGTCTGCTCCCTTGTGCGGACGGCAATCCCCGCTGCCATCAGGAGCAGCAAGGCCGGCGCCCAAACGCTCCTCCATCCCTTCATCTGTACTCCCCCTGCGCAAACACCTGTCTGTCGGTACATCGTTTGCCAAAAAGCTCGTTCAGGTCAGTACGCCCCTGGCCTGCTCCAGCCGCATATCAAACAGGGAATAGAAGTCCCCGCCGTTCTGTGCGGTTCCGTAGGGTGTCAGGTAGAAAACCTTCAGGAGGAAGAGGTTCAGCTGCCGTCCGAAATCCGGATCGCCGCACGATGCGAGAAATGCCTTTGCATCCTTGCAATAATAATGCCAGTCGCACACGAACCGTTCATACCGCTCCAGGTTCTCAATGCCCAGCCACTTGCTGATCTTCACCTTCTGTTTGCCCGGCATGGCGCAGCCATTGTCTACGATGAAATAGCGGAAGCTCCTCGTTTCCGCGTCATAGTCCCGCCCGAGAGGGAACAGCCTGCAATAACCGGAGCGGTACGGGTGGATGCTGCAGCGCCCGTCCGCCGCCAGCATGCTGCAGGCCCCGTCCCCGTTGTCCCGCATCTGCATATGCGGCAGAATCAGCCCCTCCTCGGTATGAAGTCCGACGATGCCGGCCCTCTGCAGCTCCTCAAAGCTTTTTCCAAGCCCCCGTGTGAGCTGATGCACATCCCATGGATCCAGCCGGATGCTCTCTCCCATTCCGTGGCAGCATTCGCCGCAGCCGTTGCATTTCTCACAGCGGATTCTTGCCATATCCGATGCGCGGAATCCGCGCATTGTTCCCTGCTCCATCACTTGTGGTATTCCCTTCCCGCGCCGATCATGCAGCCGCGGTAAATCTGCTCCAGAACCAGCACCCGTGTCATCAAATGCGTAAAGGTCAGCGGCGAGAGCTTCCACCGCACATCCGCGCGCTCCTTCAATGCCTCTCCCGGCCCAAGGGAGCCGGCAATGACGAACACAAGGGAGGAGGACTTTTGCTGCCAGCCTGCCAGCTGCCCGGCGAATTCCTCCGAACTCCATTCCGTTCCGTGAAGGTCCAGGAGAATGCAGCAGTCGGAGGGGCGCAGTCTTGCCAGTGCGTGTGCCGCCTCCTTATCCTTGATCTTCTCCGCTTCGTTCGCGCGATCCGCATGCGCGTTCGGTTCGTCCTTCACCTCCACAACCTCCGCCTTGCAGAACGCGGAAAGCCGCTTGAGATATTCCGCCTGCAGCAGCTCCAGCGCCTTGTCCTTCATATGCCCGATGCACAGAACGGTGATCTTCACGGTGTGCTGTCCTTCCTTTCCTGTATCGGCTGCCGTCCTTCTTCCGGATCTGTCCCGCTGCGCCTCTGCGCATCCGCAACATCCGCCGCATCCGCAATTCCGCTCTCCAGCGGCTTTCGCTCGCAGTTCGCGAACAGCATCCGCACAGCGGATTCATATTCTATGCGATTCTTTGCCTTGTGAATTCCCTTCACATATCTTCCGTCATCCCGGAAGCTCTCTCCCAGAAAGGTCCACAGCTCCTTCATGCAATTGATGCGGATCCGGTCATCCCGGAACTGCTCCCCATAGTCCCGGTACAGGGTGTCATGAAACTCCTGCAGCGTCTTCTTCCCCGGCCTTATGCCGTAAACCCGTTCTGTGATCATGCCCGGATCCGACAACAGACCGCGCCCTGTCATGATCCCGTCCAGGGACGGGAACGCCTTCTCCAGCGCATCCAGATCCTCGCCGTTTCGCACATCGCCGTTGTAGCACAGCCGCAGCTCGCCTCCGACGGCCCGGTATGCCGCTGCGAAGGTCTCCAGCTCCGGCTTTCCCCGGTAGAGCTCCTCCCGCGTTCTGGCATGAACCAGCAGTTTTTCCAGAGGATAACGCCGATATACGGCAAGGAGTCCGTCGAATTCCGCAGGGTCCTCCCAGCCAAGCCGTGTCTTCACGGAAATGTGCAGCGGCCCTCGGTTTCCGTCCGCATCCGTCACGGATATTTTCTCCGCGCCTTCAAAGACCGCATCCAGAAAACGATCCATGACCTCCGGTGTGCGCAGCATGCCGGAGCCCTTTCCCTTGACCGTTACCGTCCCCACCGGACACCCGAGGTTGATGTTCACCTCGGTGTAACCGAATTCCGCCAGAAAACCGGCACAATGGAGGAACTCCTCCGGACGGTTGGTGAGAACCTGCGGGACCGTCGGAACCCCGCAGTTGTTCTCCGGCAGAACATCCAGCTTCTCTCTGGACTTGAGCTTGTTGGTATAGGTCGCCACCACAAAGGGCGTATAGTACGCGTCTACTCCCGGAAAGAACCGGTGATGTGCTCTGCGGAAGCAGTGTCCCGTGATCCCCTCCAGCGGGGCGCAGTAATACCGCATCCTCACAGAGCCTTCTCGATCGCGGCGAGAAGCTCGTCAAAGGTCTCGTACGCCGGCAGCTCCGGGTGTTCCTTTTTGATCTGCTCCGTGGAACGGAACAGAAAGCCGGCCTTGCTCGCACCGATCATTCCCAGATCATTGAAGGAATCTCCGCTGGCGATCGTCTCAAAGCCGATGGACTGCAGCGCCTTTACCGTCGTCAGCTTGGAATTCTCGATCCGCATCTTAAAGCCCGTGATCTCTCCGTTTTCCGCGACCTCCAGTGAATTGCAGAAAATGGTGGGATAGCCGAGCTTTTCCATCAGGGGGCCCGCAAATTGTGAGAAGGTATCGCTGATGATGATGACCTGCGTCTCCTTCCGCAGCGCATCCAGGAACTCCCTCGCCCCCGGAAGCGGATCAATCGTCGCAATGGTTTCCTGAATCTCCTTCAGGCCAAGGCCGTGTTCCCGCAAAATTCCGAGGCGCCAGTTCATCAGCTTGTCATAGTCCGGCTCATCCCGCGTCGTTCTCGTAAGCTCCGGAATCCCGGAGGCCTTTGCGAACGCAATCCAGATCTCCGGCACCAGTACTCCTTCCAAATCCAGGCATACAATGTTCATGTTCTTCCTCCCGATGTATATGTTTTTTTGACCAGTTACGATCATATCACATTTTCCACAGCCGCAGATTCTCATCGCTGTGCTCAATCTGACGGGAAAAGCTGTGGGACAGCCGGATCATAACCCCAACCCCGAACGAGCCCTCCCGCCGCTCATGGTCGATGCACAGAAGGAGCAGGAGCCGAAGGCTCCTTTTCCACAGCCGGTACACGTTCTGCACATCCTCATAATAGGAATCAATCGTATATCGATAAACGAGATACGCCGCAAAGCGCCGGAACAGCCGATGCAGCAGCTCCTCATGCCGGGCCCGGAATGCCGCCTCCTGCGCCGTGATCGCTTCGTAATCCCTGCATACCGCGCCGATCAGACCGGCTCCTTCCGTATCCAGAACCTCCAGCGCCGGAATCCTCTGCCGCAGCTCCTCATCTCCACTCGCATCCGGCAGAACCGAAAAGGGCAGGCCCTCCTCATCCTCTGTCCACAGCTTCTCCAGCAGCTCATCCCGCCGCCGCAGAATGCCGGCAAGTCTTTCCTTCTCCTCCGGCGCCGGCGTCTCCCACGGTTCTTCCTCATCCTCGGATCTCCGATACCGGACGGGCCCTTCTCCCGTGAACAGAAGTCTTCCGACCTCCATACAGGAGAGGCTCAGATCCATCTGCTCATAGTCCCCGACTCCCATGTAATAGCGCGGGTACTCCTGGCAGGTCTGTGAGAGTCCCTCCTCTCCCAGCGCCGCGCAGATCTCGCAGAGCTTATCCTCCCGCAGAAAGGGACAGCGCCCGTCCGGACGAAGCGGAATGTATTTGGCCTCCCCCTCCTCCCGCAGGAGGCGGTTCAGCTTCTCTCCCAGCTCGCCCTCCTGCACCCGGTAATAATAGAAGGTGTCCTCATCCACATCCACCTCCCAATCCTTGCAGCAGGTGTCCGGGCAGCTTTCCGCAAGGCAATGGAATTTCTCATAATAATCCGGATATTCAATCTGCATGTTCACCTTCCTTCCTCTGCCGCACGCACCGCACAGGTCCGGTATGCTTCAAACGCCGACGGAATCGGAAAGCGCTCTGCGAGCTCCTCTCCTGTCACCCAGAGAATTCCCGCCGCCTGCCGCATCCGCGGAAGCCGTACTTCATACCCCTTCATCTCCCACTCAAGGTGCGAGAAAATGTGCTTTGCCTCCGGCAGGGGATGTACCGTCACCGCCCGTCTGTCCTGCGCAGCTGCCGCATCCGTCCCGCAGACTTCCTCCTTCCTCAGGAACAGCTCTTCCACCAGCTCCGGGATCTCCTCCTCCCGAGGGTGTCCCTCCAGATTCGGGAATTCGTACAGTCCCGCGAGCAATCCCTTCCCCGCTCGCCTGCGGATGGCAATGTGTCCCTCCGCGCGCAGGATCAGCACGGTGCGTTTCTCCTTCTTCCGCTCCTTTTTCACCGGGAGCACCGGGAATTCCTGCTGCCGCCCCTCCCGAGAGGAAAGGCACCGCTCCTTCCACGGACACAGCCCGCACAGCGGCTCTCCGTTCGGAAGGCAGATTCCCGCGCCCAGATCCATCAATGCCTGGTTGAAATCCCCGGGCCGTCCTCCCTCTGCGGGAATCCGCTCCGCATAATAAGTAAGCGCGGCCTTTCTTGCCGCAGGACCCTTGATGTCCTCTCCGCATTCTGTCATGCGGGCGTAGACCCGCAGCAGATTTCCGTCCAGCGCCACGGCCGGTTTTCCAAAGGCAATGGAGGCAATGGCCGCGGCAGAGTACGGACCGATCCCCGGCAGCTTCTCCAGCTCCTTGGCATCGTCCGGCATCCTGCCGCCGTATTCCTCCATAATCGTTACCGCCGCCCTGTGAAGATTCCGGACCCGGGAATAATATCCGAGTCCCTCCCACAGCTTCAGGTACACCTCCTCCGGCGCAGCCGCGAGGGATGCAATGTCCGGCAGCTGCTCCAGAAAACGCAGGTAATATGCCTTTCCGGCTTCCACTCTGGTCTGCTGCAGCATGATCTCCGAAAGCCATACATGATACGGCGTCGGATCCTCCCGCCAGGGGAGGATCCGACGATTCCGGTCATACCATTCCAGCAATTCCGCTGTCTGTCTGCCGCTCTTTGTTACGATGCCGCTCCGCTCGTTTTGCTCCGTTTCCGTCACCGCTTTTCCGCCTCCGGTGCTGCATTTATTCCGCATACAGGAACCGATCCTCTGCCTCGAGGGCACGGATCTGCTCCGACTCATAGGCTTCGATGATTTCCCGTGTGCGCGCAAAGGTCTCCTGCAGATTCTCCTTTGTCATCTCACACACACCGGCTGCCATGGCCTGACAGATCTCGTAATTGGTCTGCGGGTCGAAATGCACCGTATCCATATACCGGTTCAGATCCGTCACGGTCTCCGTCACATTCTGAAAATCAAAAAAACGCACGTTGCTGCAGGAAAGGAGCGTCCCGGCCGCCCGCTCTTCGTCATACAGATAGACCTCCTCCAGCCCGTTCCTTACGGCATCGTCCCACCAGATCATGGAATAGGGCGGCAGAAAGAAATAGAACTCTGTATCGGGATGCGCCTGCACAACCTCCATCAGCAAGGCGAGGTTCGCCTCCAGCTCCTCTCTTTTCGCCTCCGCGGCCAATGTCTCTGCCGGCTCCTTTCGCCGCATATAATGCGAGAGGACCCCCGTCTCCGAGAAGTCCTTTCCCTCGGCCCAGTTGTAGGAGAGTCCCTCGTTGTAGTCCGAAGACAGCGACTGCGCGATCTCATACGGGATTTTTTCGAGAAGGACGGTCTTGTTCAGCAGGTACTCGATATCGTTGAACGGATTGTCATCGTACAGATACATGGGGCACCCGGAGGCTTCAAAGGTGGTTTCCGCTTCCTGGGTCAGGGACGCCGGATCCAGATTAAAAAATACCCGGCGGATCTCCTGCGCGTCAAAGGCCAGATTCAGATACCATACAAGATCCGCAATGCCGCCGTAGCTGCGCACAGCCTTGATGGTCGTCCCGCCGAAGGCTTCGTCATACCAGGCGTTATCGTTGTTCTCCACCACAGAGGACCCCACCAGCACGGAATCGTAGGTGTAATGCCGAAGGCTCCCCGGCACCTGGTATTCCTTCTCACTCAGAACCGATTTCAGTCCGAACCACGGTGCATGATAGTGATAAAAGGGATCAAAAAGATAGACCGACAGAGCGCAGACGCCTGCCGCTGCGGCGGTTCCCACCGCCATGGTCCGCAGGAATCCCGCCGCACGCTCCGGCGTTCCCTTTTGTTCCGGTATTCGTCTTCCTCGATTACGTTTCATCATCCCGTTTAAAATTGGAAATATAGATAAGTGGATACGCCCGACACCGAGCACAGACACAGCGCCAACAGGAGCCCCAGGCATACCGCGTTTCGCCTGCTAAGTGCCATCGTTTCGGACAGCTTCACCGCCGTGCGTCCCGCATTCGTCAGGAACAGGGCCAACCCCAGCACCAGCAGGAGCTCCAACAGCCGCACCACGTCGGCAAGCCCCGGCGCTGCTGCCGCTGCCAGCTTGCTAAGCAGCCAGAATTCCGGCGGATCCATCTGTGCCGCCATCCGGTATAGCCATCCCGGGTAGGTCGGCACCAGGAAATGGCGCAGAACGGCGCCGCTGTATGCAAGGCTCGGTGCACCGAAGAAGACGAGCGCCAACAGGAATACAAAATATACCTTCGCCCTGCGGAGCATCGTACCGATTAATCTCCGGTGCATCCTCTCCGGTTTGCCGCGCCCCTTTTGCCACAGATTGCCGGCAACGACAAAGGCCCCCGACAGAAGCCCCCACACCAGATAGGTCCCGCCAAGGCCGTGCCAGAGTGCGGACAGCACGAACACGATCATCACATTCCGGCAGGCTCTTGCCCTTCCTCTCCTGCTGCCGCCGAGCGGAATGTACACATAGCGCGTGAAGAACCGCGTGAGCGTCATATGCCACCGCTTCCAGAATTCCGGGAAGCTCTCCGCCTTAAAGGGCGCGTCAAAATTCAGCGGCAGCTCGATGTTCAGCATCCTCGAGAGCCCCATCGCCATGTCGCAATAGCCGGAGAAGTCCATATAAAGCTGCATGGCATAGCAGCTGAAGGCTACGAGCACGGAAAGCGTGTCCAGATAATAGGCGCTTTGTATGCCATAGGCTGCAGGTCCCGCGAGCACATCGGCGATCAGCAGCTTTTTGGCCAGTCCCATGACGAACAGGCTCAGCCCCCGCGCACAATTTTCCCTGCAGAACCGGCGTCTTGCCGGATCGCGCAGCTGTGCCATCACCTCTTCGTAACAGGTGATCGGTCCCTGGATGATTTTCGGAAAATACGTGACATACAGGAGGTATTCCCGGATGGATTCCTCCGCAATCTCCCCCCGGCAGGTCTCGATGAGATAGGAAATCAGACTGAAGGTATAAAAGGACAGGCCCACCGGCAGACCGATGGAGGCAAAACCCGAAAGCTCCGGTGCCAGATACTTAAACCACCCGAGGAACAAAAGATTGCCCGCTATGCCAAATGCCGGGATTCCCCTCCCGGCGATGCTCCGCCGGCGGCGCCTGTCGGCATCTTTTGTTCCGTCCGCGGCGGCCCCGGCATCCTCTCCCGCATCGGCAGCCGGAAGCTCTCTCCTTCGCAGCAGGCGTCCCAACACGTAGTTGAACAGACAGCTGGCCCCCAGCACCGCCAGATACGGCAGACCGAAGCATCCGTAAAACCAGATGCCCATAGCAATCAGAAACCAGTCCGCCGCTCTGTGACTGACGCGGTTCAGCACGAACCAGCCGGCTACGCAGACGGGCAGATATATACAGATAAACAGATAGGAATTAAAAACCATATTCAGAAAGCCTGATGCCGTACAACGGCATACTCATCCCCATTCACCCAATAGGGACAGCGCGTCCTCGGATGGCCGCCGGCCTCTGCCTGCAGCATCCTGCCGTAATCATCCTCATCCACATCCGCGATGCAGTAATAAGTCTGATCGTCCTCGTCCCATTCCACGTTGCCGCAGGTGTCACAGTCCGACATAAGTAACTCCTCCCGCCTTCAGATCTTGAAGCGATAGCCCACGCCCCAGATGGTTTCGATGTATTGCGGGTTGGAGGTGTCGTATTCCACCTTCTCCCGGATCTTCTTGATGTGCACGGTTACGGTGGCGATGTCCCCCACGCTGTCCATGTTCCAGACCCGGCGGAACAGCTCGTCCTTGGAGAAAACATGGTTGGGATTCTCCGCAAGGAAGGTGAGCAGATCAAACTCCTTCGTCGTGAACTGCTTCTCCTTGCCGTCCACCCAGACGCGCCGTGCGGTCTTGTCGATCTTCAGGCCGCGGATCTCAATGATATTGTTCTCCGGTCTTGCGCCGCCCACCAGCCGCTCGTACTGTGCAAGGTGTGCCTTGACCCGCGCCACCAGCTCGCTGGGGCTGAACGGCTTTGTCATGTAGTCGTCTGCGCCGAGCCCCAGACCGCGGATCTTGTCGATGTCATCCTTTTTCGCCGATACCATGAGAATCGGAACGTTCTTGTTCTCACGGATTTTCTTACAGATTTCGAAGCCGTCAATGCCGGGCAGCATCAGATCCAGGATGATCAGATCATAGCTCTCCGCCAGCGCCTCCCGCAGGCCGTCGTCTCCGCGGTTTTTCACCGTCACTTCAAAATCCGACAGCTCCAGATAATCCTTCTCCAGATCCGCAATGGCCTCTTCGTCCTCGATAATCAATATTCTGCTCATGCTCCTCCTCCCCGGCGATTCCCGGTACCTCGTTTGCAAAATCGATGTACCGGGCCCGTTCCGTTAAATTCATGTGCTCCTTATTCCGGAACCGCCTCGGATGTCTGCTTCACCTCTCTGTACTTGCGGAATACCATGTGCATGCAGGTTCCGACATGCTCCTTTGATGTGGCCCAGATATATCCTCCGTGATCCTCCACGATCTTCTTCACGATGGACAGGCCGATCCCGCTCCCGCCCGTCGCGGAATTGCGCGAGGAATCCGCGCGGAAAAAGCGATCGAAAATATTCGGCAGATCCCGGGCGGCTATGCCCTTTCCGTTGTCCTCAATCTCAATGCGCAGACTGTCCTGCTCATCCAGCAGGCGAATATCAATCCTTCCGTGGTTCTTATCCATATATTTTACACTATTGCTGATGATATTGTTGATCACCCGCTTGAGCTGTTCCGGGTCGGCAATCATCTCGGTGTCCTGCGGCAGGAGGTTGGAATAATTCAATTCAATGTTCTTGGATTCCATCTCCATGCCGATCTCCTCCACGCAGTCGCTGAAATATTCCGCCAGCCGGATTCTGCTGAAGTTATATGGAATCTTATCGTTGTCAATTCTGGAATACAGCGTCAGTTCGTTGATCAGCCGCACCATATCTCCCACCTTATTGTAAATGGTGCGCAGGTATTTTTCCTGCTTTTCCGGGGTGTTCGCCACGCCGTCGAGCAGTCCCTCCACATATCCTTTGATGGAGGTGATGGGCGTTTTCAGATCATGGGAAATATTGCTGATCAGCTCCCGGTCATGCTTGTCATTCTCCAGCTTCTCCTCTGCCGTCTCCTTGAGGCGCAGCCGCATGTCCTCGTAGCATTGGTAAAGCTCGCCGATCTCTCCCTTCTGTGTGGTATCCAGCAGATAGTCCAGGTTCCCGTCGCGAATCTGGATCATTGCCAGCTTCAGCTGATTGACCGGATCCAGAATGCTCGATTTCAGCCAGCCCGTCAGCAGGGTTGCTGTCACGATCAGAATGGCAACAATGGAGATTCCAAGGATCAGCACCACGCTCTTGGGAACCATGGCCGCATCCCTCGGCAAAACCATCTGTATGACTTTAAATGCTGCAAAGGTCAGAATCGCCGGCAGAATAATGACAATGGCAAAGGCCAGCAGCAGCTTTTTGCGAAAAGACATTCGGACCACCTTTCCCGGATCGGCCCGCCATCGTCAGGCCTCCGATCCCCTTTTCAAGTTGATTATAACAGGCGCTCAAACCACCATGCATGCCCGCACAGGAACCGCCGCAAATAAAAATTTGTGTCTTTTTAGCATAGACTAATCGCACCTG
>CAVAUJ010000035.1:17546-22776 GCA_963591995.1 Succinivibrio sp.
TTATGAAATACAGATGTCTTGTCTGCGGTCACATTTATGATGAAGAGGTGGAGGGCGTAAAGTTCGCCGATCTTCCGGACGATTGGAAGTGCCCTACCTGCAATGTTCCGAAGGCAAAGTTCGTTCCCGTGGAAGAGGAGGGCATGAGCTGGGCGGCAGAGCATGTCATCGGCGTAGCCAAGGATGTACCGGAGGATATTAAGGCAGATCTTCGTGCCAATTTTGAAGGCGAATGCTCTGAGGTCGGCATGTATCTTGCCATGTCCCGCGCTGCATTCCGCGAAGGCTATCCGGAGGTCGGTCTGTATTATGAGAAGGCTGCCTATGAAGAGGCCGAGCATGCTGCAAAATTCGCAGAGCTTCTGGGCGAGGTCGTCTCCGATTCCACCAAGCACAATCTGGAGGTCCGCGTGGCCGCAGAGAACGGCGCAACCGCAGGAAAGGTGGACCTTGCAAAGAGAGCCAAGGCGCTGAACCTGGATGCCATTCACGACACGGTTCATGAGATGGCAAGAGATGAGGCACGGCACGGCAAGGCCTTTGCAGGACTCCTGCAGCGCTATTTCGGATAAGCTTCCCATACCGGACGAAGAGCCGGGCAATCTACCTGTAACTCTGTAAATCCTGCGCTCCCTTCGGCAGTTATCTCAGACACCGTATGTGAATACGCCTGTCTGCCTGCTGCCGAAAGGAGCGCACGTTCGCAGATACGGGTAAATTGCCCGGCTTTTTCGTCGGTGCAGGAACCGGCCGCTCCTGCCCCCGGTTCTTCCATCCGGTTTCTCCATCTGTTTCCTACGCCAGGTGCGCCACCATATACTCCACGATCGCCGCGCAATGACGCGCTGCTTTTTTCTCGAACACGTCGTAGCTTTCTTCGGCACTCTCATCTGCCTTGTCGGAAATTGCGCGGATGATGACGAACGGAATCTGATTCACGAAAGCTGCCTGTGCGATCGCCGTTCCTTCCATTTCACAGCACAGGGCCTCCGGAAAATCACGCATCAGCTGCAGCTTTTTCTCCTTCGCCGAAATAAACTGATCGCCGGAAACAATCTGTCCGCGGAACACTCTTACCTCCGGTGCCGCCTGCTCCACAGCCTTGGCTGCCGCCTGCTGCAAACGCTCATCCGCCGGGAAGGATACCATTCCCTGCTGCGGAATTTCCCCTAACTGATAACCGAACACCGTGGCATCCACATCATGATATCTGGCACCGGTGGAGACTACGATGTCTCCGATGTTGATCTCCCTGTTCAGAGACCCCGCAACTCCCGTATTCATCACCTGCGTTACGGCAAAGTGATCCACCAGCAGCTGGACACACAGTGCCGCGTTTACCTTGCAGATCCCGCTCTTCACCACCACAACGGAGGTTTCGCCCAGCTTTCCCTCCTGAAAGGTCATCCCGGCATAGTGCTCCACTCTCTCCGTCTTCATGTGCTCCCGCAGAAGAGCTACCTCTACGTCCATCGCACCGATAATTCCGATCTTCATTAATCCTGTCATCCCTTTCTATTGTCTTTTCGTCTGTTGTCTTTTCGCCGCATCCTCTTAAAATGCCGCATAGATAAATGACTCCGCATCAAATCCCGGTCCGTACTGTCCCAGAATGATCACCGCATAGAACAGCGCCAGCAGCAGAATCCATCGTACCGGCAGGCTCTGCTCCGCCAGCATTTCGCGAACACCTGCCCTTTGCTGCAGCGTTTCCACAAAGGCCAGCAGCAGAATCCCCCCCAGCAGGATCATCAGATCCGGAAGATCCAGCCCCAGCGCCTCCAGTCCGTTCAGCGAGAATACCACCGGATTCCACCGAAAGGCGGCCCGGTACATATGCACCGCCTCCGCCGTGCTCTCTGCACGGAAGAAAACAAAGCCGCTGCATGCCAGAAGAAAGGTCCGTATTCTCCGGAAGGCCCTATGCCCCGCCGATTCCGTCCGGATATGCAGCAGCGTATTCACGCGGTTCCACAGCGGCGCGCCCTCCTGCCCGATCACAATGTAGCAAAAATGCAGCAGACCGGAACCGATGATGTATTTCAGATAACCGCCGTGCCAGAAGCCGACCGTGAACCACATCAGGAACATGGCAAGATACATCGGAAGCTTCTTTCCCTTCTTGCGTCCGAACCGCTTCACCGATCGTTCCCGGAGCCGGCTGAAGAGCTCTGTTTTCTGCAGCGGATAGAATACATAATCCCTGCACCAGCTGCCCAGCGTGATGTGCCATCGTCTCCAGAACTCCGTCATCGACTGGGAGAAGAACGGCGACCGGAAGTTCTCCGGCAGCTCAATTCCCAGGATTTGCGACATGCCCAGCACAATATCCATGCAGCCGGAAAAATCCGTGTAGAGCTGCACCGCGAACATCGCGGCGCCCACCGGGATATAAAAGCCATCGTACACGCCGTAATTTCCGAATACCGCATTGGCCGGCACCGCAGCCCGTTCCGAAATCACCAGCTTTTTGAAAAAGCCCCACAGCATCCGCTGTGCGCCCTGTGTAAGGTTTCGATAGCAAAGCCTTCTCGGCGCCCTCAGCTGCGGCGCCATCTCCTCATAGCGCGCGATCGGTCCGGAAGTCAGCTGCGGGAAATAACTCCCGAAGACGGCAAACCGCAGGAGATTCGTTTCCGCTTCCAGCCCGCCGTCGTTGACCCCGATCAGATAACCGAGGAGCTGCAGTGTATAGAAGGAAATGCCAAGGGGCGCCATGGCGGTAAGCTCCGAGGCCTTCACCGTAACGCCCAGGGGCGAGAAGATCGCCTCCACACAGGGCAGATACTTATACAGGAACAGGAGCGACAGATTCAGCACCACCGTTCCGTGAAAGACAAGCTTCTGCCATACGGTGCCGCGGCTCATCCGAAGGATCCTCGCCGCCGCATACACACTCAGAATTCCGATTCCCAGCGAGACAATGGCTGCTCCGCCATAGGTCAGCGGCAGCAGAAAGCAGACGTTCGCCGCCAGCAATACCGGATTCTGCAGCTTCCCCGGGACCAGATAGTATACAACCGCAAGGAGCAGACAAAAACCCAGAAACTCCAATGAAATCAATGCCATATCAGCACCTGCAGCCCGCGCTATGCGATGCGGCTAAGGATGATGTCCGCCATCTCACCCACGTTCTTCATCCCTGTTGTCTCCGACATTGTGAATTTCATACCGAAGGCCTTCTCGACGGAGACAACAAGATCGATGTGCTCCAGCGAATCCCAATCCTCAATGTCTGCAGAGGTGGTGTTCTCCCCTACCGTGATGGAATCGTCATCAAATACCGTACGGAATACCTCATTCAGTTTCTCGAATACCTCTTCTCTCGTCATCTCATTCTCCGTTCTGCCTTCGCCGTCTGCACCGGCGTTTCCGCCGTCACTCCGCGTTTACGGCAATTACTCCGCGTTTACGGCAATCACATCTGTTTTGTTCTGATAGCCTGCATCCAGCCGCAGACTCCAGACGGTATTGCCGTCCGCATCCTCCGAAACCTTTGCAAAGCCTTCCCCTGCGTAGAAATCCCTTACCATTTTGTTCTTCGCCGTGGGATAGTAGTACCCGCGGATTTCACGGATCCCCCTCGCAAGGCACTCTGCCGCCAGCTGATCCATCATAGCATATTCCATCTCACGCTTGAGAACCCGGCAGCTCATAAGCCACAGATCAATGTGGAAACGTGTCTTCTCCTGCGCGTCCGTGTGCCCGCAGACCACACTGACAACACCGTTGTCTCCGAACTTATCCCAAAGTTTTCCGTACAGCGTGATCCTCGCAGGATCTGCCGCAAATTGCTCAATCTCTGCCTGCGAGCACCGCAGCGTTGTCAGGTTGAACTGATTGCTCTTGTTCGTGAGCTGGGCAATCCGCGCCATATACATCGGCGCAAAGGGGCGAATCTCCGCCTTCATCTCCAGTGACAGAAGATATGCGTGATAATCGGTAAAGCTCGCCTCCGCCCTTGCCCGCTCCAGATTGGCCCGGTACATTTCATTGCGGCCAAGGTCGTCCGCCGACAGCGAGGTGACCTCATAATATCCGGCCCGGTCCAGCTCCGTTATATAATGCTCCGGCACCGTAAGCTCCGGAACACCGACACCCGGCAGCTGGCCCTTTACGATATGCCGCTCCGCCGGATTGTCATCTACGAAAACAAGTGCGTCCGTTCCGATGTTGATCTTCGCTGCAATCTCCTCCAGGTTTCGATCCTTGGGCTCCCAGTTGGCCTTGATCACGAGAAAATCCTCCGGATGCAGCACGGAATCCGGACGCGACAGCCCCGCCAGAGCATTTTCCTCATCGTTCTTGGAATCCACTGCCAGGAGGACGCCGAGATCCTTATGCTCCTTTACGTAGCTTTGAAATTCACTGTACAGCTGCGCCGTCGGCGTTTCCTGCCCGATCTCCAGATTCTCCGGACCATCGTCCCCTACAACGCCGCCCCACAGGGTATTGTCCAGATCCAGCACCATTGCCTTCTTATTCTTACCGTAAATCGACTTGATGATGTTAGAAAGGTTGTAGGCGAGCTCCGGAATGGCCGGCACCGCCAGCGCATATTTATACATGTGCCAGTAATACGGATCGGACCATTTGGTCAGGCCGTAGCACGATGCCAGGAAATTGATGTCCTGCACATAGAAATTGTCGTGGCTGCCTGCGTAGGCATACATCCTCTCGTTCAGTTCGGCTGCAAAATGCAGCTTTCCGTGCGGATCCGAAACATCCTTGTTCCCCAGCAGTCGATAAAAGGGCTGCTCAAAATTATTCTGAATCACCGGGCAGCGGTACACCTCTGCGATCCGATCCCACATTTGCACAAAGGGCTCGATGGTGCTCTCCAGAAGTTCCGTGATTTCACCTTCCGTCATGCGCACGGTTGGGAACCGGCGAATGTTGCGGCTGGAGGTATGAATATAGATCAAATCCGGCTGAAATTCCTTCAGCTCCGGATTGTCAAACATGGCATCCTGCCAATATTGCGCATATTCCGATTCGTAAAAGCTCGGCTCGATTCCGACATTCAACAGGAACAGCTCCAGCATTTTCCGGACATCCCTTGTGGTAGAGCCGCCCAGAATTGCGATGTTCTTATGGATGCGAGGAACCGACGTATCCTCCAGCAGTTGTCTTCGGAGTGCCTTCTTTTTCTGCAAAATCTCTTCCGCATGGAACGGATATTCCAATTCTGCCAGCATGCTCGCCTCTTCCTCCCTTACTCTTTCTCCCG
>CAVAUJ010000035.1:22782-25002 GCA_963591995.1 Succinivibrio sp.
TTCTCCCGTACTCTTTCTATCGTACTCTTTCTATCGTGCCGGGAACGGTACGGGATTCGCCGTGTTCATTTCCGGTCATTTCCAATGTGTCACAGTTGTACCATCTGCGGAGAAATTCATACAGTCAATCAGGCTCCCGGTCTCCTTGCTGTATACCGCAATGCGAAGTCCCGCCTCATCGAACGAATAAATGCCGCCCTGCAGGGAAATCTCTTCCTCCGTATAGGTTGTATCCCCGCGGAAAAAGGTATAATCCTGCGGAAGTCTTTCTCCTGCCTCGTCCAAAAAGCCCGCTGCCGAAAGCTTTATGCGAAGGCCGTCCACGGTTCCCTCGTACCTTAATCCGGTCAAAGCGGTGGAAACCTGCTGTTCACAGACAACGCCACCGTCAATCACCGCCAGAAGATTCAGCGAGGCCGCAGCGGTCTCGGCGTCCTCCGATTCCGCATCGTATCCCGGCGAGGCCTTGACGCTCAGTGTGAGCCCCAGCTCCTGCAAGCCGGTCGTTAGGTCGGAGGACAAATCCGCAGCGGAAAGCTCGGAGCCAACGACAACATAGATCAGATCCTCGTCCCTGCGGTAGCTACTCAGGATTTCCATGGCCACATCCCCGCGGTTTGACGTCGAGATGGCTCTGGAGCGCTTCGTCTTCTCATAGCGCTCGCTCACTTTATCCAGAACAGCTGCGGTATCCGCATCCGTCCGCTTGTCCGAAACAGAAGAGTAATTCTGCGAGATATAGCTTCCCAAAAAGTCCGTAAGCTTGGCCGCACCGAACATATTTAAATGCACGCCGTCACTGTAATCCCGGTAACCATCAAGATACAGTGCATCCGGCGTCTCGAGAAAGTTCAGAAACGTCACATTCTCATCGGCCGCAAGAGCTGCCACCTCCCGCATAACGGAGCGGCGGGCATTGAAGTGCGCTTCGTCGCAATCCCCGTTGGCCGAACTGACCGGGCAGCTGATGAGGAGAAGCTCTGTCTCATTCTCCTTGCACAGATCAATGATTTTCTGCAGATACTGCCGCGGAATCTCCTGCAGCGATCCGTCTGCATCATAGCGTTCAAAAAGCTGCGCCGATTTGGAAACCGTGCGGGAATACAGGACCCCGCCCAACGTATCGTCCTGATAGTCATCGTTTACAAAATCCTCTGCGGTGATCTCCTTCCAGCGGGAATGAAAGGAGTAGAACGGCAGATAGAATTCCAGTCGTTCCGTCTCCGGAATCAGCGCCTGGATCATTTCGTAGCGATAACGGTCATTACACGGCATCCGATCGGTAATGTAGTGTACGAAATCATCACTTCTCGTCAGCCCTCCATCCTCTGCGTAGGTAACCTCCAGAACCACCAGCTCCGGATGATCCCTGGAAATGGCATCCTTTAATAGGTAGTAGCTGCAGGGAAGGGACTGGTTGCCGCAGGCAAGATTATATGCGGCAATGCCGTAATTTTCCCACAATTCCACCGGCTGCACCCCATTCTTCATGAGCGATGGGCCGATCAGAATCACGTCAAAGGTACCGGGCTCATACGTATAGTAGGACGATGAAAGGGTCTCCCCTTCCTTCGCCAGAAGGATCCGATCCGCACAGCGAAATCCCAGAGCTGCAAGGAGCAGAAAACAGACCACACAGACGGTGCATGCCAGGTTCCTTCGCATCGTCCGGTGTTCCTTCGTCCGGTGTTCTTTTGTCCAATGTTCCTTTATGGTTTCTTTTTTTTGGGCTTCTTGATTCAATGTGTTATTCCTGTTCCTTATGCGCAAAAGAAAAGCTGCGTATAGTCTAACACAAGAGGAAAAAGGGTGCTCCGATATTTTTGGACACGAAAAAATGCCTAGAGCCGGAATCGAACCAGCGACACGAGGATTTTCAGTCCTCTGCTCTACCAACTGAGCTATCTGGGCATAATTGCGGGGGCAGGATTTGAACCTACGACCTTCGGGTTATGAGCCCGACGAGCTTCCAGACTGCTCCACCCCGCGTTACCTAAACTATTATAAATACTTACTTCTTATTTGTCAATAAGTATTTAACTGGGCGAAGGTGGATTCGAACCACCGAAGGCAGTGCCAGCAGATTTACAGTCTGTCCCCTTTGGCCACTCGGGAATTCGCCCATATAATCATTATACCCTTTTTCCGATAAATTATACTTAGAATGGGGCCTACAGGGCTCGAACCTGTGACCCTCTGCTTGTAAGGCAGATGCTCTCC
>CAVAUJ010000036.1:0-24416 GCA_963591995.1 Succinivibrio sp.
TTTCCTGCGGAGGAGGTTGTTTCCGCGGGGAGGATGGGGATGAGCATGGCAAGGTGGAATACTTCTCATATTCAGAAAACAGACCGCATCACGCATCTGACGGAGCATCTGTATGCGAAGCTCCCGGAGATCGAATCGGCGAGGGCGGTGCTGTATACCGAGGCGTTCCGTGCGAATGAGGACCAGCCGGTGGTATTGCGTAAGGCATTGGCATTTGCGCATGTTCTGGACAATATTCCGATCATCATCCGCGAGGAGGAGCTCATTGTCGGGAGCTCCACGCTGGCCCCGAGGGGCTGTCAGACCTACCCGGAATTCTCCTACGAATGGCTGGAAGCGGAATTCGACACCGTGGCTACGCGGGAGGCGGATCCGTTCTATATTTCGGAGCAGACCCAAAAAGAGCTCCGTGAGGCCAACCGCTATTGGAAGGGAAAGACGACCAGCGAGCTCGCCACCGCCTATATGGCGCCGGAGACGCTGCAGGCCATAGAGCACGGCATCTTCACGCCGGGCAATTATTTTTATAACGGTGTCGGCCATGTGAGCGTCAAATACGACGAGGTGCTGGCCATCGGTTACGAAGGCATCATGGACAAGGTGGAGGCGGAGCTTGCGACCTGCCGGCCCGGTGATGCCAATTATGCAACAAAGACAAGACTTCTGCAGGCGATGCTGGTGGCCTGTCGCGCCGTCATCCGGTACGCGAACCGCTATGCGGCGCTGGCAAGCGAGCAGGCAAAGACCTGCAGCGACGCGAAAAGACGAAAGGAGCTGCTCGCCATTGCCGCCAATTGCGCAAGGGTTCCGGCCAAGGGCGCTGCCTCCTTTTACGAGGCCTGTCAGAGCTTCTGGTTCGTACAGCAGCTCCTGCAGCTGGAATCCTCGGGGCATTCCATTTCGCCGGGGCGCTTCGATCAATACATGTATCCGTATTACCGGCGCGATGTGGACGAGGGAAGGCTCACACGGGAGCAGGCACAGGAATACATCGACTGCATCTGGGTGAAGCTCAACGATCTGAACAAGTGCCGGGACGCCGAGAGTGCCAAGGGCTTTGCCGGCTACAGTCTGTTCCAGAATCTGATTGTCGGGGGACAAAACGAGGAAGGCGTCGACGTCACGAACGATCTCTCCTTCCTGTGCATTGAGGCTTCTTTGCACGTGTTCCTGCCGATGCCGTCGCTGTCCATTCGTGTGTGGAACGGCTCACCGAGAGAGCTTCTGCTGCGCGCGGCGGAGCTGACGAGAACCGGGATCGGGCTCCCGGCCTATTACAACGATGAGGTCATCATTCCGTCCCTGATGAGCCGGGGCGTGACGCTGGAGGATGCCAGAGGCTACAGCATCATCGGCTGCGTGGAGCCGCAGGCTCCCGGGAAGACCTGGGGATGGCACGATGCCGCCTTCTACAACATGTGCCGGCCGCTGGAGCTGGTATTCTCCCGCGGCATGGACCGGGGAGAGCAGATCGGCCCCCGCACCTGCGCGGTAGAGGAGATGCGCAGCTATGAGGAATTCAAAGAGGCCTACAGCACGCAGCAGAATTATTTCATTTCGCTTCTGGTAAATGCGGACAATGCCATCGATGAGGCCCACCGGGAGCGGGCGCCGCTCGCCTTTCTGGCCTGTATGCTCGATGACTGCATCCATTCCGGCAGGACGCCGGAGCAGGGCGGGTGCGTCTATAACTTTACGGGACCGCAGGGCTTTGGCATCGCCAATGTGGCGGATTCCCTGAATACCGTGAGAAAGCTCGTGTTCGAGGACCGGACGGTCACCATGAAGGAGCTGAAAAAGGCGCTGCGCTTTAATTACGGCAAGGAGCTGAATTCGGTTGTGATCGCGCAGATTGCGGGAGATGCGGCAAGGGAGCTCTCGTCAAAGGGCGTGACATTAACGCCTGAGCCGGTCGCAAAGGCTGCGCAGGAGATCATCCGCCGCTCGGTGGGACCGGACGATTTGAAGCGCTTCGGAGAAATCCATGAGCGCATCGAGGAGGTCACGAAGTTCGGCAACGACGACGATGAGGTGGACGCCATTGCAAGGGAGACGGCCTACACCTACAGCAAGCCTCTTTTGCAATACCGCAATCCCAGAGGCGGCATGTTCCAGGCCGGCCTGTATCCGGTATCGGCCAATGTTCCGCTGGGCGCGCAGACCGGGGCCACACCGGACGGCAGATATGCCGGGATGCCGGTGGCGGACGGCGTTTCGCCCACCGCAGGATACGACACCAAGGGACCGACGGCGACGGCCAACTCCGTCTCCAAGCTGGACCACGGCATTGCGTCGAACGGAACGCTGTTCAATCAGAAGTTCCATCCCTCGGCTCTGGCAGGCGAGGAGGCACTGGAAAAATTCGTCGATTACATCCGGACGTATTTTGACCGCAAGGGAAGCCACATGCAGTTCAACGTCGTTTCGCGGGAGACGCTGCTGGACGCGCAGGAGCATCCGGACCGGTACCGGCACCTGGTGGTCCGCGTAGCAGGGTACAGTGCCTTGTTCACAACCTTGTCCAGGAGTCTTCAGGATGACATCATCCGGCGCACGGAGCAGGGATTTTAAGGAGGCGCGGATGAAAGAAGAGCAGAGGGAAGCGCTTACAGAAGAGGAGCATAAAGAAGAGCTTACAAGGGGACGGATCTTTGACATCCAGCGGTATTCCATTCACGACGGACCGGGGATTCGAACCATTGTTTTCCTCAAGGGCTGTGTCCTTCGCTGCCGCTGGTGCTGCAATCCGGAATCCCAGAGCTTCGACATTGAGACGATGCAGGTGAACGGCAGGGAAAAGGTGACCGGCCGGGACGTCACGGTGGAGGAGGTCATGGAGGAGGTGGAACGGGACCTTCCGTTCTACCGGCGAAGCGGAGGGGGGCTGACCCTCTCGGGAGGCGAGAGCCTCTGTCAGCCGGGCTTTGCCGGGGCACTGCTGCGGGCGGCAAAGAAAAGAGGCATGACCACGGCGATGGAGAGCATGGGCTGTGCACCGTATGAGGTCATTGCGGGGATCCTGCCCTTCCTGGATACGTATCTGCTGGACATCAAGCACACGAATCCGGAAAAGCATAAGGAATTCACCGGCCGCTCCAATGAATTGATGCTGGAGAATGCAAGGAAAATTGCGGAATCCGGCGAGACACAGCTGGTGATTCGCGTTCCGGTGATCCCGACCTTCAACGATACGCCGGAGGAGATCCGGGACATTGCCGTCTTTGCGGACAAGCTGCCGGGGGTTCGACGCATACATCTGCTTCCGTACCATCGGCTGGGATCGGACAAATACGAGCGGCTGGGGCGCACCTACACCCTGCCGGAGCTCCTCCCGCCGACCGGGGAACACATGGAAATGCTGCGGAAGGTTGTGGAGAACAACTCCGATTTGGACTGCCGCATCGGCGGCTGATACATCATTTGCAAAATAACCGGCCGGATGACACAGAACTTTTTCATAAAGGCACGTATCGGACAGGTACAAAGGCAAGGACGGCTGCCCGTAGGAATCGGGCGGAAGGAGAATATGGCAGGAAGTTACTACGATTCGCTTCCGGAAAAGGCGAGGATCATTCAGGAAATTGTTCCGGGCAGACAGATTACGCTGGCGCACATCATTGCCAGCCCGGACAAGGTGCTGTATGAGAAGCTCGGGCTGGATCCGAAGCTGGACTATGCGAGGGCTGCGATCGGGATTACGACGGTAACCCCCTCCGAGACCGCCATCATCATGGCGGACATTGCGATGAAATCGAGCGGGATTCAGCTCGGCTTTGTGGACCGGTTCAGCGGATCTCTTATCGTGACCGGAACGGTCAGCGAGGTGGAGGCTTCGATGCAGGCAATTCTGGCATACGTCACGGAAAAGCTCGGCTACCAGGTCTGCGGGATCACCAGAACATGAGAAAGATGGTATTGATGGGGCGGAGCGAGGCCGGAAAAACGACGCTGACGCAGGCGCTTCGCGGAGAGGAAATTCACTACGACAAGACCCAGTATGTCAAGCACGGCGAGATGGTCATCGACACGCCGGGAGAGTATTCCCAGAGCCATCGACTGTCCAAGGCGCTGGCGCTGTACACCTACGAGGCGGATCTGGTGGGCCTTCTGTGCTCCGCAACCGAGCCCTACAGCCTCTTTCCGCCGGGCTGTGCAGCGCAGGCCAACCGCGAGGTGATCGGGATTGTGACGAAGATCGATCTGCCCAATGCCAATGTGCCGCTGGCAGACCGGTGGCTGCGGCTTGCGGGGGTGTCCCGCATCTTTCATGTCAATTCCAAGGCGGGGGTCGGCGTGAAGGAGATTCTGGATTACCTGATGCAGGAGGGCGATGCTTCGCCGTGAATTCGTCCGCCGGCGGCCAATGTCTGCGCGTCCGCGCAGGCAGATGTGCACAGACGCGCAGACACCGGCCGGGATTTTTACCGTAACCGTTTTACCGTAACCGATAGAAAAGCTGCAGGAACAAAAAAGCTGCAGGAAGAAAAAGGAGGGTTCTTTTCATGGTAAACGAAATGGAAATCAAAAAGCAGATTTGCGACATCGGCAAGCGAATCTACAACCGGAACATGGTGGCCGCCAATGACGGCAACATTTCGGTCAAGCTGAACGATCACGAGTTCCTGTGCACGCCGACCGGCGTATCCAAGGGCTTTATGACGCCGGAATTCATCTGCAAGGTGGACGAGAACGGCAATGTGCTGCAGGCCAACAAGGGCTTCAAGCCCTCCTCGGAGATCAAGATGCACATGCGTGTTTACCAGAAGAGACCGGATGTCGGCTCGGTGGTGCATGCACATCCCATGTACGGCACGGCCTTTGCCATTGCGGGAATCCCGCTGACCCAGCCCATTATGCCGGAGGCGGTCATTGCGCTTGGCTGCGTTCCGATTGCGGAATACGGCACACCCTCCACGATGGAGATTCCGGACAATCTGGAGAAATACCTGCCCTATTTTGACGCGGTTCTTCTGGAAAATCACGGCGCGCTGACCTGGAGCACGGATCTGAATGCGGCCTACATGAAGATGGAGAGCCTTGAGTTTTATGCGGAGCTCCTCTACAAGTCCAAGATGCTGGGCGGACCCAAGGAATTCGACGAGAAGAACATCGAAAAGCTCTACGCCATCCGCCGCAAGTTCGGTATGCCCGGCAAGCATCCGGCCAACCTGTGCCAGAACAAGGACGGAAAGAACTGTCACAACTGCGGCAGCTGCGGCTCGGAGGATTACCGGCAGTTCCCCGGCTATCAGTATGATTTTGTCGGGAAAGACACGAAGGAGAAATCCTCCGATGTGGATGCGGATGCCATCGCCGAGATCGTGAAGAAGGTCATTGCACAGATGCAGTAAGACGGGAATTTCATCAACGGCTCCTCCGGCCGGAACGAGGGTTCGGAGCCGGGACGACATAAGAGGATGAGATAGCTTGGAAATGACAGAAAAACAGATCACCGACATCGTCAATGCGGTGATGGCGAGGATGCAGCTGGGGAGTGATGTCAGCGGCATGCACGGTGTCTTCAAGGACATGAATACAGCCATCGCAAAGGCGAAGGAGGCACAGAAGACAGTAAGGGTCATGAGTATGGACCAGAGGGAGCGAATTCTCTCCGTCATCCGTACCAGGATCAAGGAAAATGCCGAGACGCTGGCACGCATGGGCGTCGAGGAAACCGGCATGGGGAATGTGGGAGACAAGATTCTCAAGCACCTCCTTGTCGCGGAGAAAACACCGGGAACGGAGGACATCACGACACAGGCCTGGTCCGGCGACAGGGGTCTGACGCTGGTGGAAATGGGCCCCTTCGGCGTCATCGGTGCGATCACGCCCTGCACCAATCCGTCGGAAACGGTGCTGTGCAATACCATGGGCATGCTGGCGGGAGGCAATACGGTGGTGTTCAATCCCCATCCGCAGGCGATTAAGACCTCCATTTATGCCGTCAATCTTCTCAACGAGGCATCGCTGGCGGCAGGCGGTCCGGACAATATCTGCTGCACGGTGGAGAAGCCGACACTGGAGACCAGTGCCGTTATGATGAAGCATCCGGATGTTCCGCTCCTTGTGGCCACCGGCGGTCCGGGCGTTGTGACCGCGGTGCTCTCCTGCGGAAAGCGCGGCATCGGTGCCGGCGCGGGCAATCCGCCGGCTCTGGTCGATGAGACGGCAGACATTCGGAAGGCGGCGCAGGACATCGTCAACGGCTGTACGTTCGACAACAATCTCCCCTGCATTGCGGAGAAGGAGGTTGTGGCCGTGGATTCAATCTGCGATGCCCTGATGCAATACATGACGCAGGAGCAGGGATGCTATCCGGCTTCCGCCGAGATTCAGGACCGGCTGGTTCATACCGTGATGGATGAAAAGGGCAGGCTGAACCGGAAGTGCGTGGGGCGCAGCGCGAAGGCGCTGCTGGCCATGGTGGGCGTGCAGGTTCCGGACAACATCCGGTGCATTACCTTTGAGGGACCCAAGGAGCACCCGCTCATCGCAACGGAGCTGATGATGCCGATTCTGGGCGTCGTAAGGGCAAAGGACTTTGAGGACGCCGTGGAGCAGGCCGTGTGGCTGGAGCACGGCAACCGGCACAGCGCACACATTCATTCCAAGAATGTGGACCGCATCACACAATACGCAAGGGCGATGGACACCGCCATTCTGGTGAAGAACGGACCGAGCTATGCGGCACTTGGCTTTGGCGGCGAGGGCTTCCCCACCTTTACCATTGCATCCCGTACGGGCGAGGGTCTGACCAGTGCGGCGACCTTTACCAAGCGCAGAAGATGCACAATGTCCGACAGCTTGTGCATCCGGTAAGCTTCAACCGACTGTGCAGAAAGGATGAGCGTCTGCGCTCCGGCAGCGGTCCGGAGCACGGAGCAGGCGCGCGGCAGGAGAAGGAGGAAATGAGAAAATGGAAATGAATGCGGCCCAGGTGGAGGCGGTCGTAAGACAGGTGCTGGACAGCATTTCCGGAAACGCGGGCGGATCGCCCCGCACCTTTGGAAAGAGCGGCTCCATTCCCGATAAGGTGCACGTGGGAATGCTCACGGAGCTCGGCAAGATGGAGGTGAAGGAATTCCCGATGCCCGAGGTGGGAGACGATGATCTTCTGGTGAAGGTGGAGGGCTGCGGAATCTGCGGAACCGATTCCCATGAATACAAAAGAGATCCCTTCCGTCTGATCCCGGTGGCCCTCGGACATGAGGGGACCGGTGAGATCGTAAAAATGGGAAAGAACGTGAAGACAGACAGCGCGGGCAAGCCGGTAAAGCCGGGCGATAAGATCGTGACGTGCATGATCTTCAAGGAGGATCCGGAAATTACCATGTTCGATCTGAACAAGAAGAACGTGGGCGGCGCCGATGTGTACGGCCTTCTTCCGGACGATGAGGTCCATGCGAACGGCTGGTTTGCGGACTACATTCTGATCCGCGGCGGCCTTGGCTCGACCTTCTTCAACGTATCGGATCTGGATCTGGATTCCCGGATTCTGATCGAGCCCTGCGCTGTGCTGGTGCATGCGGTGGAGAGAGCCAAGACCACCGGAATCCTGAAATTCAACAGCCGCGTGGTGGTGCAGGGGTGCGGCCCCATCGGCCTGATCTGTGTGGCGGTGTTGAAGACGATGGGCGTTCAGAACATCGTGACCGTGGACGGCAATGAGAAGAGAATGGAATTCTCCCACCGGCTGGGCGCATCGGCGCACGTCAATTTCAAGAATTACGACGGCGTGGAAAAGCTGGCAGAGGGTGTGAAGGAGGCCTTCGGCGGACACCTCGCAGATTTCGCCTTCCAGTGCACCGGCTCTCCGGGCGGACATTCCAATATCTACAAGTTCATCCGCAACGGCGGCGGCCTGTGCGAGCTGGGATTCTTCATCAACGGCGGAGATGCCACCATCAATCCGCACTTTGACATCTGTGCAAAGGAGATCACCACGGTGGGAAGCTGGGTATACAACCTGCGGGATTATGCGACCACCTTTGATTTCTTAAAGAGCGCCAATGCCATCGGGCTGCCCATGAAGGAGCTCATTACGGACAAATATCCGCTGAGCCGGATCGATGAAGCCTTTCAGAAGGCGGCATCCATGACCGGCCTGAAGATTGCGGTGATGGCAGAGTAGAGTAGGAATCGCAAATGGACGAAAGAGCAGTCGGAATTTTGGAAGTATACGGTCTTGTGTGTGCCTTCATGGCGGCGGATGCCGGATGCAAGGCGGCGAACGTAACGCTGGAGCCGTTTGATAAGAACAAGCCGGCCAATGCCGATTCTCTCCCGGTACCCCTTCTGGTAACGATCAAGTTCCGGGGAACGGTGGAGGATGTCACGGCTGCGGTAGAGGCCGGACGGGAGACGGCGGAATCGCTCACGGGAGTGGTACAAAGCCATGTGATTCCAAGGCCCACACAGGATACCCTGAAAATGCTGCACATAAGCGGATTCGATGTTAACTGATGTTAACTAAGGAAGGGAGGCGCCGGGAGCGTCGGCACTTCCCCCATGCAAAGCCCACGGGAGCAGAAAGAGAGGACAAGATGTCACAGGAAGCATTGGGAATGATTGAAACCAGAGGACTGACCGCTGCCATTGAGGCGGCCGATGCCATGACAAAGGCAGCAGAGGTTACGCTGATCGGAACCGAGAAGATCGGCTCCGGACTGGTGACCGTGATGGTGCGGGGCGATGTCGGTGCCGTAAAGGCGGCCGTTGAGAGCGGCGCAGCCAGTGCCGGCCGGCTGGGCGAGCTGGTTGCCCAGCATGTCATTCCCAGACCTCACACGGATGTGGAAAAGATTCTTCCCGGATTTCCGAAGGCATAAGATGTTATGAACAGTTCCTATGGATTGATTGAGGTATCGGGAGTGGTGGCCGCCATCGATTCACTGGATGCGATGTGCAAGGCGGCAACGGTGCAGCTGGTAACCTGGGAGCGCAAGCTGGGCGGGAGGCTGGTCACCATCATCGTCGAAGGGGACGTATCGGATGCAAAGGCTGCCGTGGAAGCGGCAAAAGAGACCTGCGCGCGGAACGGCCACATCATGGCATCCTGCGGCGTCATTGCAGCGCCGTGCGAGGAGACGCGGAAAATTGTTGCGTTGAGCGCGAGGCGCATACAGGGAAATAAGGCACAACCGGAAAACCGGACGGAGAGTCCGGAATCCGGCATGACAGGGGACAGCGAAGAATGCCCCGCGGTTGTAGACAAAAAGGAGGAAAATCATGTCACAGGAAGCATTGGGAATGGTAGAAACAAGAGGACTGACCGCCGCCATTGAGGCAGCGGACACCATGTGCAAGGCGGCAAACGTCACACTGGTGGGAACCGAGAAGATCGGCTCCGGACTGGTGACCGTGATGGTGCGCGGCGATGTCGGCGCCGTGAAATCCGCCGTAGAGGCCGGCGCGGCGAATGCCGGAAGATTGGGTGAGCTGGTTGCTTCGCACGTCATTCCGAGACCCCACACCGATGTGGAGGGCATTCTCCCGAAGATTATGTAACCGGAGCTGACAAAGTGCGGTGAGACAGTTGCCGTTTCGCGCCCTGCGGGAGCTGCAGGGTGCAAAACGGCGGCCGGTACGGTCCGGAAGGTGGGTGACTTGCTGTGGATAAACATGAAATAGAGACCATAACGAAAATGGTGATCGCCTGTATGGAGAGCCGGCAGGAGAAGGGAAGCGGATTCGAGATTCCGGTGGGGGTGAGCAACCGCCACATCCACCTGTCCCGGCAGGATGTCGAGACACTGTTCGGCCGGGGACATCAGCTGACCAGGAAGAAGGAGCTCATGGGCGGACAGTTTGCCTGTGAGGAATGCTGCACGATTGTGGGACTGAAGCTCAGAGCCATTGAGAATGTCCGGGTTCTCGGCCCGGTAAGGAAGGCCACGCAGGTCGAGATCAGCAGCACGGATGCCAGGAAGCTCGGCATCCGGGTGCCGGTGCGTGAGTCCGGGGACATCGAGGGCTCGGCCCCCATTGCCATCGTGGGACCGAAGGGCGCCGTATATTGCCGGGAGGGCTGCATTGTGGCGGCCAGACACATTCACATGTCGCCGGCGGATGCGAGTGCAGCCGGGGTTGCCGACGGGGAATATGTCAGCGTGACGGCAGACAACGAGCGCGGAACCACCTTCGACAAGGTAAAGATCCGTGTGGACGAGAGCTTTACGCTGGAAATGCACATCGATACGGACGAAGCCAACGCCAGCGGAATTCGGCAGGGAGATAAGGTGGTTCTTGTCAGAAAGTGCGGATGAGAGGGATCGGAATGATTATCGGAAGGGTAACAGGCAGTATCGTTTCAACCCGCAAGCAGGACAATCTGATCGGCAACAAATTCATGGTAATTGAACCGCTGGCTGCCATGGGGAACGGCCGCGGGCAGCTGGTTGCCATTGACAACATCGGGGCCGGCATCGGGGAATATGTACTGGTGGCGCAGGGAAGCGCAGCCCGCATCGGCTGCGGTATGCCCGATGCGCCGATTGATGCGGCCATTGTGGGAATCATTGATGACATCGGAAGGCTGATGTAAATCCATGGAAATCGCGGAATTAAGTGCAATTTTAAGACAAAACGGCATCGTCGGAGCCGGCGGGGCAGGCTTTCCGACCTACGGGAAGCTCTCTGCGGCGGCCGATGTCGTTCTGCTCAACTGCGCCGAGTGTGAGCCGCTTCTGAAGCTTCACCGGCAGGTGCTGGCAGAGCATGCCCGGGAGATTCTGAAGGCCTTTCACCTGGTGGCGCAAACACTTGGCGCCGGGGCAGTGATCGGCATTAAAAGCGAATATAAGAGCACCATTCGTGCGTTAGAGCAATTCATAGACGAGTACGCGGAAATGTCCATCCACCAGCTCCCCGGGTCCTATCCCATGGGAGACGAGGTGGTTCTTATTTATGAGGCAACCGGACGCGTTGTCCGGCCGGGGGGCCTGCCCATTGAATGCGGCGCGGCGGTCTTCAATGTGGAGACGATGTACAACATTTACCGGGCGGTGTGGGAGCATCACCCCGTGACCGATAAATACGTGAGCGTTGTCGGCGCCGTGGAGCATCCGGTGACCGTTCGCGTTCCGATCGGCATGACCATCCGGGAGGTGATCGCTCTTGCGGGAAGAGTGACGGTCAAGGATCCGGTGTATCTGCTGGGCGGCCCCATGATGGGGAGCTTCGGAAGCGAGCTGGATCCTGTCACCAAGACGACCAATGCCGTGATCGTGCTGCCGGCGGAGCATCCTCTGGTGTACCGGAAACGGCCGAACATAGCAAATGCCATCGCCAGAGCAGCCTCCTGCTGCTGCCAGTGCCGCACCTGCACGGACCTATGTCCGAGGCATGCGCTGGGGCATCCGATTGAACCCCACGCCTTCATGCGGGCCGCGGCCAACCGGGACGTGCAGCGGGTGGAGTCCTTTTTGAACACCATGTTCTGCAGCTCGTGCGGATTGTGCGAGCTGTACAGCTGCCCGCAGGGACTTTCCCCGCGCAGCATCATGGCGCAATACAAGAGCGGTCTGCGCAAAAGCGGCGTGAAGCCGCCGAAGACAGGGCTGCAGCCGGTGAGCCCGGCGAGGGAATACCGGAGAGCGCCGGAGGAGAGGCTCACGGCAAGGCTGGGACTTTCGGAATACGATGCAGAGGCTCCCTTGCAGGATACCCTGCAGGCAGCAGGAGAGGTGAGAATCCGGCTGTCGCAGCACATCGGTGCACCGGCCAGGGCACTGGTTGGGGCCGGCGAAAAAGTGCAGGCAGGGCAGATGATCGCAGAGGCGGCAGAGGGGCTGTCCGTTTCCGTTCACGCCAGCATTGCAGGCCGCGTTGCCGAGGTGACGGACCGGTATATTGTGTTGTCCGGAGAGGAACGATAGAAAATGCAGAAGGCAATTGGTATGATAGAATTCAGAACCGTATCCGGCGGGATCACTGCGGCGGATCGGATGGTGAAGACCGCGGCGGTGGAGCTGCTGGAGGCGCAGGTCGTATGTCCCGGCAAATACATCGCGCTGATTGCCGGGGACCTGAGTGCGGTGAAGGCGGCCATCGAGAGTGCGCAGAAGAGCGGCCCGGAGAACCTGATCGGACAGTTCGTTCTGGGAAATCCGGACGAATCCATCTTCCCTGCCATTTACGGCACCTCGCAGATCGGAGAGGTGAATGCCCTTGGCATTCTGGAGACCTACGATGCGTCCTCCATCATCGTGGCAGCGGACGTTGCGGCCAAGACCGCCGTTGTGCAGCTGGTGGAGCTGCGCATTGCAAAGGGGATGTGCGGCAAGTCGTACCTGATTCTGACAGGAGAGGTGGCGGCCTGCGAGGCAGCCATTGCGGCGGCAAAGGAAGCCGTGAAGGGGAACGGCATGTTCCTGGATTCCTCCGTCATTGCCAATCCGGACGCAAAGGTACGGCAGATGATCCTGTGAATTTGAGAAAAAGGAGTGCATGACCATGCTGGCAGCGGAGAGGAAAAGTCTCATTCTGGAGAAATTGCAGGAGGAGAAGAAGGTTATTGTTTCGGAGCTCTCCGGGCAGTTCGGCGTTTCGGAGGAGACCATCCGTCGTGATCTGGAAAAGCTCGAGAAGGAGGGCCTTTGCACGAAGAGCTACGGAGGCGCGCTTCTAAGAGAGAACGGCAGTGTGGACCTGCCCTTTGCCATCCGCCAGAAGAAGAACATGGAAGGGAAACGGGTTATCGCCGGACGCATCGCAGGTCTGCTGGAGGAGGGCGACCATATTTTTCTGGATGCCAGCACGACGGCGCTCTCCATCCTGGAGCAGATCCGGGACAAGGAGATCACGGTGATCACCAACTCCGTCGAGGTTCTGATGGCAGCCTCCGAGGACAATCGCTGGAGCGTCATGTCCACCGGCGGCACCCTGATGGAGCGGTACATGGCCTTGGTCGGCCCCATGGCGATGTGCGGAATCCAATCGGTCAACGCGGACAAGGTGATCCTCTCCTGCAAGGGCATCGACATGGAAAAGGGGATTACCGATGCCAATGAGCTGTTCGCACAGGTCAAGCAGACGATGCTGCGGCACGCCGGAAAGGCGATCCTTGCCGTGGACTACACCAAGTTCAACCGAATCGGATTCTCCAACATCTGCGGAATCGGGGACATCGATCTGGTGGTGACGGACCGGAAGCCTTCGCAGGAATGGCTTGCCTGCTTTAAGGAAAAGGGAGTGGAGTGCCTCTACGGCGAACAGGACGCGTGAGGTCTATCTCGTGACCAAAAGGTGCTGGATTACCTATTGTAGAAAAGCAAACAGCGATTCGGAGCCATATTCGCAAAAGCGACCGTAAGTGTGAGGCCTGCCCGGGGGATCCGCGCAGGCCTTTTTCATACCGGCAAAGGAGCAGACCATGGACAACCAGGGAATTCAATACAAGGTCATTGTGGTGGACGATGAGGACATTGCGGTTCAGGGCGTCTGCCGGCTGATTGACAAGTACTGTCCGAGCTACAAGGTCGTCGGCACCGCGGAAAACGGCCGGAGGGCGCTGGAGGTCATCCGGGAGACCTCGCCGGATGTCGTGCTGGTCGATGTGGAGATGCCGATGATGAGCGGCCTGCAGCTGATTCAGGAGTCGGTGAAGGAGAATGCGAATCTGTGCTTTGTTGTCATCAGCGGATATCAGGAGTTTGATTATGCTCTGGAGGCGATGCGAAACGGCGTGCTGGACTATCTGACGAAGCCGATCGTGCCGGGAAAGTTCCGTGCGACGATGGCAAAGGCGGAGAAGAAGCTGGACAGCATCTATTACGGGAAACGCAATCGTATTTTTCATAAGCTCTGCCGTGGGGAAGCGGTGGAGATGGAGGAGATGCAGCGGTTTTATCCGCATGAGCGGTATTATGCGGCGCTTCTTCGGGAGAATGGTCTGCCGAGACGATACTCACCCGTCAAGGAAATGGAAATTTACGGAACCATGGAGGAGGCCTATTCGGTATACGGACGGGACAATATGGAAGAGCTGTTCCTGATTCCCGAGAAAATGCTGGGAGATCAGATGCTTTCGGATTACATGAGCAGGGTGAAGCAGCGACAGTTGGGAGCGAATTCGTATTCGACGCTTCTTTACTACAGCAGGCCGTTTGGCAGGCTGGAGATTCCGGAAAAGGTGCGCGATTTGTATTACTGGCTGGATATGCTCAGCACCATCGGATATTCGCAGGTCGTGGATCTGGAGCATCAGCAGCGCAGAAAAGAGACCGATACGGAAGCAGAGCGGCATGAGATTCTCCGGCTGGTTTATGAGGCGACGGGATACATTGAAAAAGGCAGCAGCAAGCAGCTGAGTAAGCTGATGGAACAATCCTTTCAAAAATGGGAAGCGCAGAGGCGGCCGCAGCTGTGGGTGGAACAGGCCATGCGGCGGATTGTGGATGCGATTCGAATATATGGAAAAGGTCAGGAATCACTGGCAGAGAGCGAATATCAGTTTGAGGATGCATTTTTCTATTCTGCGGACATGAAGACGCTGCAGGACAATATGGAAGAGCTCTTTCGCGGTGCCTTGCTGGAGGAGAAGAGCAATCCAAAGGTGGATTCCGACGCTTTTTTCGAACGCGTCAGAGAATATCTCACGGTGCACCTGAGGGATTCGCTGTCGCTGCAGGAGATTTCCGATCATTTTGCCATATCACAGGGTTATATGAGCAGACTGTTCCGCAAATATACCGGGCAATCCTATCATCAGTTCATCACGACTCTTCGCATGGAAAAGGCCCGGGAACTGCTGGAGGGAGAAAAAGGACTTTACATCCGTGAAGTGGCAGAGATGGTCGGATACAAGGATCAGTTCTATTTCAGCCGCGTTTTTCGCTCCTATTTTGCGATGAATCCCACCGATGTCGGGGAGTAAGGTTTGTTTTTTCAGGTCTTTTGTGTCGGATTCTCCATGTATGACGGAAGCCCTTCCTGATATTGTAACAACAGGTAACAGACAGCTACATCATATGGAGGGTACGAGGATGAAAAAAAGGTTATTTGCAGCTGTACTGGCGGCAGCCATGGCAACGGGGATGCTGGCAGGGTGCGGGAGTTCGGGAACCGATTCCGCAAAGGAGGCATCGGATTCTGCAGCGTCGGATTCGGCAGCATCGGGGGAAGCTGCCAAGACGCAGGAGAGCGAAGCGGATACCGCAGAGGATGGAACAAAGCCTTATGAGGGTGTGTCGCTGAAAGTGTGGCTCGGAAATGCGGAGTACAACATCGGAACACAGGCGGTGATGGCAGCTGCGACAGAAGAGCTGGGGATGACCTTCGAAACGGAAATCAATCCCGGCGGATCGGAGGGAGACAACATTCTGAAGACGAGAATGGCCTCCGGTGATCTTCCTGATTTTCTGGCCTACAATTCCGGCAGCAAGCTGGTGGATCTGAATCCGTCCAGGGGCTTCCTGGATCTTTCCGACTGGGATCTGCTCTCGCAATTTGATGACTCCTTCATGTCGTCTGTTACGATAGACGGCGCGGTATATGGAATGCCGCAGGCTTCCACCCAGGCGGGAGCGGTGATTTATTACAAGCCGGATTATGAAGAGCTCGGGCTGGAGGTTCCGGATACCTGGGATGAATTCCTGGAGAATTGCAAGGCCTTAAAGGAGGCGGGAAAA
Source organism: Succinivibrio sp. (assembly GCA_963591995.1). Lineage (GTDB taxonomy): Bacteria > Bacillota > Clostridia > Lachnospirales > Lachnospiraceae > CAG-791. The sequence goes on from CAVAUJ010000036.1 coordinate 15,630, forward strand.
ACAGCGGTTTATTTCACGGGCGGCGAGACCTGGGCAACACAGGTGCTCTTCCTCGGAGATTATTACAACGTGGAAGCGGAGGACCCCTCCTTTGCAGAGGATTACACCAACGGAACAGCCAAGTATGCGGATGTTCCCGCGGCGACACGCAGCTGGACCAAGTATGAGGACCTGGTGGATTATCTGAATGCCGATAAGTCTGCAGCAACCGTAACCGATGGAAATTACGCCATTGCAACCGGCGAGGCCACGCATTGGTTTATTCTGACGCAGCAGCTCCCGGAGATCATTCAGAACGCGGAGAATCCGGATGATATCGGCGTGTTCGGTGTTCCCGGTGACGATGCGGACAATCACGGACTGACGGTATGGGAGCCGATGGCGTGGTACATCAATAAGGACACGGAGAATCTGGATGCCATCAAGGCCTTCTTTGAGTTCTACTACAGCGAAGAGATGCTGGATCTGTATTACGAGACCTACGGCGCAAACGGCCCCTCCTGCATCAAGGGCTATGAGCTTCCCGAGAGTGTATGCAGTGCAGTTCGCGTAGATATGCAGCAATATTTTGACAACGGAAAGGTTACCGCGGCGCTGGAGTACCAGTCTCCCATCAAGGGAACCTCCTGCGAGCAGCTGACCACAGCGGTGGGACTTGGTCAGATGAAGGGTACGGAGGCAGCAGCCAGCTATGATGAGGATTGCAGGAAGTCTGCCGTTCAGCTCGGCTACAGTTGGGAATAACAACAGAAAAGTGTAATACGAAACGACGACGGCCGTTTTGGGGTCTGTGCCCCGGGACGGCCGTTTTTTAGAAAGGGGGTCTCTTGTTGTGAAGCATAAAAAAGAGAAAAACCTGTATCCCATCTGGTTCGTTCTGCCGTCTCTTGTGATTTTTACCGTATTTTTTCTGTGGCCGGTCATTTCGTCCCTGTACTACAGCCTGACGGTGTGGAATTTTGAAACGGCAACCTTCTGCGGACTGGATAATTACGCGCTGTTCTTCTCGGATCCGTCGACCAGCTCCTCGGTGGGACATACCCTGCTGTATGCCTTCGCTACGAGCATTTTGAAGGTAATACTGGCATTCTTCATTGCGATTTTTCTGACCGGAAGGATCCGGACCAAGGATTTCATCCGGTCTGCGGTTTTCTTTCCCAATCTGGTTTCCATGATGGCGGTGGGATTGGTTTTCTCTTATATGATGCATCCCACCAAGGGCATTCTCAACAAGGCTCTGGAGCTCCTTGGCCTTGGTACCGTTGATTTTCTGGGAAATCCTGCAACGGCTCTCTGGAGCATCATTCTGGTGGATGTCTGGAAGGGCCTGTCCATTTCGGTGGTCATTTATATTGCCGGAATTCAATCCATTGATCAGACCTATTATGAGGCGGCCTGCATTGACGGGGCCGGCTGGTGGCAGCAGGTAAGGAACATTACGCTTCCGCTGATTGCGCCGTCCCAGAACTCGATCATCATCCTTTCGCTGATCGGAGGACTGCGCTCCTTTGATCTGATCTGGGCAATGACCGGCGGCGGTCCCGGCTTTGCAACCGATGTTCTGGCATCGGTGATTTACAAGCAATATGCGGCGGGCTTCTACGGATTGTCGACGGCCGGCAATGTGGTGATGCTGATTCTGATTTCGGTTATCGCATTCCCGCTGCAGAATTTCCTGAAAAAAAGAGAGGAGGCAATCCGATGACGAAACACAGAAAATCGCTCTGCCTGATCGGCGACATCGTTGGTGTTGCCGTTACCGTTCTCGTGTTCCTGGTCCCGTTTTATTTCATGCTGGTCCAGTCCCTGAAATCGCAGAAGGAGGCCAATAAGCTGTCCATGAGCTGGCCGTCGGAGCTGCATCCCGAGAATTACCTGGAGGTGTTCCGCCATGGCAATTATCAGCTCCTGACGGCCTTTAAGAACAGCAGTCTGCTGGCGCTGTTCACGGTTCTGGGAATTCTGGTGACAGCGGCTATGGCGGCCTTTGTTCTCCAAAGGCGTCGGGATCGGCTGAGCGGAATTCTGCAGGCGGTTATCATGCTGGGATTGATGCTGCCGGCAGCGGTACTCCCGACGATCAAGCTGCTGCAGAATCTGCATATTTACAAAACCATGTTCTCCATGGTGATGATTGAGATTGCGCTGCAGACCCCCTTTGCCATCATGCTCTATACCGGGTATATGGCATCGATTCCTATGGAGCTGGAGGAGGCGGCCGCCATTGACGGGTGTAATCGATGGCAGATCTTTCAGAAGATTATTTTCCCGCTCTTAAAGCCGATTCAGGCCTCCCTGATCATCCTGGTGGGAGTTCAGACCTTTAACGATTTCACCAATCCATTGTATTTTCTTCCGGGCTCGGAAAACGTTACGGTGCAGCTGACGCTGTACAATTACAAAGGGCAGCTCGCGAGCAGCTACAACCTGCTGTTTGCGGACATTATCATCATTACCATTCCGATGCTGATTCTGTTTGTCTTCTTCAACAAGAAGATTGTCGCCGGCATGGTGGCCGGTTCGGTAAAGGGTTAAGGAAAGGCGGAATGATCACCCTGTGGCGGTGCCATCATGACGCTGACCGGCGGAAAGGTGCGGCAGAGGACTTATGAATTTTCGCAGGAAGATGATTCTGGCATATACAACGGTTGCATTGCTGGCCAGTCTGATTCTCGGTGCAGTGGTTGCTCTGCAGGGAGTGAATTACGAAAGGAATCTGCGGGATAAGAATCTGCAGTCTGCAGCAGAGACTTGTGTGAGTCAGATGGATGAAATACTGAACCGAATGGATGCCATCATGAATTACATCCTGTCCGATGAGGCCATGCTGCGTGATATTTCTCTGATCGCTCTGGAAGAAAAGGGAACGGTACCCGGAGGTACGCTTCTGACCGCCAAGAATGAACTGGAAATCCGCATGTCGACGGATTACATCATGAGGAATTCGTTTCGAACGGTTTTTTTTAACCAGAATGGCTATTTTGCCAGCAGCAAGGTGAAGGGATCGGCATATACATCGCTGAATGTGCAGCGTTTGATCGATGGGTTTGTATTCGATGAAATTGAATATCTGCCGAGGGTTCTGGAGGAAAACGGGAAATCGGTGATCGTGGCACCGCACATGGATTATTGGAGCGGAGACAATAAAGAGCCGGTATTCAGTCTGATGAAGGCCGTGCGCGGAGAGAACATGGGCGTGCTGGAGGTAGAGTGCGGGATGGATGTGCTGGAGAATCTGAAGCAGGAGGATTCCGGCATACAAGTGACTGTACTGGTCAACAAAGGAGAACTGCTTTTCCAAAAGGAAGACAATCCGGAGGCTGAGACGGGGAAGAGCTGTGAGGAGATGCTCCGGTTTCCGGAGGGAGAGATTGTCTCGGACAGCAGCAGGGTTTATGTGAGAAAGTCCTCGGAAGCTTATGATTTTGATGTCATTGTCTGCCAGAGCAGAACCTTGACGGCAGAACAGAAGGGGCTGTTCGCGAGCGTTGTCACCGCGGTGCTGTTCACCTTTGGCATATGCATTGTATTGATTTCCGGCTGGGCCGCCATCCTGACCAGACCTGTCAAAGGGCTGCAGGCAATTGTGGAGAGAACCAATATACAGAATCTCGGTGAGGACAGCGGATTAAAAAAGCTGAGCACGGAGGATGAATTCGGACAGCTGATTCAGGCATACCGCAACATGACGGTCCGTTTGGATCGGGCACTGCAGGAGGAGAGAAAGGCGACGGCCCTTCAGCTCCAGGCACAGTTCAATATGCTGCAGGCGCAGGTAAATCCGCATTTTATCTACAATGTGCTGAATGTCATTTCATCCCGGGCCGTGCTGATGGGAGATGAGAGCATTTGCGGAATCTGCGGAGCCTTTGGAGATATGCTGCGGTATTCGACCGGAAATCAGGAGCGGTTTGTCTCCATCGGGGAGGAGCTGCAGAATCTTTCCGCTTATTTTTATCTGATGCGGGAGAGGCACGGCAATCAGCTTGCCATTGAGGTGGATGTGGCAGAGGAGGTGAAGAGGCAGCGCGTACCGAAGATCACCTTGCAGCAGCTGGCGGAAAACAATATGAAATACGGACACCGTCCGGAGGACGGCCGGATTGTGCTGAAGGTGATCGGACGAACGCTGGAGGACGGATGGTACGTACAGATGGAGGATGACGGCCCGGGAGCCTCCGAAGAAATCCTCGGGCAGCTGCGGGAGCAGATGCAAAAGGTGCAGGATAACATACGGAACAATGAGATGGCGGCCAGGCTTGAGATCGGAGGCATGGGACTGATCAATACCTATGCAAGGTGTCTGCTTCTTTACGGGGAGAGGCTGATTTTCCGATGCGGGAACAAGGAGCAGGGACATGGCTTTGTGGTTACGCTGGGTGTGGGTACACTTGATACGGATAAGATGAAAATGGAGGGGAACAAATGAGAATCGAGCATCTGAAGGTGAATCACCTGGTCAATCCGGTGGGATACGATCTGGAACATCCCACGATTTCCTATGTGGTGACGCAGGCGCAGGGACAGAGGCAGAAGACGGCGAGAGTGCAGGTGTCTTTGAGCGACAATTTTGATGCACCCCTGTATGACAGCGGAGAACAGGAGGAGCTCTCGAGCGTTGCCTTTGAGCTGCCGGTGCAGCTGGAGCCGCTGACCCGGTATTACTGGCGCGTTTTCGCTTCGGACGAGACAGGGGATTGCGCCTGGAGTGAGGTACAGTATTTTGAAACCGCCAAAACCGTTTCGGGAAGCTCTGCCGCGTGGGAGGGGCAATGGATCACACCGGATCTTCCGAAGGAAGTGCAGTCGGTTGTTCAGAAGAGAATTCAGATCGATAAGCCGGTGAAGCGCGCCAGAGCGTATATGGTCGGTCTTGGCGTATATGAGTTTTATCTCAACGGAGAAAAACAGGGGGAGGAGTGCCTGCTGCCGGGGTTCTGCAGCTATGACTCCTGGATCCAGTACCAGACCTTTGAGCTGGCACCGGCGCAGGGGAGCAATCTTCTGGAGATTGTGCTGGGAGACGGCTGGTACAAGGGATGGTACGGACTGCGGCAGACGTCCGAGAACTATGGAGACCGTCTGGCGGCATTGGCGGAGATCCATATCTGGTACGAGGACGGTACGAAGGAGATCATCGGAACCGATGAGACCTGGTCGTCGCGAAAGAGCCGGGTGGTATACAGCGGGATTTATCCGGGGGAAATCTATGATGCGACGCTGGATACGAGCGAGACCTTCGGCGTGCGGTACATCGAGCTTGGCTATGACAGGCTGTATCCGCGGCTTTCTCCGCGCATCACGGTACATGAGAGAATCCGTCCCGTGGAGGTCATCCATACACCGACCGGAGAAACGGTTCTGGACATGGGACAGAACATGGTGGGATGGCTGCAGTTTGTCTGCCGGGCACCGAAGGGGACGAAGCTCTTCTTCCAGTTCGGTGAAATCCTGCAGGACGGCAATTTCTACCGCGACAATCTGCGCACCGCCAAGGCGGAATTCACCTATATCGCAGACGGAGCCGAGAGACTCGTACGGCAGCATTTTACGTTTTACGGCTATCGCTATGTCAAGGTGACGGGATGGGACGGAGAGCCGGATCCCGAGGACTTCCGAGGCCTGGAAATCCATTCGGATATGGAGGAGATCGGGAGCCTTCGCACCTCGGATGAGCTGGTGAATCAGCTGATTCACAATGCCAAATGGGGGATGAAGGACAATTTTCTCGACGTTCCCACCGATTGTCCGCAAAGAGACGAGCGCTGCGGCTGGACGGGCGATGCGCAGATCTTCTCCGGAACGGCCTGCTATTTCATGGACACGTATGCCTTTTATACAAAATACGGCAGAGATGTCGCGGCAGGGCAGAAGAGCCTTGGCGGCGCGGTGCCGGATGTGGCGCCGCTGTGCAATTATCAAAGCGGGACATCGACGGCCTGGGGCGATGCGGCAACCATCATTCCGTGGAATGTTTACCTGCATTCCGGGGATAAGAGCATTCTGCGGCGCCAATACGAGAGCATGCGCGGCTGGGTGGAATACATGAAACAGGAGGATGACCGGGACGGCGGAAAGCGCCTGTGGCTCAACGGGCAGCACTACGGAGACTGGCTCGCGCTGGACGGCAATTATCCGGGCGGCGTATTCGGCGGAACGGATACAGGGCTGATCGCATCGGGGTACTACTACCTCTCGACAACGATTCTGTACAAAACAGCAAAGCTTCTGGGCAAATCCGAGGATGCGGCACGGTATGAAGAGCTGGCGGGAGAAATTCATGATGCCTTTGTGAAGGAATATTTCACAAAGGCCGGACGACTTGCCGTGGATACGATGACGGCCTATGTGGTGGTTCTGTACATGGGGCTGTGCCCGGAGGAATACAAGGACCGGGCGCGGAAGGGACTGCTGAACAAGCTGAAAAAGAACTTCTACCATCTGGAGACGGGCTTTGTGGGAACGCCTTATCTTTGCCGCGTGCTGTCCGGCAGCGGCATGAACGAGATGGCCTATCATCTGCTGCTGGAGAAGGGATATCCCGGCTGGCTCTATGCGGTTCTCATGGGTGCGACCACCATCTGGGAGCGGTGGAACTCGGTGAATCCGGACGGAAAGATCAGCGGAACCGAAATGAATTCCCTCAATCATTATTCCTACGGCTCCATTGTGGAATGGATGTTCCGGCATATGGTCGGCATCGTCCCGGAGGAAGAGGCGGCAGGCTTTAAGAAATTCCGGCTCTCGCCCCAGCCGAATTATCAGATCGGGCACGCAGAGGGCTGCCTTTCCTCGGCAGCCGGCGTGATTCGCTCATCCTGGTGCATAGAGGAAGAGGAGCTGCACTTTGCCTTCACGGTTCCCTTTGACACCGAGGCCGTCATTGTGCTGCCGGATGCGGACGAGGAGGAGATTGCAGCCCGGATCCGGCAGGAGGGCATTAAGACCCGGAAAATCGAGCAGACAGGAAGGAATACAACGGTCACCGTCGGCGCAGGAGAATATACCTTTGTCTATCAGCCGACGGTGCCGTACCGCAAGATTTACAGTCTGGATTCCTCCTTGCAGGAATTGAAGGAGAATCCGAAGACGCTGGAGATTCTGGAGAAGGAATTCGGGAAGGGGCGCCTGCCCTTTGGCGGGGAGCTGTGCACACTCGACGAGACGACCGCATCGCCGTTCGTGCGGATGACGAAGGAGGATCGGGAGCGGCTGGATGCGGAGCTGCGCGCAGTGAAATAGAGCAGGGTTGCTGCTCCTGCGAATGAGAAGGAGAATCAGAGGAAGGCCGGAGGAAGGCACAATGTGCCACCCTCCGGCCTTCCTGATTTAGAGAAATACGAATGAAAGCGTTTTCTTGTGGTTTATTCATCGGCCGCTGCCTGTCTCGTGCGGTCCATCCGAAGAAAACACAAAAGGAGCAGGACCGGAAAGACAATGGCGGAGAGGATGCCGACGCGAAGATTCCCGCCGGCTGCGCTGGAGACAAAGCCTGCCAGCGTGGGACCGCCGGAGCAGCCAAGGTCACCGGCCAGTGCCAGCAGGGCGAAGAGCAGCGTACCGCCGCGGCGAAGCGAGGCGGCCGCCTTGCTGAAGGTTCCGGGCCAGAGAATGCCGACGGAGAATCCGCAGATGCCGCACCCCGCCAGCTCCACCATGGGGTTGGGGAAGAGGGTGATGAGCAGGTAGGAGGCGATGCACAGAAGGCAGCTGTATTTCATGCAGCGGTTCAGATCCAGCCGGTCACCGTACTTGCCGTAAAGGAGGCGGGAGAGTCCCATCAGAATCGAGAAGGACATGGGACCTACGAGGTCGCCGAGGGTCTTGGTGATGCCGAGGCCCTCCTCCGCGAAGGTGGAGGCCCATTGGCTGACCGCCTGCTCGGAGGCACCGGAGCAGACCATCATGAGCATCAGCACCCAGAAGAACTTCTCGCGGAAGAGCTCCGGCATGGTCATGCCCTTTTCTCCCTCCTCCTGCAGGCTGTAGATCGGAACCTTGCTGAAGAAGATGCCGTTTGCAATGGGGAGCAATACCCACAGGAGGGTTAAGAGCTTCCAGTTCCGGATGCCGAACACGGCAAAGAAAATGGTGGAGATCAGGACGACCCCGGTCACACCCCAGCAATAGAAGGAATGCAGCAGACTCATCGCCCCCTCCTTGTTGTCGGTGGGGCAGGCCTCGATGATGGGGCTGATCATGACCTCCAGAAGTCCTCCTCCGACGGCATAGATGCACACAGCAATGAGAATGCCGCCGAAATGTCCGGGAACAACCTCCGGCAGAACGGTCAGAAGTGCGAGTCCCACGGCGGCGCAGGCGTGAGCCAGCAGGACGGAGGCTCGATAACCGATGCGGTCAATGAACCCGGCAGAGAGAAGATCGATGAGGAGCTGGATCATAAAGTTGACCGTGATCAGGAGCGTGATCTGCTCCAAAGGAATCCGGTACGTATTCTGAAAAGTGACGAACAGCAAGGGCACAAAGCTGTTGACAACGGCTTGCACAATATAACCGATAAAGCAGGCATACATCGTTTTCCTGTAATCAAATCGCATGGGAATTACCTCGTCTTGTGGAATCGCTCTTCCGCTATGTCGGGCGGTGCAGACATCGGAAACCGTCGTTTGTAACAGTTCACGCGCCAGCCGGCGACGGGTCCTGGCGGAGTTGTCCGATCCGGGGACGCCTCGCGGCTCCGTGTTCGGACCTAGCGGTGCTAAGCTCGCAAGATACGCTCGCAAGCACCGAGGCCTCGCAAGGCCCCTGATCCGGACATTCTCCGCC
>CAVAUJ010000037.1:0-23396 GCA_963591995.1 Succinivibrio sp.
CTACGCTGAGGATTTTTGACACGTGCAATCAGGAAAAAGGACCAGTTAGTTTGGCCAGTTATTTAAAAATCGATGTACTGGCATCCGGGTGCAGCCGGCATAAGGTCCTCTTTTCAGAGAAATACCACCTCCGACGAAAACACATACAGGAGAAGGACCAGCAGGACCTGCGCCGTCAGAATGGCCGGCATCCCGATGACAAACTTCGGCTTCCGGGTTTTGTGGCGGTAAATCTGCATCCCGAGGATGCTCCCGATGCTGCCGCCGATGATGGCCTGCAGGAACAGCACCGACTCCGGCGTGCGGTATTCTCCGCGGCGTGCCTTTTTCTTGTCCCCCCGCATGGTGAAAAAGGCGATGAGATTTACCGCCGCAAGATATGCCGCGATCAGCGCTCCGGCACTCACATGCAGGGCGAGCGTCTGCGTCAGAAACAATTCAATGGGATTCATGTGGTGTACTCCTCTCTTCCTGTCGACTCTGCCGCCGATACGCGAAGGGTTACCGTACACCCGCCATCCAGCGACGGGTCCTGGCGGAGTTGTCCTATCAGGGGACGCTACGCTGACTTCGTCAGCTACGAGATGGCCTTACGGCCACTCGGCAAAAACGGTTCCATGCGCGGACCTAGCGGTGCTAAGCTCGCAGAATACGCTCGCAAGCACCGAGGCCTCGCAAGGCCCCTGATCCGGACATTCTCCGCCACCCTGTCGCTTGGCCGGCTGGTGTACCGTAACCGCTGCCCGTTTCTGTGCACGAAGACCTAAACAGGAACATTTTTTTGCAGTATAATATACCGTATGTTACAGGATCGGGGCAAAGGGCTTTGCACCGATGCCCGCCGGTTTCGCCGGGAGCTTTTCCCCGCGGCGCCGGACAGAGAGGATTTTACCATCAACCAAGCCGAAAGGAGCATATTTATCCATGGACATTCGTTATTCCTGCAACCAGAAAGATTTCAAGCGCTATACCACCGAAGAGGTCCGCAATGAAATGCTGATCACCGGATTGTACAAGGCCGATGAGATGGTGGCCGTGTACAGCCACGTGGATCGCATGGTGACGCTCGGATGTATGCCGGTAAAGGAGGAGGTTTCCATCGACAAGGGCATCGATGTCTGGGCGAATTTCGGCACACACTTCTTCCTGGAGCGCCGCGAGATCGGCATCTTCAACATCGGCGACGGCGCCGGCACCATCAAGGCGGACGGTGTGGAATACCATCTGAATTACAAGGACTGCCTCTACATCACCCAGGGCACGAAGGAGGTTACCTTCCGTAGCGACGATGCGGATCACCCGGCGAAGTTCTACATGGTCTCCGCTCCCGCGCATTGCAGCTACGAGACAAAGCTCATCACCATCGAGGAGGCGGCCAAGCGTCCGCTCGGAACCACCGAGACCTGCAACAAGCGCACCATCAACCAGTTCATCCATCCCAGCGTTCTCAAGACCTGCCAGCTCTCCATGGGTATGACGGCGCTGGAGCCCGGCAGCAACTGGAATACCATGCCTGCGCACACACATGAGCGCCGCATGGAGATCTACACCTATTTTGAGATCCCGCAGGATCAGGTCGTCTTCCACATGTGCGGCGAGCCGCAGGAGACCCGGCACATCGTCATGCACAACTACGATGCCGTCATCAGCCCCTCCTGGAGCATCCACGCCGGTGCCGGCACCTCCAACTACACCTTCATCTGGGCCATGGGCGGCGAGAACATGGAATTCGACGATATGGACAACATCGCCACAACGGATCTTCGCTGAGAACATTGCTCGGCACAGTGGCCGAAGCTCTTCTTCCGCTACGGCCTGTTCCGGCTCACAGGGCTTCCGACTCACAAAGCGGGGCACAGATTGCAAACCTGCAGTCTGTGCCCCGCTTTTTCGCTGTTCTGCGTCATTCGACCGGTTATTGAATGCTCACCCCCGCAGCATGCGGACGAGAACGTTGGTCACACCTCCGTAAAGCTGCTCCATGTGATGCGCCGATGCAAACCAGTAGCCCCACAGCAAGCCTCTCCCGACCGCCGAATTGTCACTGGCATCCAGTACCCGCTGCATCTCCTCCTTTGTAAAATGCAGCCTCCGGAACATGCGTCCGCACCAGTCTGTTATCTGCCTTCGCGTCTCCCGGTCGCTGTAGGTGGTGAGATAGCACCCGGCCTGCATAATATTGTTAACAACATTGTTCTGATAATAGACATCTTTCTGATCGGCCGCATGATCTATCACGCGTTCCAGTTCCGCCAGAGGCAGCTGATCGCAGCGTCTCGAGCGATGCTTCTTCTGATGCGTGATGGATGACGCATTCACGGAATAATAGCAATAATCCCAGACCGGCACCACGACGGTCTGCAGCTCCAGCGCGCCGCACAGCATGATAAAGGCGGTGTCCTCCATGATCGTCTTCGGGAACCGGATCTCCTTTTCCAGCAGCGTTTTCCGGCGCAGCAGCCGGTTCCACACCATTCCGTTGCGGGCGGCAAATCCCTCGCTCCCGAATTCCGCCGCCTCGGCCGGAAACCGCGAAAGGAGCTCTCCCTTCTCATTGACATTGTCCCAGCCGCTGACGAGGACCTGCACATCGGGCGTGGCATGCGAAAGCAGATCCCGGATAAAATCCGGCTTCATGTAATCGTCATGATCCAGAAAGCCGACCCACTCGCCCCGGGCCTTCTCAATTCCGATGTTCCGGGAGCCGCCCGTTCCCTGGCTCGTCCGGTTGTGAATCAGCTGAACCCGCTCTCTTCCTGCGTAGGTCTCCAGCACCGCCCTCGTCTCCTCCTGCGTGCTGCAATCGTCCACCAGCACCAGCTCATGGTGCGCATAGGTTTGCCCCAGCACGGATTCAATCGCACGCACCAGGAGCTCCGGACGTGTGTTGTAGACCGGAACAATGATCGAAACCATATCTGTATCCACGCTTTCGTTTCCTCCTGCTTCCTCAGAGATTCTGCCCGTTGTCCCGCAGCCACCTGCGCCGGCGCCGGTAGTCCGGCAGGATGCGCTCCACCTCCCGCCAGAAGGCGGCGCTGTGGTTCATATGCACCAGATGGCACAGCTCATGGACCACAACATAGTCCAGACATTCCCGCGGGGCATAGTAAAGGCGCACGTTGAAGGAGAGGTTCCCCTTCGCAGAGCAGCTCCCCCATCTGGTCTTCTGATTGCGGACGCTGATCCGCGTGATTCTGCGGTGTCCCGCGGGCAGCTGCGGCAGGTAACGCTCAATGCTCTCCAAAAGGAGCGGGCGAAAGCCTGCTGCCGCCTCCCGAAGGCGCTCCTGCTCCTCCTCCGGCGTCCGGTGCGAAGACTCCGCTTCCTTCCTCTCCTTCCGCAGGCGCTGCCGCTCCATCGCCTGCAGGATCCACCCTGCCTTCTGCTCCAGCACCCTTTGGATCTCTGCCTCCGGGCAGCGCAGGGGCACCCGCACCTCCAATGTACCGTCCTCCGGAACCACCAGCGAGAGATTCTTCCTCCGGGGATTGCGCCGCAGCACATAGGAAACCGTCGCCCTTTGCCCCTCCGGCAATAAAAGGACGGCACGGCGAAGCTCACTGCCTGCTCCGTCGCCCGTCCCCCTTTTGTACCTGTTATCTGCAGGATTCGTCATCTTCTGTCGTCATTTCCGAAAGCCCGCCATGTAATCCAGCACCTCCTGCTCGGAAGGCATCACGGCCAGCGCGCCGCGCCGCGTCGTGATGAGGGAGGCCGCCGCATTGGCAAAGGTCAGGAGCTCTCTTAATTTCAGGATATCCAGATTCTTCAGGCCGTACTTCAACACGAAGTGCAGTCCGCAGGCGCAGAAGGTGTCGCCCGCTCCCGTGGTCTCCACCGTATCGGGATTCCGGAAGCCCGCGCAGTCCACCCGCTCTCCCTTATAGTAGGCGCGGCTCCCGTCCGGGCCAAGCGTTGCGAACACCAGTGGAATCTCAAAGCGGTCGATCAGCTGCCGCACGCCGGTGTCCAGATTCTCCTCGCCGGTCAGGAATACGATCTCATTGTCCGAGATCTTCATGATATCGGTGTTCTGCATGCCAAAGACCATCTTCTCCCTGGCCTCATCCTCCGACCGCCACAGCGGCGGACGATAGTTCGGGTCAAAGGAAACCGTGACCCCGTTGTCCTTTGCAATGGTCAGCGCCTCCTTGGTGGCGCGCTCCACCAGCTCATCCGTCATGGAAAGCGTTCCGAAGTGGAAGATCCTCGTGTTCTCGATGAGCTCCTTGTGTGCACGCACCTCCTCCGGGCGGAGCATGACATCCGCACCGGGCTTACGATAGAAGGAGAAATCGCGGTCGCCGTTTGCGAGCTTTTGTACAAAGGCCAGCGTGGTGTGTACGGTGCTGTCCATCAAAAGCCCGCTCATGTCGATGCCCTGCGCCGCTGCCTTCTCCCGCAGCATGCTGCCGAAGGCATCCTTTCCGACCTTTCCGATGAAGGCCGTCGAATGTCCCAGCTTCTGCAGCATCGAGAGCACGTTGCACGGTGCTCCGCCGGGGTTCGCCTCAAAGGTCGGGTTCCCCTGGTCGCTGACGGGGCCCTGCGTGAAATCCACCAGCAGCTCCCCCAATGCTGTTACGTCGTATTGCTTCTGATCTTCCATGCTGTTCTCCCTCCTGCATCCGTTCGAAATCTGCTTTTCACCCCGGAAAAGCTGCACCGCCGCCGTCAATTCCTAAACGTCAGTTCTTAAAGCTGTGCACCGGTGCCGGAATCCGTCCGCCGCGATTCACGAATTCATCGCATCCGAAGGTGTTCACCGGCATAATGGGCGCATATCCCAGGAGTCCTCCGAATTCCACCTGATCCCCGACGCCCTTTCCGGGAACCGGAATCAGACGGCAGGCCGTCGTCTTCTGGTTCACCATTCCCAGCGCCATCTCATCGGCGATGATGCCGGCGATCGTCGTATCCTTCGTGTCTCCCGGAATGGCGATCATGTCAAGGCCCACCGAGCAGACGCAGGTCATCGCCTCCAGCTTCTCGATGGTAAGCGCACCCGCCGCCGCCGCATCGATCATCCCCTGGTCCTCCGAAACCGGGATGAAGGCGCCGGAGAGACCGCCCACATAGCTCGAGGCCATAAGGCCGCCCTTTTTTACCTGATCGTTGAGCATGGCGAGCGCCGCCGTCGTTCCCGGTGCTCCTGCCATTTCCAGTCCCATCTCACACAGAATGTCCGCAACGGAGTCGCCGATGGCCGGCGTGGGTGCAAGGGAGAGGTCGATGATGCCGAACGGAATTCCCAGCCGTTCCGAAGCCTCCTTGGCCACCAGCTGTCCCACTCTCGTCACCTTGAAGGCCGTCTTCTTGATGGTCTCCGAGAGGACCTCGAAATTCGCACCGTGGCAGGATTCCAGGGCCTTCTTGACAACCCCGGGTCCAGACACGCCGACATTGAGGACCGCATCCGCCTCCGTCACGCCGTGGAACGCACCCGCCATGAAGGGATTGTCGTCCGGCGCGTTGCAGAACACGACCAGCTTCGCACAGCCGTTGACGGGGAGCTCCTTCGTCTCCTCCGCCGTCTCCTTGATGATGGAGCCCATCAGCCGCACGGCATCCATGTCGATGCCTGTCTTCGTTGAGCCGAGGTTCACCGACGAGCAGACCACCTTCGTCTCCTTCAATGCCTTCGGAATCGAGCGGATCAGCAGCTCATCCGCCCGGGTCATTCCCTTGGACACGAGCGCGCTGTAGCCTCCGAGGAAATTGACGCCGACCTTCTCCGCGACCTCGTCGAGCGTCCTCGCAATCTCCACAAAATCGTCCGTGCTGTGGCAGGCCGCACCCCCGATGAGGGCAATGGGCGTCACCGAGATCCGCTTGTTCACAATCGGAATGCCGAATTCCTTTGAGATTTCCTCGCCGGTGGACACAAGATCCTTCGCCAGCGTATAGATCTTGTCGTAGATGTTCTTTTTCAGCGTCGGGAGGTCCTGGCTGATGCAGTCCAGAAGACTGATGCCCATCGTGATGGTACGGACATCCAGATTCTCCTTTTCAATCATGGCGTTGGTTTCCGCCACTTCGCGAATGTTGATCATATCCGTTTCAACCCTTCCTGTCATTCGTTCAGATCCGGTGCATGGAATCAAAAATCTCTTCCTTCTGGCATTTGATCTGCACGCCGAGGGTATCCTGTCCCATCGCGGCGAGCTCATCCGCCACATCGCCGAAGGGCTGCTCCAGCGCGGAAATATCCACTACCATCATCATGTTGAAATATCCCTGCACGATGGTCTGGGAGATGTCCAGAATGTTGATCCCCCGTCCGGCAAGGTAGGTGCATACACCTGCAATGATGCCGACCGTATCCCTGCCAACCACTGTGATGATCGCTCTTTTCTGCATTTTCTTCCTCTCTTCCGATTTCTCTGTACTAAAACTCCACCAACCGGGAGGCCTCCTTGCGCGGCGCGACATACAGCGGCAGCTCGTCCGCCTCGTATTCGTCCTCGGCCGCGTTGATCTCCACCCGCACCGTCTCGAAGGCCAGCTCCGGATAATTGTTCTCCGCCGACAGATGCCCCAGGAAAATCGCCTTCATATGCCGATTCAGGACACTGTCCAGTAGCAGGCCGCTTGCCGCATTGGACAAATGCCCCCGGTCGGAAAGGATCCGCTGCTTGAGCATGTACGGATACGGTCCCACCTGCAGCATGTTGACGTCATGGTTGGCCTCCAGCAGGAGAACATCCGAGTCCGCAAGGCAGGCTCTCGTGTAATCCGTATAGCAGCCAAGATCCGTGCAAATGGAAATCTTCCGGCCGCCGTAAAGGATGCGGTATCCCACAGGGTCCGCCGCATCGTGCGAAATGGTCATGGGGTTGACCACGATGTCGCCCACGGTTGTCTTCACATCCGCCTTCACCGCAATGAAACGGTCCTCACCGAAATCCCGGTACTTCTCCATGCTGCGGATGGCCCGAATGGTCCCCTCGGTCGCATAGACGGGGACGTCGTATTTTTTCAGGATCATCGCCAGCCCCTGAATGTGATCCGCATGCTCGTGCGTGATAAAGATGCCGCTTAAATCCGGAAAATCCAGCGCCAGCCGGTGCAGCGCCTCCTGTGTTCTCTTCCTGCTGATCCCTACGTCGAACAACAGGTGCGTCGTATCGGATCCCACATAGCTGCAATTGCCGCTCGAACCGCTGGCAAGGGTTTGAAATCTCATAAACAGTGTTTCCTTAAAATCCGTGTGCCAGTCTGGCATCCACCTGCCGGCAAGCATCCTCGAAGCTCCCGGAGTTGTCAATGACAACATCGGAGCCCTTCCGAAACTCCTCCTCGCTCAGCTGCGTCCGCAGGATGCTGTCCACCTTCTCATCGCTGTAGCCGCGGCTCTCCCGGAGTCTCTTCCTTCGTTCGTCCAAACTGCAATAAATATACCACATTTCATCCACAAGGGAACCGTATCCGCACTCGATGAGGAGCGCAGCCTCCAGAAAGAGATAGTCCACCCGATCCGGGGCTCCCGCCGCTGCCTTCCTGCGCTCCTGCTCCACCTCCTCCAGAACGAATTCCTTCACGGCGGGATGGAGCAGCTCATTCACGCTCTGCCGGACCTTTGGATTGCGGAAAATCCGGGAGGCCATGGCCGAATGCCGGATCTCTCCCGCCGCATCGGTCAGCGGCTCCTCCCCCGGAACCTTCTCCAGAATGCCGACCAGCTCCTCGTGAATGCAGCCGCCCGCCGCCATCATCCGGTGGGAAATCTCATCTGCGAGCAGAATCCTGCAATTGTAACGGTCCCGGATATAATCCAGCACCGCCGTCTTGCCGGAGCCGACCCCTCCTGTAATTCCGATCATCTTCATACGCATGCCTCCGCAGCCGCTGCCCTTACCGTTTGCGGTGCCACCTATTTGGCCTCATACCAGTCGCTCCCCTGGTGACAGTCGACCTCCAGCGGAACGCGAAGGCTTGCCGCCCCCATCATCCCTTCCGTCAGGATCTGCCGCACTCTCTCTTCCTCGCCGGGAGCGGTCTCGATCAGGAGCTCGTCATGAATCTGCAGGATCAGACGGGACTGCAGTCCCTCTCTGTGCAAGGCCTCCCAGACGCGCAGCATGGCCCGCTTCATGATGTCTGCACCGGTTCCCTGAATCGGCGCATTCATGGCAACCCGCTCGCCGAACTGCCTTTGCATATAATTGGAGCTGGTCAGCTCCGGGATGGGGCGCCGTCTCCCGAACATCGTGACCGAATAGCCCTTTTCCTTCGCCTCGGACACCTCCCGCTCCAGAAAGGCCTTGATCCCCGGGAACATGCGGAAATACTCTTCAATGTATTCCTTGGCCTCCCACCTTGGAATGTCCAGATTCCGGGAAAGTCCAAAGGAGCTGATGCCGTAGACAATGCCGAAATTGACCGCCTTGGCATTGCGCCGCTGCAGAGGCGTTACCTCCTCATACGGTGTATGGAATACCTTGGCTGCCGTGGCCGCATGGATGTCGCGGTTCTCGCGGTACGCCTCGATCAGGGCCTCGTCCCCGGATAGGGACGCCAGAATGCGCAGCTCGATCTGGGAGTAGTCGGCGTCCAGAAAGGTATAGCCCTCCTGCGGGAGGAATACCTTCCGGATGGCTCTCCCCAGCTCCGTCCGCATCGGAATGTTCTGCAGATTGGGCTCCGTTGAGCTGATGCGCCCCGTCGCCGTGATCGTCTGATGAAACGTCGTGTGAATTCTGTCGTCCTTTGCAATGCAGGACTGCAAACCGTCCGCGTAGGTGGATTTGAGCTTTGTAAGGCCCCGGTATTCCAGAACCTCCGCCGCGATCGTATATTCATCCGCGAGCTTTTCCAGCACATCGGCCGCCGTGGAATAACCGCTCTTGGTCTTCTTTCCGCCCGGCAGCTGCATTTCCTCAAAAAGGACCTGTCCGAGCTGTTTGGGGCTGGCAGGGTTGAACGGATGTCCCGCCGCCTTCTGGATGGACTGCTCCAGCTCCTCAATCCGCCCGACGAGCCGGTCTCCGTACTCCGCCAGCCGCTCGCGCACGGCATGGATTCCGATGCGCTGCATGTCATACAGAACATAGGTGAGCGGCAGCTCGATCTCCTCATACAGCGCCAGCATTCCATCCTCCGAAAGGCGCCGCCGGACAACCGGCGCCTCCCGCGCCAGCGTATCCGCAAGGTGCATCGCATAGGCGGCCACGCCGCCGGAATCCTTCTCCAGCAGCTCACGGAAGCTCGCCTTTCCAAAGAGCTGCTGACGTCCCGCCAGAAGCTCTCCCAGATACTCCAGCGCCACATCCTCCGGCGTGTAATCGCTCTTCAGCGGATTCCGCAGAAAGGCTCCCAGCAGAACATCGAAGATTCCGTCCA
Organism: Succinivibrio sp.; assembly: GCA_963591995.1. Lineage (GTDB taxonomy): Bacteria > Bacillota > Clostridia > Lachnospirales > Lachnospiraceae > CAG-791. Next base: position 9,346 of record CAVAUJ010000037.1, read on the forward strand.
GCCGGATGCCTCCTTGCATCTCCTCTGCGGGAAGATTCCAGAAGGGAAGCTGTGCCTTCAGATCGAAGACCGCCAGCCGCAGCTCTCCTTCCATCGCCCTGCGCCGCAGCTCCCGCAGACGCAGGGCCGCTTCCTCCCCAATTCCGTAAAATGAGGTCTGCCCCTCTATGCAAAAGGCGATGGCCCGCAGCTCTCCCGGCTGCCCCAGGGTACCCGGATCGTAAACCGGCACCGCCGAGGCCCAGGGCAGGTCCGCTCCCTCTGTCTCCTTCGCGGTGCGCTCCTCCGGCACAGACTCCGCGGCCTCCGTCTCCTCTTTTTCTCCTCCGTATCGGAGACCTGCCGCGGCCTCCGCCGTCTCCTTGGAGAATCGTCCCAGAAGATTCTTAAAGCCCAGCTCGGTATAGATCTGAAAGGCCTCCGGCGTGTAGAAATCGCCGATTCTCGCCTGCCCGGCGTCCAGCTCCACATCGGCATCGGTCTTGATGGCCGCAAGGAACAGCGACAGCCTCGCCTGCTCCTCGTTCTGCTGCAGATTGTCATGAAGCCCCTTGCGTGTGATCTCATCCAGATGCGCATAGACCCCGTCCACCGAATGATAACGCGTGATGAGCTCCGTTGCCGTCTTGGGTCCCACCTTCGGAACACCCGGAATGTTGTCGGAGACATCTCCCTGCAGGGCCTTTACATGGATGAACTCCTCGGGCGTTACCTGCAGCGCCTCCTTCACATCCGACGCATAATAGTTCTCTATGACGGTCTGTCCCTTCTTCGTCTTCGGAATGCGGATCTGAATGTGCTCGTCCGCGATCTGCAGAAGGTCCCGGTCGCCGGACACCAGACAGACCTCCATGCCGGCGGCCTGCCCCTTCTTGGCCAGTGTTCCCAGAATGTCGTCGGCCTCAAGCCCCGGCCGCTCGCAGGCTGCAATCCGCATGGTCTGCAGCACCTTCTTGATCAGCGGCACCTGCTCCCGCAGCTCCTCCGGCATCGGATGCCGGGTTCCCTTATACGCCTCATAGACCTTATGGCGGAAGGTGGGCGCCGAAACATCAAAGGCCACCTCCAGATATTGCGGCTTCTCTTCCTCCAGAATCCTGAACAGAATCTTCAGGAAGCCGTAAACAGCGCCGGTGTGAACGCCGGCGCTGTTCGTCAGATCGGGCATTCCGTAGAACGCCCGGTTCAAAATGCTGTGGCCATCGATGAGGACCAGCTTTTCTCTTTGCTCCAATTCCACTCCTTTCGCTAACGCCGCATCAAAAATGCCAGGACGCACCCGGCGAAAACAATCAAGGTGAATGCCTCGTAAACAATCGTCAGCCGCACGAACTGCAGGCGTCTTGCAAGGCGTACCTTTTCGGTCGCCACATAGCTGCCCAGCTCCTTCTGGAGATGAAAGGTTTCCCCCGTCTCGAGCCGTGCCAGTCCCTCCTCGATCAGATAGCGGACCGCCAGCTCCTCCCGGCATTCCCGGCAATGATCATAATGCTCCAGGAACTGCTCCAGCTCCTCATTGCTCAGTCGGTCCCGCAGAAAATCCGGAACCCGCATCTCGAATTCCAGATGCTCCTTTTCCTGTCTCACGATCTGCTTCAAGCTCCATCTCTCCCGCTATTCGGCGCTCTTTGGGCTCCGTCTCTCCCGCTGTTCGACGCTCTTTGGGTTCCGTCTCTCCCGCTGTTCGACGCTCTTTGGGCTCCGTCTCTCCCGCTGTTCGACGCTCTTTGGGCTCCGTCTCTCCCGCTGTTCGACGCTCTTTGGGCTCCGTCTCTCCCGCTACTCCACGCTCTTTAAGCTCTCCACCATGTCCACCTTTTTCAGGCGGAAATGCGCCGCCAGATTGACCGCCGCCGAGAAAACCAGCGTCAGAACCGCGGCGATGACATAAGCATAGGGCGGCGCGGTTCGGCCGAACATGACCAGATCCACCTCCACGGTCCGCACCATCCACGCATGGAGCCATCTTCCCATGAACAGGCCCAGCACAATGCCAAAGAGTGTGAGGAACAGATTCTCCCGGTAGACATAGGCGGTCACTTCCTTGTCATAGAACCCCAGCACCTTCAGGGTGGCCAGCTCCCGAACCCTCTCCGTGATGTTGATGTTGGTCAGATTATACAGCACAACGAAGGCGAGTGCAGCTGCCGCCGCAATAATGATGATCACCGCATAGTTGATGGCATTCATGCTGTTCGTAAAGGTATCCCGGAGCGTTCCGATGTAGGAATAGGAGCCCACGCCCTCCATGGCCATGAGCGTCTCCGATACCTTTTCCGTCTGTTCCTCCGACGCATCCTCTTCATAGGCCACCAGTTCCACATTGTGCACCGGTGCCTCGCCGAAGGTCTTCTCATAAAATGCCTCGGTCATATAGACATAGTGCGACACGTAGCTCTCCGCAATGTCCGTCACGGGGACCTCGACCCTGCTCTCCCCGTCCAGCGTGATGACATCGCCAACCTGCACGTCCAGCAGCTCCGAGAGCTTCTCCGTAATGACAACGCCGTCGTCCTGCAGGGTCACAGGGCTGTGATCCTTCCGATGCCGCAAAAGGATGAACGATCCGAACTCCTCCTCGTCCGCCGCCGTATAAACATAGCAGGTATATTCTGTCCCGCCGGCAGAGCTCTCCGCCGCTTCATAGTGACAGGACAGATGCCGCGCTACCGCAGGCTCCTCCTCCAGATAAGCATCCACCGTTTCCCGCGCAGCCTCGCCGATGCCGTCCTCCAGACCGACGGTCGCGTCATACAGCGAGATTTCATCGAATTGCTTGTCCAGAATGTCGAAAATCGAATCGTGAATGCCAAAGCCTGTGACAATCAGCGCCGTACAGCCGCCGATTCCGATGACGGTCATCCAGAAGCGCCGCCGGTAGCGGAACAGATTCCGCATGGTCACCTTCCAGGTAAAGGAGAGGCGGGACCAGATGGGCGTCACTCTCTCCAGCAGCACGCGCTTCCCGGCCTTGGGACTTCTTGGCCGCATCAGATTGGCCGGCGTATCCATCAGCGTCGACAGACAGGCCCACAGCGCAGCACCGGTTGTGCACAGTACCGCCGCCAGCACCGCAAGGATGCACACGGCAGGCTGAAACCGGAATTCCAGCTGCGGAATGTTGTACATGATATTGAAGGCATTGGCAATGACCAGCGGGATCAGCGTGCAGCCAACGAGCAGCCCAAGGACGCCTCCCGTAAAGCTCGCACAGAAGGCATAGCCGAGATATTTCCGCGAGATCGAAAGGCGCGAGAAGCCAAGGGCCTTCAGCGCACCGATCTCCATTCTCTGATCCTCCACCATACGGGTCATGGTCGTAAGGCAGGCAAGCCCCGCCACCAGGAAGAAGATCACCGGGAAAACATCCGCCAGATTGCTCACCCGCTCCGCATCCTGGGCATAGCTCGCACAGCCGGTGTTGGTGTCCCGTCCAAGGACATACCATTCCCCTTCGTCTATGTCCTCCACCTCGGCCCGGGCATCCCAAAGCTCCTCCTCGGCCTCGGCGATCCGATCCTCCGCCTCGGTCTTGCCGTCCTCATATTCCTTCTCCCCGTCTGCGTATTCCCGCTCGCCGTCCTCGAGCTTCTCCAGCGCAGCGGCCAGCTCCTTTTGTCCGTCCTCCTTTGCCTGCTCCAGCTCCTTCGTGCCGCTCTCATACTCGGCCTCTCCGGCGGCCAGCTCCTGCTCCCCCGCAAGAAGTCTGCTGCTTGCGGCATCCAGCTCTGCCTTTGCATTATCCAGCTGCAGCTTCACCGCGTCGAGCTGCGCATAGCCGGCGGCCAGCTGCTGCCCGGCCGCATCCAGCCCTGCCTTTTGCGCCGCCAGCTGCTCTGCCATTGCATCATATGCCGGCGTCCCCGCATAGGCAGCCTGAAGAGCTGCAGCCTGCTCCTCATATTGCGCATAGCCGGCATCCAGTGCCGCCTTTTGCGCATCAAGATTCTCTTTGTTCGTCCGGTATTGCGAAAGGCCGGACTGATATTCCGCAAGCCCCGACGCATACTCGGCCCGGCCGGATGCCAGCTCCTGCCTTGCTGTCTCCAACTGCGCCTTTGCCTCCTCCAGCCTCTTTTCCCCGTCCGCTATCTCCTGCCGATAGGTCTCCTGTCCTTTTTCATAATCCGCCCGGCCATCCTCCAGCTCCTTTTGGGCCCGGTCCAGTTCCTCCCTGCCATCCGCAAGCTCCTTCTCGGCATCGGCCTTTGCCTGATCCAGCTCCTCCTCGGCGCGGCCAAGCTCCTCCTCTGCCTCGGCGACAATCGCATCATGCCGCAGCTGTGCGCGCTCCTTTGCCAGATCCTCCAGTCCGTCCAGGCAGTCCTCCAGCCGGTCCCGGTAGACATCGCCGTAGCTGTCAAGCTCCGCCAGTCCGTCAAAGGTGAGATAGATTGCCGTAAAGTAATCCGTCCGGAAATTTTCCGCCGGAACGTAAACAAAGCCGTTCACCTTTCCGGTCCCCAGAGAGGAGCTGCCGCGATCCGTTCCGACATACAAGGGACTCTTCACCACGCCGACAATCGTGTAGGTATCGCAGGAAAGATCCTCTTCATGATCCTTTGCCGGCGAAAGCGTGATCGTATCTCCCAGCTCTGCCCCCAATTCCGACAGCAGCACCGCTTCCGTAACGCACTCATCGGAGCTTTTCGGCAGCCGCCCCTCCTGCACCTCCGGCAGATTGAGGCGCTGCGGAAGATCCCGCACCACCACGGTGGCCTCTCCCACCGTGGCATCCAGGCTCCGGCTCCCCTCGGCATCGCTCACGCCGTCCGCACCGGCCAGCGCCTCCGCATCCTCCTCGGTCAGTCCCAGCGTGGACAGTACATAGCCATCCATCAGATGGGTGCGGTCATAATATCGATCCGCCGTATATTCCATGTCCGGCGCAGCCGTGCGAAGGCCCGAGAGAAAGGCCGTCGCCAGTGCCGACAGCACCAGAATCGACGCAAAGCGGCTGAAGGTTCCCCGCACCTCGCGGACCGCATCGATGGTGAGACAATTCCAGTGCTTTTTCACCATTCAATCTCCTCTATCGGGGCCGGTGTGGGATTCTGCTCCATTCTCTCGACCCTTCCGTTCTTGATATGAATGACCCGGTCCGCCATCGGCGTCAGAGCCGAATTGTGCGTGATGACGACCACCGTCATATTATGCTGACGGCTAGTATCCTGCAGGAGCCGAAGGATCGCCTTTCCGGTCACGTAGTCCAGCGCACCGGTGGGCTCGTCGCACAAAAGGAGCTTGGGATTCTTCGCCAGAGCTCTGGCAATGGCGACGCGCTGCTGCTCGCCGCCGGAGAGCTGCGCCGGAAAATTGTTCAGGCGATGCCCGAGGCCAACGTGCTCCAGCACCTCCCCGGCATCCATCGGATCGTCACAGATCTGCGCCGCCAGCTCCACATTCTCCAATGCCGTAAGGTTCTGTACAAGATTGTAGAACTGGAAAACAAAGCCGATATCGCTCCGACGATAGGCAGTGAGCTGCCGCGCGCTGTAATCACTGACTATCGTGCCGTCCACCGTGATGGTGCCGCCGGAGCAGGTATCCATGCCGCCCAGCATGTTGAGCACGGTGGTCTTGCCCGCGCCGGAGGGGCCGACAATGATCGCGAACTCACCCTTTTCGATGGTGAAGTTCACACCGGCAACGGCGTCGATGGTCACCTCTCCCATCCGGTATTCCTTTGTGACATTCTCGAAGGTGATATAACTCATTGGCTGCCTCCCCGTTCTGAGAGATATTATGTGGGCGGAACCGTACCATTGAAACGGTGAACCAGCGGGAGAATCATTTCAACCGTCGTCCCCACGCCCGCCCGGCTGGTATAGCGCAGACAATAGCTGTCGCCGAAATTCAGTCGAATGCGTTCATTGATGTTCCAGACACCATACCCATGCCCCTCAATATTGCTCTCTTTTTTGAGCATGTTCGCAAGCTGATCGTTCGTCATTCCCACGCCGTCGTCATGAATGGTCACGGATACGAATTCTCCCTCCGGCCGGTTCCTTCGCTCCGTACGGATTACGATGGTGCCGTTTTCCGTTTCCTTCTCCCGGATACCGTGCTGTATTGCATTTTCCACCAACGGCTGCAGGGTGAGGTGCAGCATCTGGATGTCCATGTCTTCCTCCGGAACATCCATGACAAGATGTATTTTATTCCCGAAGCGAATGTTCTGAATTTCCGTGTAGGCCTCCACGTGCCGAAGCTCCGACGAAAGCGGAACAAAGGTCTCTCCGTTCGCGAGACTGAGCCGGTAAAAGGTACCCAGCTGTTCCGCTATCCTCGAAACCTCCGGAACACCGTTCTGAATCCCCATCCAATAGAGGGTCTCCAATGTATTATATAGAAAATGGGGATTGATTTGTGCCTGAAGTACCTGAATTTCAAGATCCTTTCTGGCAATGCCGCTTTCGTACTGCTCCAGCATCAGCTGCTCAATGTTGCTTTTCATCAAATGGAAGCTTTGCGAAAGGTCGTCAATTTCATCATACGCCGGGTCCCCTGCCGGATCGGATGCTTCTGCGTTAACAAACGGCATCATTTCATTTTTTAATAAAACGATTCTCCTGGAAAGAGATTTGGAAACCAGATAAACCGCCGGAATCGACAGCGCAATACAAAACAGGAGCCACAGCGCCAGGCTTGTTATCGTACGGATAATCTTACCGGTGCTGTCCGCCACCGGAACCGCCAGGGCCAGCGTCCAATCGCTTCCCGGAACATCCCTCGCCCCAATCAGGAAGCTCTCTCCGTTTATATCGACCGTTTCCAGCGATCCGTCCGTGCGGATCCGGTTCTGCGCTTCCAGCGCGGAAATCTGCGAAGGCATGAATTCATCCCCGCCTTTTGCTTCGGTGCCTGTGGAGGCGATCACTTCTCCCTTGCGGTTGTACAGAATTCCGATGCTGCCCGGTGTTACCTGCATTTGCAGCAGAATATTCTGAAAAACCTCCTTCGGTACCCTTGCCGCGGCATATCCGATGAAGGAATTGATTTTGCTCGGTTGTGAAAGCTTTCTTAAATACGTGACATAGCCGGCTGCATCCTCTTCGTACAGCAGCTCTGCAGGGATCCAGTAATAAGTGCCCGTCATCTCCGCAAGCCTTGCCGAAAGCTCGCTCTGTCCGTTTTCGGACAGAGCCTCATACTCCTTGGAATTCTCAAGGGAAAGTTCGCCGGATAAGGTATATAAGGATATGGATTTGATATTACTCGAACTGAAAAGATTATAAAGAATATAGCGATGACCGCTGCTGGTGATGATATTCCAGCTTCCTGTGCTGTGCGTATAATATTTCTGTCCGGCCTCAATGGCCTTCATTGCAGTATCCGAGTTCGTGACGGTATCCACGACACCGCGAACCTCGTTCACATTAAAACGGATATATTCCGCTGTCTGCTCCAGAGACTTTTCGTACGTGAATTCGTCGCTTTTCACCTGCGTGCGGGCCAGTTGAAATCCACTGAAAAAAATAACACCGACGAAAACAACTGCAAATATCAGGATGTAGGACAAGAAGATTTTGCAGACATAGTGATACCGCAGGCCGGAAATCTTCTGCATGAGCTTATGTAGGGTCTTATTCACTGCTGATCGCATGGTTTTTGGTTCTGCGATAGGAAAGCGGCGATACGCCGTAGCGTTTCTTGAACAAAATGCTAAGATAGTTCGAATCGGAAATCCCGATGGCGCTGCTGATCTCATACAGCTTCAGGTTCGTCGTCCGCAGAAGATACGACGCGTTGGCGAGCCGGATTTCCGTGATGTATTCTCCTATCGTCATTCCTGTTTCTTTCTTGAATATTGTGGAATAGTAATTCGGCGAAATTCCAAGATGGTTCGCGACAGTCGCAACGCAAAGACCGCTGTCATAAAACTGCTTGGCAATAAAGCTCAGCCCTTGCTCTACCCTGCTGTCGTAATTCCCGAAATCCGGAAGAATCTCCCGGATAAGTCCCAGAGAATCGTCCGTGTAAGCGGAGGAATTGCCGCCCGCAGCGTTGTCGTCCTCTCCCGCTTCGCGCCGGTTGTTCCTTTCGAAATCGATCTGCCATACAACATCCTTGATGACAGCACTGACATTCTTCAAGGTGATGGGCTTATCAATGTATGCATCCGTCTTCAGATTGATCGCCTTTTTCAAATGGTCCGCGTCCGCGTGCCCTGAGAACAGGATCACACGGACACGGGGATCAATCTGCCGATACCGGCGGATCAGTTCGACACCATCCATATGCGGCATCATAATATCCGTCATAAGAATATCAAAGGCCCTTTTACGGGCAATTTCCAGAGCCTGCTGTCCATCACTTGCCGTACAAACATCGTCGATGCCGATGCTGTTCCAATTGATGTACTGCTCCAGGCCGTCCCTTGTCAACTTTTCATCATCTACAATAAGGATACTGTACATTGCTCCCGCCTTTATTTTATCCCTTAACCGCTCCGATCGTCACGCTGGAAAGAAACTGATCCTGAAAAATAAGAAATACAATGACAAGCGGAATAATGACCAGGGTGCACCCTGTCAGCACCAGCTCCCACGGCAATGCGTACATGTTGTCCCCCACGCTGAGCGAGGGGAGAATCACCATAATCGGGAGCTTTTCCGTCTTGCTCACCAGCATCTTGGGCAGCAGATATTCGTTCCACTTGCTGAGGAAGACAAGGATGGTCAGCGCTCCGAAGACGGGGCGTGAAACCGGGACAACGATTCCCGTGAAAATCCGGAATTCGTTTGCGCCGTCCAGCTTGGCCGATTCCAAAAGGGCATCCGGTATGGTCTCCATGTTTTTGCGGAACATAAACATGGCGAAGACATTGGCAATCCCGGTTACGATCTGAACCCGGTAGGTGTTCAGCCATCCGATTTTGGAGTAGATCAGGTAAAGGGGCGTCACGAGCAGCTCCTGCGGGACCATCATCGTGAGGAGAAATACCATAAACAAGACATTTTTCCCTTTAAATTGGAATTTGGCGAAGGCGTAACCGGCCATGGAGGACAGCACCAGAGCAATCGCCGTATAGCACACGGCGATCATGATGGCATTGAAATAGGTTCGCACGATTGTGCCGGAATTGTATTCCAGCAGACTGATGTAATTCGTCGGAAGGAAGCTCTTGGGAAGTCCTACCGAATTCAGCAGCAGCTCCGGTGTATTCTTAAAAGACCCCATAACCATAATCCACAACGGAAAAAGGGCCCCGAAAGCAACGACCAGCATGACTGCATGGGAAAGGAATGCATAAACCCTACGCATAGGGATCTTCTTTTTGCTGTTCATCTCAATCTCCTCCGAACACCTTAAGTTCAAGCATGGTCAGTCCCATAATAATGATCACGAGAAACCATCCGGCGGCCGCAGCCATTCCAAAATTACCGCTGTTGACGTTGGTCGTCACCAGATTAACATACGGAGCCACCTGAAGGGGCGCCTCGGTCCGGGAAAGAAGGACGTTCGGCTCCGTATAAAGCTTCAGGGAACCAATCAGATAGGTGATGGATGTCAGCATAAAGGTCGGCTTCATCAGCGGAATCGTGATGTAGCGCAGACGCTGGAACGGGGAGGCGCCGTCTACGAGGGAGGCCTCCTCCACCTCTTCCCCAACCGTGGTAAGCCCCGCCAGAAAGATGATGAAATACCAGCCGATTCCCCGCCATGCGATTAGGCAGATGACCGGAAACCGCATGTTCTGCGTATTTCCCAGCCAGTCAATGTTTGTGTGGAAAATCTGGTTGATGACGCCGACATCTCCGCCGAAAATAATCTTGAAAATCAGCGATGCCGCGACCACGGAGCAAATCTGCGGAAGAAACACGATCGGCTTGTAAAACCGCTGATATCTCCGGAGCGTTTTGGAGCGAATCAGAACGGCCAGCAAAAATGCGATTACCATTGTCGGAATGAAGCTTCCGATGAAATAAATCGCGGTGTTTCCGAGACAAACCCACATGGTACGGTAGGTCAGCAGGTTTTTAAAATTCTGAATCCCGACGAACGTGGCTTCTCCGTATCCCTTGTACTTATAAAAGCTTAATACCAGCGAGTATACAGCAGGATACAGGAACGTTGCACAGAACATAAAGATAAAAGGGAGCAGAAAGATATACGGCGTCAACTTCAGCTTCTTTTTTTTCATTTTTCGCCTCTTTTAAACGGGTGGCCGGTCTGATCGTCTCAGACCGGCCACCTTTGCGGCTGTTCGCCTTCGTGATGGATCAAATCCCCTGTCTTTACTGATAAGGATTGCCAATCTGATTCACAAGGTCTGCATCGGCATTCGAAAGTGCCGTGTCCAGATCCATCGTGCCGTTCAGATACTCCGTAAGGTATTGGCTTACAATTGTGATCTCCTGCGAGAAGGAAGGGGTGTACGGATACACGGAAAAGGTCTCCATCGCTTCAAAATATGCAGACATATCGCCGAAGTAGTCGGAAGTCAGGTAATATTCATCCTCCGACGCGGAAACAAGCGGCGGAATGATTCCGGTAATATCATAAATATCCTTGCGTACCTGCGGATCAAACGAGAATTTGGCAATCACATCTGCCGCCAACTCTGCGTTCGGCGCATCCTTGGGAATAACCCAGATGCCGCCGCCGGATTCGGAGCCCGTCCGGATCTCTTCCGGCCAGGCGGCCACGCCCCATTTGCCGGAATTCTCCGGTGTCCAGTTCATCAGGTGATCCTTCATCCAGCCGCCGATCAATTGCGAGCAGAGCTTGTCGTTTGCAAAATCCGCCTGCCAGTCTGCATCCCATTCCACGTCCTTCGAGAAAGCATCGCTGTCGTGAAGCTTTTTAAGATTTTCAAAGGCAGCTCTGACCCCTTCGTCCGTTGCGCAATGGTAATTCCCTTCGGAATCGCAGAAGGTGCCGCCCGTCGCACACAGCATCATGGTAAGATCGTAATTGTTCAATGGCGTCCCGTAGTTCTCGATGTAGCTGTCCGGGAATTTCTCGTGGAAGGTTTCCGCAGCAGCGATAAAATCATCCACACTCTTTACCTCGGACGGATCAATGCCGGCCTCCTCGAACATATCCGACCGGTATAACCAGATTTTGGGCTTTACCTCCCGGGGAACGGCCAGTGTTTCGCCGTCGTAGACCATCAGCTGCTTCGCCGCTTCGATTATGTCGTCCTCATAGGGAGCAACCGCACTGTCCATGTTATAAAGAACGCCTGCGCTGGCAAATTCCGGAAGCTGTGTATAGTTTAAGCGAATCAGATCCGGCAGCTCCTCGCCGGAAGCCAGCATAAGCCGGAATTTCTCCGCTACATCCGAATCGCCGGAGCCGCCGAGCTCAATGGAAAAATCAACCTTGTCGCCGACCTCGGAAATATCGTTTTTCAGGATGTCAAAGGACGGTGTATAATCGTCCGCATTGCCCCAGATCATTACTCGCAGGGTGACCTTATCTCCCGAATAGAGATCCGCGGATTCTCCCTGCTCTTCCGCGGCGGCTGCCTCGCTGCCGGAATCCGACGACGAAGCCTCCGATCCGCACCCGGCCAGCATCCCGCAAGCCATGGTAAATGCCATTAACGCCGTCAATACCTTTCTTTTCATGTGCCCCTCCTTCTGTAAAAGCATCTATTTAGCATCCGTATACGCGGATTGCTCCTTACATTCGGATTGATCCTTGCATCCGGAATACTTCGCTGTGGCTGCCTTAAAAATCACGAATGGTGTCAAGACTGTCCTTTAACGCTCCCTGCAGGTACCGGGCATCCTGACCGAAAACAACCCATTGAATCCCCTTCTCCTTTGCCGCAGCCGCACTTTCCCTTGTCGGGGAGATCGCGGCCCCCAGATATTTGCCCGCCTCTCGGACTCTGCGGCAAATATCGTCATATACCGTTTCCAATTGCATGCCGTCATTTCTGGCTGCAATGGATCGGGAGAGATCCGCGGCGCCGATGAAGAAGGAGTCGATTCCCTTTACGCTGAGAATATCCTCGAGGTTTTCATACCCCTCCATGGATTCGATCTGGCAGATTTTCAGAACCTGGGAATACGCGCTTCGGATATAGGTCATTTCATCGTCCACCCCATACCGGATTGCGCGAAGCGGTCCCTGTCCCCGCACGCCGCCTTCTTCCGGATAGGAGCAGGCGCGAACCTCTTCCTCCGCAATCTCCTTTGTGTCGGTAAAGGGGAAAATAATGCCGTCCGGTCCCATATCGAGAATCGCTTTGATCAGCGTTCGGTCATGCCCCGGAACCCGGACAATGGCCGCGCAGCCTGCACCCTGTGCCGCCATGATGATTTGCAGAATGTCCCTGCGCCCCAGGGGGCCATGCTCGGCATCAATCCAAACGTAATCATAGCCGGCGAACCCGGCCATCTCTCCGACGATCGCATCCGGAAGAGTCAGAAAAAAGCCTTTGACAAGCTTTCCTGCATTCATTTTTTCCTTCAGCACTTCCACCCGTGTCATTTTTTTGCCTTCTCCCTCCTTGTCTCAAATTGCTTTTGAACCTCGGCTCTTGGTTCTGGGAAGATTGTACCTTTCGGTTTCACTGGGAAACACCTGCGAAAACAATCAAAAACTCAAAAATCCTACGATCTTGCACGAAAGAATTGTTCAAAACATAGATGAAATAAGAGTGCATCCAAGGTTCTTTATCGGTTTTGTTTTCTCTCGTCGGAATCTGCCGCAAAGAAAGCAAAAAAATGACGTGTTAAGTCCACAGCCGCGCGGTAGTGTGCACAGAAACGTAGAAATTTCTAGGTTGTCGTAAGTTTGTGGGATTTTTAAAACGGAAACGAGGCCGTAAGATGGGTCTTGCACCTGCAACAATCCGGTAAGGAGGGGTTTAAATTATGGCAACGGCATCTGTTTATGTTGCAAACGACAAGAGATATGAAAACATGCGCTATCATCGGGTGGGCAGCAGCGGTCTGAAGTTTCCGGCCGTCTCTTTCGGCTTATGGCACAATTTTGGCAGCAACGGCTCCTATGACGTCATGCGCACGCTCCTGCACACTGCGTTTGACAATGGCATCACGCAATTTGATCTGGCCAACAACTACGGGCCGGACTATGGCGCAGCGGAGGAGAATTGCGGAAGGATTCTCGCACAGGATTTTAAGCCTTACCGGGATGAATTGATCATTACCTCAAAAGCCGGTTACGATATGTGGTCCGGGCCTTACGGGGACGGAGGAAGCCGTAAATATCTTATCGCGAGCTGTGACCGATCTCTGCAGCGCCTGGGATTGGATTATGTCGATATTTTCTACCATCATCGCCCGGATCCCGAAACTCCCATGGAGGAGACGATGGAGGCGCTCCGGCAGATCGTGACCAGCGGAAAGGCAATCTATGTCGGAATTTCCAATTACAGCTGCGAGCAGACCGAAGAGGCCATCCAGATTGCCAGAAAGATCCGACTGCCGCTCATTGTTAACCAAAGAAGGTATTCTATTTTCGACAGAGCCATCGAAAAAGAAGGGACCAAGAGCCTATGCGCCGATGAGGGAATGGGGATCATTGCCTTCAGTCCACTCGCACAGGGGCTTCTGACCGATAAATATCTGCATGGAATTCCCAAGGATTCCCGAATCGCGAAGGATCATCGCTTTCTGAATGCAGCTGTGCTGACCCCGAAGCGTCTGCAACAGATCGAGGCCCTGAACGGTATTGCCGCAAAGCGCGGTCAGTCTCTGGCGGAAATGGCTCTTGCCTGGATTGAAAGGGATCAAGACATCTGCTCGGTCATTATCGGAGCCTCGAAGCCGGAGCAGATTCTGGATAACGTCAAGTTCCTTTCGAATACGGAATTTTCGCAGGAGGAACGAAACGCCATTGATGAAATTTCGAGAGAAAATGAGTAGCATCCGGATCCCCGCCGCAGATTCTTATCCGCGGCGGTTTTCTACACCGGGGCGCAAACCGCTGTCCGGGGTTACCACAACCGGTACCACGAAATTAAATGTCCGCGATGCTACTGATATAATCGTCAATGTCCTGCACAATGTAATGGTCTCCCATCGTATGCAGGGATTCAAAATATCTGGTGATATAGTCGTAGATCC
>CAVAUJ010000038.1:0-7808 GCA_963591995.1 Succinivibrio sp.
GCCCCGCCTCAGATAAATCCGGCGAAAACAGGGCAGAGTACGGCAGTCAGAACACCGGCAACGGCGATGGAGAGCCCGCTCATGGCACCCTCCACCTCGCCCATTTCCAGGGCACGGCTGGTCCCGACGGCGTGGGAGGAGGTGCCGATCCCGATGCCTTTTGCGATGGGATCGGTGATGTGAAACCAGCGGCAGACAGAATCCGCCAGGAGGTTTCCGGCAATGCCGGTCAGAATGACGATGGCGCCCGTGAGCGCAGCGATGCCGCCGAGCTCCGCCGAGACATCCATGCTGATGGCGGTGGTGACGGACTTCGGAAGGAGCGTGACGTACTGCTCGTGCTCCAGATTCAGGGCAACCGCCAGAACCAGGGCGCTGACAAGGCTAAGGAGGGTTCCGACGGTGATGCCGGCGAGGATGGCGGCGGCATTCTTCTTGAGGAGCTCTAGCTTCTCATAGAGCGGAATGGCGAGGCTGACCGTTGCCGGGAGCAGCAGATAGCTGACGGGGGCGGAGCTGGTCTTATAGTCTTCGTAGGGAATCTTCAGGACGCAGAGGAACACGATGACGAAGATGCTGCCAAGGAGCAGGGGATTCAGAAAGGCCTTTCCGGTGCGGCGGTTGAGCAGGGCACCGAGGGCGAAGGCGGCCAGTGTGAGAAGGACTCCCCAGACCGAGGACTGGGTCAGAAAATCAATGAGCGATGGCATCCTTGTGCTCTCCTTTCTGCGACATGGCGGCTGTTGCAACGGATTCCTTTAAGGAAACGGACGACGAGACAGCTGCTGCGGCTGATGAGGCTGCCGCGGCGTTTTTTCGGCGGATCAGAGCCTGCGTGGTGCGCCCCGCGGCGGCAAGAACCAGTGCTGTGACGGGAAGGATGGCGATGATGGCGGGCAGCAGCATGGCACCCAGCTCATCCCACAGCTCCATGACACCGGCGGCCGCCGGAACGAAGAGGAGCGGGAAGATGCCAACGAGGAACTGACCGGCCTCCCGTACCTGTTCGAGCTTTACCAGACCGCTGCAGAGCGCCAGAAAGAGGAGGAGAAGCCCATAGATGCTGGCGGGGATGGGAAACGGCAGGAAGACATGCAGGACCTCTCCTGCCAGACAAAAGCCCAGAAGCCGCGCGGACTGAAATACGTATCGCATACAAGCCACCTTTCGGTAAAGACAATGGTGAAATGAACACCATGGAGATAATGAACCGTCGCCCCAAGGGGGCGACGGTTCATTATTATATTCGCGGGAAAATCAAAAGAAAAGCGGCGCAGGGGCGGCGAAAAAAAGTGGCGACTTTCTGTTTGGATCTGTCTGCCGTGCGATCCACCGGAGGTTGCTAAGGAAATGCTGATTTAGTCAGCATTTCCTTAGCAACCTCCGGGTACAGGAAGTATTTCCGGTACGCGAGGGGGGTCATGCCCTCTCTTTTCCGGAAGGCCTGGATGAAATAGCTGCTGCCGTTGAAGCCGCAGCGCTCGGCGATTTGAGCAACCGGAAGGGTGGTGCTGCGCAGCAGGGATTTGGCCTTCGTGAGGCGCAGCGTGATCAGATATTCCGCGGGCCCGAAGCCGGTTTGCTCCTTGAAGGAGTGGGCGAGATAGAATTTGCTGACGTTGAGATGGCGGCAGAGCGCATCGAGGGAGATCGCCTCGGTTACGTGCTCCTCCATGTAGGCCATGGCGCCGCGCACGAGCGGCGTGCGGACGACGGGGGAGGCTTCTTTTTCCCTGCGGAGGGAGAGGAGGAACTGAGAGCAGAGGCCGATGAGCTCGGTCGAGCATTGAATATAGGAGGTGAGCGTCGGCTCCCGGTGGCAATATCCATAGATCCGGTGAAAGAAATCTGCCGGAAGATCGGTGGTGTTGACGCTCCAGTTCTCCAGGATGCTGCCGAGATATCCGTCGATGCAGGCGCCGTGGAAATGGATCCAGTAAAGGTCCCATTCGTGATCCTCTGAGGTGTAATAGGAGTGCGGCGCATCGCAGTCAAGAAGGACGGAGCAATGTGCCGGAACGGACACACGGTGCCCGCGGTATTCCACCACGCCCTCTCCGCGGTTGGTATAAAGGAGCAGATAGCTGTGTAGACCGCTTCGGTCAATGACACCGTAATGCGGGCCCGCACAGTAATGTCCCATGCATTGCACATACATAAATTTCTGCCGGATTTCCTGAGAAGGTGTCAGATCCTCGGCCCAGGATCCCTGCCGGAGGGTGGAATGGGGAACGATGGTTTTCATTGCGGGAGGCTCCTTTTTCATGGGATGTTCTGAAGAGAGTGAAACGATAATCCGGGAGGAGACCGTGCGGTGCGTCTGCCTCTTGCACGGTATTCTACAAAGGCGCTGCATGAAAAACAAGATCGTTATATTTTTGAACAAGACCGGGGGATGACGAAGGGGGCGGCGCATGGTAGCGTGATGGTATCCGGGGAGGCGAGGCGGCACATGGGGGTTTGTTGGTGTTGTGCAAGGTGAAGCGGCGCATGATAGCCGGATGTCGCCGTGCAAGGCGAAGCGGCAGGGAGAGGGAGAGCCGGAAAGGCAAGAGGGGAGAACAGAAGGAGCGGTCCTATGAGAGCATACGACGAAGAGCGGAGCATGGATCTTAGCGGGGAATGGAGACTGTCGCTGGACGGGGCGCCGGCCGGTGTGATCACGCTGCCGTCTACGGTGACGGAGAGCGGATACGGAGCGGTCAATGAAAGGCAGGAGCGGCTTTTCCTGTCGGAGCGGCATACCTTTACAGGGCGAGCGCTTTATGAAAGAGAAATAGAGGTGAGCGGAATTGCGGGGAAACGGGTCCTGTTCTCCATGGAGCGCAGCCGTGTCACGGAAACGTTCGTCAACGGCATTTCTGCGGGGGGGCGGGATCTGTTGACGAGCGCGCAGACGCTGGACATCACAGCGCTCGTAAGGGAGGGCCGCAATACCATTGCCGTTGCCGTGGACAATACGATGGACCGCGTGCCGCAGGAGGCCGTTGCGGAGTCGCACATGGCGACGGCGCACACGCAGACGAACTGGAACGGTATCGTCGGCAGGATTGAGCTGCGACTGGAGCCCGAGGTGTACCCGGAGAGCATCCGGATCTATCCGGATGCGGCAAAGGGACGCATCCGGGTCAGAACGAAGGTGTTCTCCGGACGAGAGGAGCCGGTGCGGATAAGGCTGCGTGTTCGTCAGTCGCAATACGGCGCCGCGGTGCTGGCAGAGGGGGAATATACCCTCACGGGCGGGAGCGGCTCCTATGAATATATGCTGGAGGGAGAGGTGGACAGGAGGACACCTCTCTGGAGCGAGTTTGATCCGCAGATGACGTTCGTGGAGATCACGCTGGAGACGGAAGACACGGTGCAGAAAAGGCGCGTCCCGTTCGGCCTGCGGGACTACAAGGTGAGTGAAGATCACCATCACTTTGCCGTGAACGGGAAGAATATCTTCGTTCGGAGCGAAGCCAATTGCGCGGTGTTCCCGCTCACCGGCTATGCGCCCATGGACGAGGCGGCCTGGGACAGGCTCTTTGATGTGTACAAGGCCTACGGCATCAATTATGTGCGCTGTCATTCCTGGTGTCCGCCGGATGCCGCCTTCCGGAGTGCGGACAAAAAGGGCCTGTACATTCAGCCGGAGCTGAGCGCGTGGACCTTCCGCATGTTCGAAAAGGATGCGGATTACGATTACTACGGGAGAGAGGCGAGAGCCATCCTGGATCAATACGGCAATCACCCGTCTCTGGTCGCACTCACCTGCGGCAACGAGCTGCGCAGCGGGAATCGCGCGAGGATGGGGGCTTTCTGCAGAGCCCTGCGGCTGTATGACCCGACAAGGCTTTACGCCGAGGGCTCCAATGCGTGGTACGGAGAGGCCGGCGTGAATCCGGATGCGGATTTTGTGCTCGCCCAGGGCAATTATGCGCAGAAATGGCGGGGGGCCTTTGCCGGAAACGCGGGCTTCATCAATGACGAGCCGCCGGCGGAGACGCATACGTATTCCGAGGCGCTGCGCGGGATGGAGAAGCCGGTGATCAGCTTTGAGGTCGGACAGTTCCAGGTGTACCCGGATTATCGCGAGATTGCCAAATATACCGGCGTTCTGGAGGCAAGGAATCTCAAGGCGTTCCGGCGGGACATGGAAGAAAAGGGGCTTGCCGGAAAGGATTCCTTGTTCCACCGGGCCTCCGGGAGGCTTTCCATGGCGTGCTACCGTGAGGAGATCGAGGCCGCGATGCGAACGCCGGAGCTGGCAGGATTCTCGCTCCTTGGGCTGCAGGATTTCTCCGGGCAGGGAACGGCGCTGGTCGGAATGATCGATGCCTTCGGAGATCCCAAGGAGTTCGCTCCTCCGGAGGAATTCCGGCGCTTTTGCTCCCCGGTCACACCGCTTCTGAAGTTTGGCCGGAAGACCTTTTACGGCGGAGAGCGGGAGCGCTTCACGGTTCTTGTACACAACTTCGGCGCGGAGGACCTTCAGGAGACCGTGGAATGGACGGTGCGGGATGATAGCGGCCGTATCGTGAAGGAGAAGCGCTGGCCATCGGCGCAGGTTCCGCAAGGGGAGCTGTGCATCATCGGAGAGGAGGAGGTGACCCTTCCGGCGTGCGAAAAGCCGCGGACGCTGGTGGCGACCGTCCGCATCGGGGAACGGAGCAAGGCGTATGAGCTCTATGTTTATCCGCAAAGGGAGCTGACGGCAGAGGAGGCGTCCCGGTTTGTGGAGAACGTCGATGCCGAAGCGCTTGCACGGCTGGAAAAAGGAGAGAGTCTCATCCTCCTGCCGCCTGCGGAGCCGTGGGCGGTGCCGGAGAGCTTCCCGGCGTCCTACATTCCGGATTTCTGGTGCTGGTACATGTTCCGCAGGCGGGATGCAAGCGGCACGATGGGGCTTACGATGGACCCGGGCAACGCGCTCCTGCAGCGGTTCCCTTCTGCCGATCATACGGATGCCAGATGGTGGCATCTGCTGCGCGGGAGCCGCGCCGCGGTGCTTACGGGAACCGGCATTCTGCCGATCATCGGGATGACAGACAATCTGCAAAGGAACGAGACGCTTGCGATGGTCTACGGCGTGCGGGTCGGAGGGGGCAAGCTCTTGGTCTGTACCTTTTGCATGGAGAATCGGAAGGAGCCGTCGGTTGCGGCCTTTGCAGGGGCCTTGGCGGATTATGCGGCGTCGGCGGACTTTGCGCCGGAAAGGAGCATCACGGCAGGAGAACTGCATAGGCTGGTGCCGGGGGCGCGCAGAGCGGTCACCGAAGAGGAGGCGACGGCGGAGGCCGGCTATCGGAGCGGCTCTGCCGGGAAGGTTCTCCGGGAGGATGCGGCGGTGTGGGATACCGCGGGAATCCCGGATCCGAAGGATGCCTGGATTACCCTTCGGCTGCACGAGGAGAGAGTGGTGGACACGCTGCAGATCGTGTTCGGGAAGAGCAGCGCCTACGATGGCGAGAAAGGTCGGTACAGCCTTCCCGTGGATGTGACGGCCGAGTACCTCACGGAGGAAGGTTGGCGGCCGGTGCAGGTGAGCTTTCGTCAGGAGCTTAGCTGCAGTGAATGGAATCTGATCCATTTCGCACCGGTCGCGACCGGGGGGATTCGGATTCGCTTTTGCAGGGAACCGAAGGAAGACGTCAAGGTCATGGCCATAGCGGAGGAGGAAAAGCCGTTTGCGGTGGCGCGGATCCGATTGTTCTGACCGGCGGCAGCGGAGCCTTACCGGTGGCAGCGCCCGCAAAATAGAAATGAAAGATTTTCGCGGAATAGAGGATTACCACGAAGCAGAGAATTTCCGCGGAACAGAGGATTTCCGCGAAATGGAAAATTTCTGCGGAACGGAGGGGATTATGAGCAATGCGAGAATATGGGAAGAGACGGTGATGATTCCGACGTATCCCGTCGGGAAGCCGGAGAAGAACCCGATGTTCATCGAGAAGAGGGTTTACCAGGGGAGCTCCGGAAGAATCTATCCGTACCCGACGATCGAATCCATCGGGGATGAGAAAAAGGAGCAGCCCTACCGGGCAGTGTTTCTGGAGAACGAGTACCTCAAGGTCATGGTGCTGCCGGAGCTCGGCGGGCGCATTCAGCGCGCGTACGATAAGACCAACGGCTATGATTTTGTCTATTACAACCATGTGCTGAAGCCGGCACTGGTGGGACTTCTGGGTCCCTGGGTGTCCGGCGGCATCGAGTTCAACTGGCCGCAGCACCACCGCCCGACCACCTACATGGCCGTTGACCACGTGATCACGGAGAATGCGGACGGGAGCGTGTCCTGCCTCTGCAGCGACGTCGACCGCATCTACGGGACAAAGGGCATTTGCAAAATCTCGCTGTATCCCGGCATCTCCTACATTGAAATCTGCGGGCAGCTCTACAACCGCACGCCGCTTCCGCAGACCTTCCTCTGGTGGGCGAACCCGGCGGTTGCGGTGAACGACAACACGCAGACCGTCATGCCGCCGGATGTGACGGCGGTCATGGATCACGGCAAGCGGGATGTCTCGCGGTTCCCGATTGCAACGGGAACGTATTACAAAAAAGATTACAGTGAAGGAGTCGACATCTCCCGGTATAAGAACATTCCGGTTCCGACGTCCTTTATGGCGGCAGAATCGCATTACGACTTTGTCGGCGGCTACGACAACGGGGTAGAGGCGGGAATCCTGCACGTTGCGGATCACCACGTGAGCCCCGGCAAGAAGCAATGGACCTGGGGGTGCGGCGATTTCGGCAAAGCCTGGGACCGGAATCTTACGGATGAGGACGGCCCGTACGTGGAACTGATGACGGGTGTTTTCACGGACAATCAGCCGGATTTCACCTGGCTGAAGCCCTATGAAGAGAAGGTATTCACGCAATACTTCCTGCCGTACAAGAAGGTCGGCATGGTCAGAAATGCTACCAAAGAGGCCTGCATCGGGTGTGAGACAGAGGGCAAAAGGCTCACGGTGAGAGTTTATGCGACGGCAGTGCACGAAAACGCCCGCATCACGGTAAAGCAGGGCGGAGAGACGGTGTTCTCTGCGGAAACCGGACTCTCTCCCGTCGACATCTTTGAAGAGACCATTGCATTGCCGCGCGAGCTCTCCGCACCGGAGGAGCTGGACCTTGCCGTGACCGACGGGACAAGGACGCTGGTCCGTTACCGGCCGGATCCGGAGAAGCTCTCCGAGCTTCCGGACCCGGCAAAGGAGGCTGCGCCGCCGGCGGAAATCCGGACGAACGAGGAGCTCTTCCTTACGGGACTTCATCTGGAACAATACCGGCATGCCACCTATCAGCCGGACGACTACTATCTGGAGGGACTGAAGCGCGATCCGTCCGACGCCCGGATCAATCTGGCCTACGGACGACTCCTTTTGCGTCGCGGCAGACCCGAAGGTGCGGAAGAATATTTCCGGAGGGCGATTGAGAGGCTTACCTGGAAGAATCCGAATCCGTACGATTCGGAGGCTTATTGCGACCTGGGTCTTGCCCTGTATCTGCAGGAGCGGTATGACGAGGCATACGATGCCTTTTACAAGGCGACCTGGTCGGCGGAGCAGCAGAATCTGGCCTTCTATTATCTTGCCTGCATCGCGATGCGGCAGGGACGCCCGGAGGATGCGCTGGAGCGGATCGAGCGCTCGCTGGTGCGCAATGCACACAGCGTGAAGGCCCGCGGCTTAAAGGCCGTGATCCTTCGGAAGCTGGGAAGAGAGGAGCAGGCGGCCGCGCTTGTGCGGGAGAACCTCGCGCTGGATCCGTTTGATTATGTCTCTTGCTGCGAGGCATTGGAGCTTCAGAAGGGCAGGGACGGGAAC
>CAVAUJ010000038.1:7824-11858 GCA_963591995.1 Succinivibrio sp.
ACGGCAGCATGGACGGTAGAGGCAGCATGGATGGTAGAGGCTGTATGGACGAAGAGGCGCTGCGGGCCCGCAGCCGCGGCGATGTGTACAACCTGCTCCGGGCGGCCAGGGATTATGCGGAGGCCGGCTGCTATGAAGAGGCCTGCGGCATCCTTTCCGGGGCGCCGGAGCATCCGCTCGTCCATTACTATGAGGGATTTTATCTGACGAAGCTGGGAAGAGAGGAAGAGGCGCTTTCCGCAGTCCGGAAGGGAGAGGCGGGCGATCCGTATTGCTGTTTTCCGAATGATCCGGAGGACATCGCCGTCCTTCGGAATGCGATCGCAGAGGATCCTGCGGCGGCGAGGGCCAGATACTACCTTGGCTGCCTGTATTATGACAAGCAGCAATGGGAAATGGCGCGCGATCTGTGGGAAAGCTCGGCGGCCATCGAACCTTCGTTCCCGACGGTTCACCGCAATCTTTCGCTGGTTTACTGCAACAAGTGCAAGGATCCGCAAAGGGCGCTGGCTGCCCTTGAAAGGGCCTTTGCACTGGATCCTTCGGATGCCCGCATCTTCATGGAGCTGGACCAGCTCCGGAGCAAGACGGGGATGACCTTTGCGGAGCGCCTTGCCAGGTACGAGGAGTACCGGGGCCTGGTGGAGCAAAGGGACGATCTTTGCGTGCAATATGTGACGCTCCTCAATGTCACAGGACAGCCGGAGAAGGCCTATGCGTTCATGATGGGCCGTTCCTTCCACCCGTGGGAGGGCGGCGAAGGCAAGATCACGGCGCAATATGAATTCTCGCTGCTCCTGCTGGCCTTGCGGGAAATGCACCGGGGCAACGCGGAAGAAGCCATGGAACGGCTGCGGAAGGCCCTGGTCTATCCGCACAATCTCGGCGAGGGCAAGCTGGAGGGCACGAAGGACAATCACCTGTATTATTACCTTGGTCTTCTGGAGAAAGGGCAGGGAAACGGTGCGGCAGCCCGGGAGGCTTTCGAAGCGGCGTCCTGCGGAACCGACGAGCCGGCCGGCATGATGTTCTACAACGATCAGCCGGCCGACATGATCCTGTACCAGGGACTTGCCTTCCGGGAGCTCGGGGAAAAGGGGAGCGCGAACCGGCGCTTCTATCGCCTCATCGATTACGGCGAGCGCCATATCCGGGAAGAGGTGAAGATCGGATATTTTGCCGTGTCCCTGCCGGACTTCCTCACCTTTGAGGACGATCTTACAACCCGGAACAAAGCCCATTGCAATTTCCTGATGGCCATGGGAGAGGCGGGAATCGGCAGCAGGGAGAAGGCACGTGCCTTTATGGCAGAGGCACAGCGGCTGGATCCTTCGAATGCGCGCATCGCTCTGGTGAGCCGGATCCTGACGGAAACCGGCATTCTGTAGAAAAGGGACCCGCGGCGTCCCCTGCGAAAGGGCGGGATCACAGAGAGAAATTCCCGAAAAGATATCCGAAAATGATTCCCGTCAGTTACTGCCCTGCATTGCCTCCCTGCCGCAGGGGGAGGGACAGTTGGCGCAATCCGGGTCGGCACCGGCTGCACCCGGAGCGCCGGCGGGAGCGGTCGGTACCGGCGGCTCCTCCTCCAGCGCCTTGCGCAGCGCCCTTGCCAGCTGATCGGGACAGCTGGTCCCCTCGCGGCAGAGAATTCCCTCACAGCAGTCAATCACATCCTGCGCCGTGCGGCCCTCGCAAAGGCGTGCAACACCCTGCGTATTCCCGCGACATCCGCCGAGGAAGGACACATGGAATACGCGGCCGTCCTCGTAATCGAATTCAATCATCTGCGAACAGGTTCCCTTTGTCTTGTAACGATAATGCATGCTCGGACCTCACTTTCTGATGGCTGTGCCCCTCTGAAAAATTCTGTGTTATCGGGGTAGTTATTCTGTAAACGATGTACGGGCTATTTTGCAAACGATGTACCAGAAAGCATTGTAACACAGAATGCAAATCGAAAATGTAACCGCTTACATTTCTGAAAACCTGTGCTACTATGGATGGAGGGTTCGAGCACCGTAAGTCATACCGGGACGTGTTGCCGGGACATCGGTTTTTACGGGAGCAGACAACGAATCCGCAGGAGGAGCTGCATATGAACCGTCTGTCCATTCCTTTTCACAAAAGCGCATCCGGAACGCCGGAGAATTTTCTGTTCTCCGGGGAGGCGCTCCGCGCCTTGATCGTTCCCCTGATCTTCGAACAGGCGCTGGCCATGACGGTCGGCATGATGGATACCGTGATGATCTCGGCCGTCGGCGAGGCGGCGGTGTCCGGCGTTTCCCTGGTGGATATGATCAACAACCTTGTTTTTGCTGTCTTTGCGGCAATGGCCAGCGGCGGCGCGGTGGTGGTTTCCCATCAGCTGGGGGCGAAGCGCCCCGAAAAGGGCAGAGATGCCGCACAGCAGCTGCTGAACACGATTCTGGCGCTGAGCCTTGCGGTCATGGGGATCACCCTGGCGGTGAAGGAGCCGATGCTGCGGCTGTTCTTCGGCGCCATCGAGGACGATGTCATGCAGAATGCCCTGATCTATTTTCTGATCTCGGCCCTGTCCTTCCCCTTCCTTGCGGTCTACAATGCCTGCGCGGCCCTGTTCCGCTCCATGGGAAATGCCGGCATCACGCTCAAGACAGCCGTTGCGGTGAATCTCATCAACATCGTCGGCAATGCCCTCGGCGTGTTCGTGTTTCACCTGGGAACCGCCGGGGTGGCCATTCCCTCGCTGATTTCAAGGGCAGCCGGTGCGGTGATTCTCTTCGTGCTCCTTTTAAAGCCGCGGCAGGAGATTTACCTGAAGGGTCTGGTGGCGAAGCCGGATTGGAACACCATCGGGAAGATTCTGTACATAGGCGTGCCGAACGGCCTGGAGAACGGCATCTTCCAGCTGGGAAGGGTTCTCGTGGTGTCCATCATCGCGCTGTTCGGAACAACGCAGATTGCAGCCAACGGCGTTGCCAACAGCCTTGACGGCGTCGGTGTGATCATCGGTCAGGCCACCGGCCTTGCCATGATCACGGTGATCGGGCAGTGCGTCGGCGCGGGCTCGGAAGAGCAGGTGCGGTATTACCTGCGCAGGATCATGGTACTCACCTACGTTGGACAGGCGGTGCTGGAGTGCTCGATCATTGCGTGTCTGAATCCGATCCTGCGGCTGTACGGCCTTTCGCCGGAGACAACGCAGCTGACCTGGATTCTGGTGGTGATCCATTGCGGCTGCGCCATCGTCCTCTGGCCGCTGGCCTTTGTTTTCCCCAACATGCTCCGGGCGTGCAACGATGTCCGGTTCACCATGATTGCGTCCATCAGCTCCATGTTCGTATTCCGGATCGCGCTGTCCTATGTGCTGGGCGTTTCCCTTGGAATGGGGGCCATCGGCGTGTGGATCGCCATGGTTGTCGACTGGATCTGCCGGATCATCTGCTTTGTTCTGCGCTACTACAGCGGGAAATGGAGAAAGCTTGCAGGACTTGCACGGTAGAGAAGCCTGCAGGCGGGGCTGCGCTCCGGCTTTTCCCGTGGCCTGCATTGGCAGCTCCGTGATCGGAGCGGGCAGGCACAGACGCCTGTGAAGGGCTATTCCGGGCGCATCCAGCCGCGGAATTCCTGAATGGACTGCTTCTCGAACTTCTTCTCATATTGCCGCATCCGGCTGCGGTATTCCCGCGGGGACATCTGCATCATATGGATGAAGTGGCGGTTGAAGCTGGAAATGGAGCGAAAGCCGACCGCCTCCGAGATATCCAGAATGGAGCGCTCCGTGCTGCGCAGCAGGACGCAGGCGTGGTTGATCCGTGTGCTGTTGATGAAGGCAAGGGGGGAAACGCCCATGATCTCCTGGAAGACACGGCGGAAGTGGGTAGGGCACCAATGGCAGAGCGCGGCCAGCTGTTCGATGGTGAGGGCTTGCATATAGTTGTCATCGATGTAATTCAGGGCGGGGAGGATCACGAGAGCGTTCTCGGCGATCTCCCCGCTTTTTGTCTGCTCCTGTGTTTTCGGGCTGTCGCTGTTTTTTTGTCCGTCGTTGG
>CAVAUJ010000038.1:12612-18857 GCA_963591995.1 Succinivibrio sp.
AAATGTTCGTTTTTGCATAGTATCACCTGTATTTTGATTAGATAAGAGTCGTCAGAATGAACGATAATATTGTCAGAAAGAGGAAAGGCTTGTGCGAAATCACAACATCTGCCGGCGGCATTTCCGAAGGCAGGATGGATGACGCAAAAGATGCGGGTTGCAAAAGCAAAGGGGGAGGTATTGCATGGCGAAAAAGAGTCCGGCCACGGCGGAAAAGGTGAAGGTGGCGACCACGTGGAAGCAGGCACTGAAGAGAGACTGGCAGTTGTATGTGCTGCTGCTGTTCCCGCTGATCATGGTGTTCGTGTTCAGCTATGCCGCCTATCCCGGATTGCGGATGGCATTCATGGATTATAAGCCGGCCAAGGGGTACGCCGGCAGCGAATGGGTGGGAATGAAGACCTTCGCCAAGATCTTCAAGGATGCTGACTTCATCCGTGCACTCCGCAATTCCGTTGTGTTCAATGTGTCGGATCTGCTGGTGGGCTTCCCGATGCCGATCATTCTGGCACTCATTCTGAACGAGCTCCGGTATCCGAAATTCAAGAAGGTGTCGCAGACCATCCTGTATCTGCCGCACTTCCTCTCCTGGGCCATCATCGGCAGCGTTGCGCTGACCATGTTCCGGCCGACCTCCGGTCTGGTGAACATCGTTCTGACGAACATGGGGGTGATTTCCGAGGGAATTCCCTTCCTGAACGAGAAATGGCATTGGGCCTTCACCTATCTGCTGATCGGTGTGTGGCAGACAATGGGGTGGGGAACCATCCTGTACCTGGCGGCCATCACGGGAATCAGCGGAGAGCTGTATGAGGCAGCCATGGTGGACGGTGCCAACCGGTGGGAGAGAATGTGGCACATTACGCTGCCCGGAATCAAGAGTACGGTGGTAACGCTGCTGATTCTGAATCTCGGACGCGTCATGGGCAGTAACCTGGAGCGCCTGACGGCTCTGGAAAATTCGCAGGTAAAGGATTTCCAGTACCAGCTGGCGGTTTACATTTACAACAAGGGTCTCGGCGCCGGAAAGTTCAGCGCGGCGACGGCGGTCGGCCTGTTCCAGTCCCTGATCGGTCTGGCTCTGGTTCTTTTATCCGACCGGATTGCCAAGAAGCTCGGCGAGAGCGGTTTGCTGTAGGAGGTGGATGAGATGAAGAAGAATGCAGATGTAAACGATGTTTCCACCTCGGCGGGCGGAGCCCACGCGGTCAACCGATTCCGGGTGAGCGATGCGGTCATGATGGCCGTGATCATTCTCCTTTGCGCAACCTGCGTCCTGCCGTTCCTGCATGTGGCGGCAAAGTCCATCTCGGGCAACACAGCGGTTATGTCCAAATCCGTTTTCTTCTGGCCGAAGGACATCACCTTTGACGCCTACAAGAAGGTGCTGGCCGATGAATCCATGACCTATTCCATGCTGTTCTCGGTGATCGTGACCTTGATTTTCACGGCTCTTGGCATGCTGGTGTGCACCTGCGCGGCCTATCCGCTTTCCAAAAAGAGACTCAAGGGCAAGAAAACCCTGACGTTCCTTCTGATGGTTCCGATGTACTTCAGCGCGGGCATCATTCCTTCGTACCTTCTGTACCAGAAGCTGCATGTGCTGGATACGATGTGGGTCCTGATTCTGCCCCTCATCTATTCGCCCTACAACATGCTGATCATGAAGAACTATTTCCAGAGCACGATTCCGGACAGCCTGGAGGAATCCGCCTTCCTGGACGGTGCGAGCAATTTTCAGATTCTCTCCCGGATTGTGCTGCCGCTTTCCAAGCCGATCCTGGCAACGCTGTCCCTGTTCTACGCCGTAGGGCGCTGGAATTCCTATTCGGACAACATGTACTACACCAAGAGTGCGGATCTGAAGCTGATCCAGTATAAGCTGTACCAGCTGGTGGCCTCGGCATCGGAGGCACAGACCGCGTCCCTTGCGGACACCGGCAGTGCGATCCAGTCCACACCGGAGGTACTGCAGGCAGCGAGCATCATGTTCGTGACGATTCCGATCATCATCATCTATCCCTTCCTGCAGAAATATTTCGTACAGGGAACGATGGTAGGCGCGGTAAAGGGCTAGATATATATATTCCGGCCCGCTCAAAAGGATAGTTTCCCGGATGTCCGGGGTAAACTATAAAGACACAGGAGGGATGGCTCCCGGCCGGACGCAAGGGCGCCGGACCGTTCTTCCCCACAACAAGGAGGGTTACCTTATGAAGAAGAAAGTGCTACACAGGGCGATGGCCACGGCGCTGGTTGGCGTAATGGCAATGGGCACGCTGGCAGGATGCGGCGGCGGCTCGGATTCTGCAGAGAGTGCAGCCGAGGAGACAACGGACAGCGCGGACGGCGCGGCAGAAGAGAGCACAGAGGCCGCAGAAGAGAGCACGGCAGCTGCTGCGGGAATGGACGGCTGGGAGCCCTTTGCGGAGCAGGTTACGCTGCAGATCCCGGTATATGACCGCGGCTCCTCCGGAAACGGCTGCTCGGATGTTGTGAACAACTACTGGACCAAGTGGGTGCAGGAGAACTTCGGCGATGCGTACAACATCAACGTAGAGTACGTCGGCATCACCCGCAGCGATGTTATGACCGATTACGCAATGCTGGCGGCAGGCCAGGATCTTCCGACCATCTGCATGGAATACGACTACGACAAGCTGGCCACCTGGCAGGCGGACGGATATCTTCAGACCTACGATGTCGACACCGTTAAGAGCATTGCTCCCACCTACTGGCAGAACATGGTGGACAACGGCAACGATGCCTATACCAAGCTGGACGGCGAGGATTATCTGCTGCTGGGATATCGCCCTTACGGCAACACAACCTACACGTTCTGCACCTTCTATCGTCAGGACTGGCTGGAGGAGGCAGGCTATACCGAGTATCCCACCGGCAACAATACCGAGCTGCTGAAGCTGTATGCAAAGCTGGTAGAGAACGGACATAAGTATCCTCTGAGCGGCAAGAAGGTAAGCGGCGCCGGCATCGATCAGAACTACGCCTACCGCGATTACCCGCAGGATGAGACGACTTGGGCCACCACCGGCGACTATCAGATCCCGGCACTTTCCACCGAGGCACAGAGGAGATTCCTCAAGTTCGAGAACGAGCTGTACAACGACGGATATTACAATCCGGAGTACTATCTGAGAGATGCATCCGAGGCGGAGGCTGACTTCATCAACGGCGAAGCCTTCACCTGGAGCGGCTATGTATCCTCTTCCATGAACGTGCTGAATTCCTTCTATGATGCGAACCCGGACGGAAAGCTCGGCATCGCGATCACACCTTCCACGTATGAGCAGGATGAGACCTGGGGCTCCTCTGCAGCCTACAGACCCGGCACGAACTTCGGTATGATGATCGGTTTTGCCAACGATGCCACCGAGGACGAGATGAAGGCCGCCATGATGTACCTTGAGTGGCTCTCTCAGCCGGAGAACCTCTTTACCATGCAGTGGGGCATCGAGGGCGTGAACTTCAACTATGACGAGAACAACGATCCTGTTCAGGTTGCAGACCAGACCGGTCTGGAGGAGCAGCAGGGCCACAACAACAACGTAGACTACTGGTGCGCCGTCACTGCCGTGAAGACGCTCGGCTCCATCGAGAAGGACATCAAGGCCGTCACACCGCAGGGCATCCCGCAGGATTTCTACGATCAGATTCTGGCCTATTATGAGGGACAGGTTGCACTTTACGAGGACGGCAAGGCCAACTCCGACTGCCTCTTCGCAACCTCTCTGGAATCGGTAACCGAGTACAGCCAGACCCTGTATGATCTGTATACCGAGTATCGCGACAAGCTGACCATGTGCTCCAAGGAGGAGTTTGATTCTCTGTATGAGGAGCTGAGCCAGAAGTATCTGGATGCCGGCTATCAGGAGATCATCGATGAGAGACAGGCTGCTCTGGACAACGGCCAGACGACAAGACTTCAGTAAGATGAAAAGCGGCAGCGGGATGAGACGCTGCGGACAGATGATTCGAGAATAAACCTTGCGGCTTTCGAAGCCACGCTGCCGCCTCCTGCGGCGGCAGGAAACGCATACAGCCCCCTGGCAAGCTGCCCGGGGGCTTTCTTTATCCAAAGAGCGATGGAGGGAAGAGTGAGAAAACTGGAGTACGACAGAAAAGAGATCGAGGAGGCCATTGACCGGATCGTGCACAAGACCATGAACATGGATCTGACCTGGGACTGGCCCTGCGGCGTCGCCTATTACGGCATCGGCGATGCCTATGAGAAGACGGGAAAGAAGGAATATCTGGAGCTTCTGAAGGAGCGCGTGGATGAGCTGATCGACCTCGGCCTGCCGAGGGTGTGGACCGTGAACGCCTGCGCGATGGGACATTGCCTGATCACACTGTACCAGGCAACCGGAGAGGAGCGGTACCGCGAAATTCTGATGAGCAAGATCGACTATCTGCGGAAGGACGCGCTGCGCTTCGGTGATCATGTGCTGCAGCATACGGTATCGGCCAACAACGATTTCCCGGAGCAATGCTGGTGCGATACGCTGTTCATGGCGGCCTACCTGATGCTGCGGGTCGGCGTCATGGAGCAGGACGAGGCCCTGATCGACGATGCGCTGCATCAATATTACTGGCACATCAAATATCTGCAGAACCCCAGCAGCGGTCTCTGGTACCACGGCTACGACAACATCGCGGGCGATCACATGTCCGGCATTTACTGGGGCCGCGCGAACGCCTGGGCAGCCTTTACGATGGCACAGGTGGGCGGAATCCTGCCGCAATGCTATCTGTATCCGAAATTCATCGATGTCGCCGGCTCGCTGAACGAACAGCTGGCGGCGCTCAAGGTTTACCAGACGGAGAACGGCCTGTGGCGGACCGTGGTAGACGACGGGGAATCCTATGAGGAGATCTCGGCCTCCGCGGGCATAGCGGCGGCCATGCTGACCCGAGGGAATCCCCTGCATGCCAAATATGTCAACAAATCCATCCGGGGGATCCTTGCCAACGTCAGCGAGGACGGAAAGGTCATGAACGTATCCGGCGGCACGGCGGTCATGCGCGACAAGGAAGGCTATCGCGGCATTCCGAAGGCATACATTCAGGGCTGGGGACAGGGCCTTGTGCTCTCCTTCCTGGCGGGCGTGCTGGTGTCGGATGAAATCGAAAAGGACGGTGCATTGTAGGATGTTCTGCAGAAAATTCCGGTTTGGGAGTGAAAACGAAGCGACAGAAGGAATGACCCATGTGGTCAGCGGCGACCTGTATTCTCCCGAAAAGGGCTATGGGTTCGTTACGGAGGAGAACAAAAGAGAGCAGGAGCTGCTGCGGATTCCGGAGCTGAACGCAGCTTTCGAGCCCCTGTACTGGTATGAGGGACAGAACCTGACGCAGGTGCAGGAGGATGCCCTGGGGTGCTATGTGGATTCGGACCGGAAGGTGAGGGAGCTGGAGGAGGAAGCCGGGGAACCGCTGCCCGGGGCGCCCCGGAGAATCCCTCTTGTTTTCAAGGTGAATGTGCCGAGAGCCGGCAATTACAGGGTGAGCGTCACCCTGCGGCCAACGAAGGAGCCGGGAGAGGTTCTGATCTTTGCCGGCAGGAGGAGGCTGGGCTTTCACAAGGCGGCGGTAAGAGGCGGTACGTATACGATGGTGACGAACGTCTGTGACATCGTGCCGGCCTGGCACACACAGGTTTTCCGGGATACCACGCTGGACATCGCCGTTCTGGGAGACTGCCCGGGGCTGCATGCCCTGACCGTGGAGGAGGCGGAGATGCCGGTGATTTACCTGGCGGGAGATTCGACGGTGACAGACCAGCTGTCGGATTATCCCTATGCGCCGGGGACCTGCTACAGCGGCTGGGGACAGATGCTGCCGGCTTTTCTGGATACGGACATTGCCGTGTCGAATCACGCGCACTCGGGCCTTACGACGGAAACGTTCCGGCAGGAGGGGCACTATGCCGTGGTGATGCAATACCTGCGGCCGGGGGATTTCGTATTCCTTCAATTCGGTCACAATGATCAGAAGCATCCCGAGCTTCAGGCAAGGGGCGGATATCGCGCAAACCTTGTGCGCTACATCGATGAAATACAGGCAAAGGGCGCACTGCCGGTTCTGGTGACACCGATCGCGAGGAACACCTGGCGGCTGCGGGACCAGACCTATCTGGACCTTCTGGAGGATTTTGCGGCAGTCTGCATCGAGCTGGGAGAGCAATACGGAATTCCGGTGCCGGATCTTCACGGACGGAGCCTTCG
>CAVAUJ010000038.1:19092-22800 GCA_963591995.1 Succinivibrio sp.
ATCTACAAGGATATTCCGGATCCGCAGGGCGATGAGGTGCTGCTGACGGAGGGAGAACAGCTCGAGCGGGTGGTCCGGCTGTGCCTTCGGGAGGAGCTGCTGTAGAAAAGGCAGAGATTCCATATCAACAACGAGCAATAACGCGAAGAGAGGAACGGAAATGGAAAAGGGCGGATTCACCTTGCCCGGCGAATCGGGCTATGAACAACTGACATTGAAGCTGGCAAAGGAGTGGGGGGCGGATGTGATCCGCGACAGCGACGGAACGGTGCTCTCGGACGAGATCACCCACGCGGGATACGGAATCTATTCGACCATTTGCATCATCCGGGATCACAACGCGTGGGCCATGGAGCATCCGGACTGCCTTCAGCAGACCTTTCTGTGCACGCCGCCTTGCGTGGCGACGGAGGAGACCCTTACGATTGATCTGATGGAGAGCTTTTTCGAAGAGCAGTTCCGGATCAACGACCGGGAGGAGGCGCTCGGCTATTGGGAGATCTATGACCGGACGACCAATGAGAAGGTGCCGCCGGAGAAGTGGAGCTATGACGGGGAGGACGGGAAGGTCACGCTGCAGGGGGCGACACCCTTCCACAAATACACCGTGAGCTTTCTGGCCTACCGCATCTGGGAAGAGATCTCCATGTATAACCACACCACGAACCATTGGGACAAGGAGCATCTCCTGCAGATCGATCCGCGGTATCCCGAAACGCAGGAATATCTGCTGGCCTGGATGCAGCGCTGGTGCGAGGAGCATCCGGATACAACGGTCGTTCGCTTTACCTCCATGTTCTATAATTTTGTCTGGATCTGGGGAAGCAGCGAGCGCAACCGCAATCTTTTCACAGACTGGGGGTCCTATGATTTCACCGTGAGCGTTCCCGCCCTGCAGGCCTTTGAGAAGGAGTACGGCTATGCGCTGACCGCCGAGGACTTCATCAACAAGGGACAGCGCCACGTGACGCATATGCCGGGGGATCGGAAAAAAGCGGACTGGATGGCCTTTGTCAATGACTTTGTCATCTCCTTCGGCCGGAAGCTGATCGACATCGTCCACGCCTTCGGGAAGAAGGCATATGTGTTCTACGACGACAGCTGGGTGGGCGTTGAGCCCTACAACGGAAGATTTGCGGAGTTCGGCTTCGACGGGCTCATCAAGTGCGTCTTCTCCGGCTATGAGGCAAGGCTGTGCGCCGGCGTGGATGTGCCGACGCATGAGCTGCGGCTCCATCCGTATCTGTTCCCGGTGGGACTGGGCGGAGCGCCGACCTTCATGGAGGGCGGGAATCCGACGCTGGAAGCCAAAAAATACTGGAACAGCGTGCGCAGAGCCCTCCTTCGGGCCAGAATTGACCGGATCGGTCTTGGCGGATACCTGCATCTGGTGGAGGATTTCCCGGACTTTTGCGCCTACATCGGGAAGGTGGCAGACGAGTTCCGGCTGATCCGTTCGTTCCATGATGCCGGAAAGCCCTATTCCATCCGGACGAGAGTGGCGGTGCTGCATTCGTGGGGGGCGCTGCGGTCCTGGACCCTCTCCGGCCACTTCCACGAGACGTATATGCACGATCTGATCCACATCAATGAGGCCCTCTCGGGACTGCCCGTGGAGGTTCGCTTCCTCTCCTTTGAGGATGTGAAAAACGGCGCGCTGCGGGATGTCGATGTGGTGATCAATGCAGGAAGGGCGGGCAGCGCCTGGAGCGGCGGCGATGCCTGGAGGGACGATGCGCTGGTCACGGAGCTGACCCGGTGGGTGTACGAGGGAGGGTGCTTCCTCGGCGTCAATGAGCCCTCGGCCGTGGAGGGATACGATACCTTCTTCCGGATGGCACACGTCCTTGGAATCGATGAGGATACCGGAGCAAGGGTCTGCCACGGCAGATGGACCTTTGAAGCCGGAGATCCGGAGGGACTGCTGCCGGAGGGCGCCCGGGTGGAGGCGAAGGAGAACCGGTATCTCACAGACGGGAAGGCGGCTGTCCTTGCGGCCCGGGGAGAGAGTCCGCTGGTAACGGTCAATGCCTTCGGCAAGGGGAAGGGCATTTACCTTTCCTCCTTCCGCGTAAGCCTCCCGAACACGCGCATGCTCTATCAGCTGATCCGCTACGCGGGCGGCGAGGGACTCAGCGGAGAGTATATGACGGACAACCTCTATACGGAGTGCGCCTATTATCCGGAGAGCCGGAAGCTGGTCGTGATCAACAACAGCGATGCGGAGCAGACCACCTCGGTGCCGACCGAGACGGGCGTTCGCACGGTAACCCTGGCGCCTTATGACACGACGTTTCTGGAGGTCTGAGGAAGCGCTTTTTCACACGCTGACCCGGAAAATGCGCAGATGAACGCATTTTCCGGGGGTTCCTGCAAAGAAAGGAGAACGGATTCCATGGATACCGAGGAAAGACGGCGGGAATGCTTTCCGGACGGCACACCGATCGACGACTGGTTCTACGATACGAGCGTGCCGGAGCTCGCAGAGCTCGGACGTCCGTATGTCCTCACGGACTATGACATCTGGGACGATGGGAAAATTTACACGAAACAGATCCAGAGCGTCATCGATCGGGCGGCCGGGGAGGGGGGCGGCGTGCTCGTCGTCCCGGCCGGTACCTACCGGACGGGGGCGCTGCACTTCAAGCAGGGCGTTCACCTCTATGTCAGCGCCGGAGGAACGCTCAAGGGAAGCGATGACATCGCGGACTATGACCTGTGCGAAACGCGCATCGAGGGGGAGACCTGCCTGTATTTTGCCGCATTGATCAACGCGGACGGCGTGGACGGGTTCACGATGTGCGGCCCAGGCACGATCGACGGAAACGGACTGCGCGCCTGGCGGTGCTGCTGGCTGCGCTGGAAGTGGGGAGGCGGCGGCAACAAGGAGGAGCAGCGCCCGCGCCTGGTATACCTTTCCCATTGCCGGAATGTGCGGATCGCGGACCTGCGCCTGCAGAATTCGGCGTTCTGGACCACCCATATTTACAAATGCGATCATGTAAAATATCTGCACTGCCACATCTACTCTCCGGCAGAGCCGGTTCCTGCGCCGAGCACGGATGCGATTGACATCGACGCGTGCACGGATGTTCTGATCAAGGACTGCTGCATGGAGGTTAATGACGACGCGGTGGTGCTCAAGGGCGGGAAAGGCCCCTGGGCGGATACACAGCCGGAGAACGGTGCCAACGAGAGAATTCTGGTGGAGGACTGCGTCTACGGCTTCTGCCACGGCTGCCTTACCTGCGGCTCCGAGTCGGTGCACAACCGCAACATTCTCATGCGCAGGATTAAGGTCATGGGAGCGGCAAGGCTCCTGTGGCTGAAGATGCGGCCGGATACGCCGCAGCGCTACGAATACATTACGGTGGAGAGAATCGAGGGGCGTGCGGAGAAGATGATCACGATTTATCCCTGGACGCAGTTCTTTGACCTCAAGGACCGCAAGGATCCGCCGCTGTCCTATGCGGAGCACATCACGGTGCAGGACTGCCGCCTTACGTGCGACATCTTCTTCGATGTCCTGCCGGATGAGGAGCAATACCTTCTCTCGGATTTCACATTGCGGAATCTCTCGGTAAAGGCAAGAGACGGGCATTACGGCGCGGACATGGTGCGGGGCCTGACGGCGGAGAAGGTGCAGATTACCTGCAGCGAGGAAGATGCCGGCAGCTGGCACACGGTGCACGGCTTTCAATAAGAGGC
>CAVAUJ010000039.1:0-21602 GCA_963591995.1 Succinivibrio sp.
GTCTTTTGTGCTCTCCTTCGTATCTCGTTTATCGTTACGGTACAGACGCCCGCCGGCAACGGGTCCTGGCGGAGTTGTCCGATCAGGGGACACCACGCTGACTTCGTCAGCTACGAGATGGCCTTGCGGCCACTCGGCAAAAACGGTTCCGTGCTCGGACCTAACGGTGCTAAGCTCGCAGAATACGCTCGCAAGCACCGAGGCCTCACAAGGCCCCTGATCCGGACATTCTCCGCCACCCTGTTGCCGGCGGGCGAGCGAACGGTAACCTTTTCTCCTCGGTTGCTGTTCTCTGCTCTGCGGATTATGGTACCATGAACTCATTTCCTGAACACGAGGGGGTTTTTATGGATCAACTGGATATGAGTGAGCGGCTGCGCCGTCAGCTGCGGTTCGCATTGGAAATTGACAAGGAGAAAAATGTTTTCCGTCAGACGCATCTGTCTTCGCACGGGCGCAGGGAGAATGACGCGGAGCACGCCTGGCACATGGCCATCATGGCCTATCTCCTCCGGGAGTATTCCAATGAGGAGGTGGATATCGGCAGAGTGATGCTCATGTGCCTCATCCATGACCTGGTGGAGATCGATGCCGGCGACACCTATGCCTATGACGAGGATGGCCTGAAATCACAGGCCAACCGCGAGGCTGCCGCCAAGGAGAGGCTCTTCTCTCTTCTTCCGGACGATCAGAAGGAGACGCTGACCGCTGTATTCGATGAATTTAACGCAGGCATCACGCCGGAGGCGCGGTTCGCACGGGCCATGGACAATCTGCAGCCCCTCCTTCTCAACAACAGCAACGGCGGCGGCGACTGGTCCGAGCACGGCATCACCGCACAGCAGGTCCACAAACGGCAGGACGGGACACGCCTTGGCTCCGAGGAGCTCTTCCGGGTCACGGACCAGATCATCCGGCAGAATGTGGAGCGGGGGAGCCTGCGGGACGACACCGGTACATCGTTTGCAAAATAACCGGCCCGATAACGCAGAACCTTTTTCCGAGGGGGCGTGTCAAAAAACGCAGGCGTAGCGGGCAGCAGCAACGCATGCTTTGCACTTTCCCCGCAATGCCGCTATACTGGGGAAATGCTGCATTGAAGTCAGCAGGTGCTGCATACCTGCAGATTGGAGAGAGAATATGACCTTTACCTATCCTGCCGTACTGCGCCGGAACGAGGACGGACGATACACCGGATATTTTCCGGACCTGGACGATTGCCGCTTTGAAGGCGACTCCATCGACGAGGCGATTGACGCGGCCATTGCCGCGGAAAAGGATTGGATCGATGTCCAGATGGACGTCGACGAGGACGAAGAGGCGCAGATGCCCTTTGTCTCCGATCACGCGGACATTCCGCTGCAGGAGGGTGAATTCCTGCGGGACATTGCCGTGATCATGCACTTTGAGGTCGGGTTCTACTAGTACATCGTTTGCAAAATAACCAGCCAAATAACGCAGAACTTTTTTCTGAGGGTGCGTGTCAAAAAACGTAGGCGTAGCGGGCTACGCTGAGGATTTTTGACACGTGCAATCAGGAAAAAGGACCAGTTAGTTTGGCTGGTTATTTAAAAATCGATGTACCAGACCCGTCAGTCATAATCCACCTTCATGAGGCAGAGTCCGGCGGCCGGTGCCGTCGGCCCTGCCTTTTTGCGGTCCCGCGCCTCCAGAATGGATTCCATATCCTCCGGCTCGAGCCGTCCGAAGCCGACCTCGAGCAGCGTTCCGGTCAGAATCCGGACCATGTTCTGCAAAAAGCCCGTGCCGTGATAGTAGATGCGGATGAAATGGCCGCCGGTTTCGATCCGGATGGAATCCACGCTGCGGACCGTGGATTTCTTCATGTGGGAATTGCCGCAGAAGCTCTTATAGTCGTGTTCCCCGACAAGATATTCCGCAGCCTTCCGCATGCGCTCCGTATCCGGCTTTTCCCCCAGCGCATAGACGTATTTGCGCTCGAACACCGGGCTCTCTCCTCCCTCGCTGTACCAGAGGCTGTAGCGATAGGTTTTCCCGGTGGCCTTAAAGCGGCTGTGGAAGCGATCGGACGCCTGCCGCACCTCATTGACGCTGATATCATCCGGAAGATAGCGATTCATATATTGCTGAATCTCGCCCTCCGAAAGGTCCGTGTCCAGAAGCGCATTGGCCGTCATGGCTCTTGCGTGAACCCCGGCGTCGGTTCGCCCGGCACCGATGACCGTCACGGGCTTTTCCGGCGTTCTTCCCGCCGCGGTCTCCAGCATCCTCGTAAGGACCGCTTCCAGCTTGCCCTGAATGGTCATCTCGGTCCCCGGCTGATGCTCCCAGCCGTAATATCTCGTCCCATCGTAGCTGATGATGAATTTGAAATTGCGCACTGCCATGCCGTCTCTCCTGTCTGCACCGGTCTGCCGGATGCCACCGTTCTCCGATGCTGCAGCGGTCGGAAGGACCACCGTCCTAAGAAAGCGCCGATGCTGCAGCCGGAAAGAGCACCGTCCTAAGAAACCGATGCCTTGTTTCCGGAGAGTCTCACCCGCATCCAGTAGGCTCCCATGGACATGCCCCGCACCTGTGTAACCTCATCGCTCAGGTATTCCTTCAGGCCGACGCTTTCCGGATCAAAGGCCTCTGCCTCTTCTCTTGACCCGAACTCCACCTCGGCATAGAAGAAGGCCGTCGGTGCTCCCTCATCCACCGCATTGACCTCCAGACGGTGCCCGCCCGCAAGGACGTAGGTCCTGCGCACCTTGGGCACCAGCGGAAGACCGATGATGTCCTCCAGCTGCTCGAAATGCTCCGGACGGATCGGAAACTCCGTTTCCTTCCGCACCAGGCCGTCCCCGCGCGACTTGCAGCAGAGGATATAGCGGGCTTCCTTTCCCGTCTCCTCTTCTTTGCGGATCCGCACCGTCGGCTCCACACTGAGATACCCCTGCTCCATGCGCTCTTCCTTCAGGACGGGGAGGCTCTGTCCGTCTCCCGGCTCCGGCCATCCCTTTACCATCCATTTGCGCTCGATTTCCAATGGGCTCGTCGTCATCCGTCTCTCACCCTACGCTTTCTTTTTCCTGCTGTGATTGCCCAGCCACACCAGCACCTTCGGTACAAAGGATGGTGTCCAGGGTGCAAAGGACAACAGCGCCCGCACCGGGACATCCGCCGCCGTTGCATAGGCCATCCGGAATTCCGGATCCGATGCATCCACCTCCCCGCCTGTGCTCTTCAAAAACTTCTTCATGCAGCCTCTGCGGATGCGTCCGAGGAGCCATCTGCCGGCACGGCTGTATTCCGCCAGCTCGGAAAGGGAGCTGCATTCGGTGAAATTCCCGGGAACGTCCTCTGTCTTCTGCGGCAGCGCATCCTCCATGAGGTGCTTCCAATCCTCCACGGTCGGCTGTCCCACCGGTTTGGCATACCAGCTCTGCGCCTGCTGCTCCGGGATCTCCATTTTTTCCTCTTCCACCGCCACCTGCTGCACCAGGCGGATGTCGGCCGCACTTGCGCCCACCATGACGGCATAGGTTCCGGTCGGAATCTTCCATCCGTCCCGATAAACGGAGAAATCACGGCTCGCCAGAAGGAAGGTCACCATCGCCCCCTCCCCCGGCTGCAGGAAGATTTTTTCAAAGGCGCGCAGCTCCTTCAGGGGGCGGTGCGGTCCGTCCTGCGGATTGCCCACATAAAGCTGCACCACCTCCGCACCGGCACACCGTCCCGTGTTGCGGACCTGCACCGTCACCTGACGGTCGCTGATCAGAAGGTTCGAGTATTCGAACTGCGTGTAGGAGAGACCGTACCCGAAGGGGAACAGCACCGGCTGTCCTGCCTTTTCGTAGTAGCGGTATCCCACGTAGATTCCTTCCCGGTACTCGGCATTCTTCTGTCCGTAAATTCCGTAGCTCGGAATATCGATTTCCTCCAGCGGCCAGGTCTCGGTCAGCTTGCCGGAGGGATTCACGGCGCCCGTGAGGAGATTCGCGATGGCCCCTCCGCCCGCCTGTCCGCACAGGCCGGTGTAGAGCACGGCCTTCACCTCGCGGATCCACGGCAGCTTCATGGGACTCCCGCCCATGAGAACCACCGCTACGTTCGGATTCCCGGCAAGGGCCGCCTTCACCATCCGGTTGTGTCCCGTCGGGATGGAAAGGTCCGTCCGGTCAAATCCTTCCGATTCATACCGGTCCGTGAGTCCCACAAAGACAATCGCCTTCTTGCTGCGCGCCGCGGCGCGGGTGATCTCGGCAAGGCTCTCCTCCGTGACGTTCCCGTCCTCGTCGCACCCTTCCACATAGGCTGCCTTCGGCAGACATTCCCTCACCTGCTGCAGCCTTGTCGGCTGAATGTGGGAGCTGCCGCCGCCCTGGTATCGCATTGCCGCGGCCATCCGGCCGATCAGGACCACCTCGCCCGCATCGGCGATGGGCAGCATGCCGTCCTCGTTCTTCAAAAGGACGGCGCCCTCCTCCGCGATCTTCTGCGCCACCGACTGGTGCGCGGTCCGGTCATAGGAATAGCCCTCCGCCTTGTTCAGGGCCTCCGTTCTGCGAAGAACCAGCGAGAGAATTCGCTTCACCGAGGCATCCACCGACGCCTCCTCCAGCGTGCCGTTCTCCAATGCCTTCCGGGCTTCCTTCTCCCCATAGGCGGATCCGCCCGGCATGGCAAGGTCACACCCCGCCGCAAAGGCCTTCGCGCGATCGTTCAGGGCCCCCCAGTCGGTCACCACCGTTCCCGTGAAGCCCCATTCTTCGCGCAGGATCTTCGTGAGAAGTCTTTCGTTGTCACTGCAATAGGTGCCGTTGATCCGGTTGTAGGCGCACATCACCGTCGCCGGCTGTGCCTTTTTCACCACCTTTTCAAAGGCCCGCAGATAAATCTCCCGCAGGGTCCTCTCGTCGATCTGAGAATCCGACTGAAGCCGGCGGTATTCCTGTGAATTGCACGCAAAATGCTTCAGGCTCGTGCCGATCCCGGTCTCCTTCTGCATGCCTGCAACAAAGGCGGCGCCGAGCTCTCCCGCTACATACGGATCCTCGGAGTAGTATTCAAAATTGCGCCCGCACAGAGGATTGCGCTTGATGTTCACGCCGGGACCCAGGACTACGCCCACCCGTTCCTCCTTGGCTTCCTCTCCGATGGCACGTCCCTCCGCGTACAGGAGCTTGCGGTTCCAGGTTTGCGCCGCCGTAACCGCTGTCGGGAAGCAGGTGGCAGGAACCGAGCCGTTTAATCCCAGCTCATCCCCTCTCCCGTCCTGCTTGCGCAGGCCGTTGGGGCCGTCCGCCATCATCAGCTCCGGAATTTCATATTTCTCATAGCCCTTTGTATGCCAGAAATCCTTTCCGCTGCAGAAGGCGATCTTCTCTTCTCTCGTCATACTGCCGGCGATTTCATCCACCTTTTTGCTCAGTTCCTCGTCTGTCATGCCGTACTCCCGCAAATCGCTGTTCTTTTTGTGATCAGAGCGCCTCCGCCAGCTCATAGATGAGCTTCTCGGACTTCTCCCAGCCAAGGCAGGGATCCGTGATGGATTTGCCGTAGACGCCCTCGCCGATCTTCTGCGCGCCGTCCTCGAGATAGCTCTCGATCATCAGACCCTTGACCAGACGCTGAATGTCCGCGCAGGAGTGCATGGAATGGAGCACATCCTTCGCAATCCGGATCTGCTCCAGATATTTCTTGCCGGAATTGTTGTGGTTGCAGTCCACCAGTACCGAAGGATTCTGCAGTCCGGCCTTGTCATACTCCTCCTTGAGATTGATCAGATCCTCATAGTGGTAGTTGGCATGACTGCGGCCGTATTTGTCCACATAGCCCCGCAGAATGGCATGGGCCATCGGGTTGCCGGTCGTCACAACCTCCCACCCGCGATAGAGGAAGGTCTGGCTGCTCTGCGCCGCCGTGATGGAGTTCATCATGACCGAAATATCGCCGCCGGTGGGATTCTTCATGCCGGCCGGAATGCCGACGCCGCTGGCGACCATGCGGTGCTGCTGGTCCTCCACGGACCGGGCACCGATCGCCACGTAGGCCAGAAGATCGGACAGATACCGGTGATTTTCCGGATAGAGCATCTCCTCGGCGCAGGTAAAGCCGGTCTCCTCCGCCACATGCGTGTGCATCTGACGAATGGCGATGATGCCGGCGAGCATGTCCTCTCCCTTTTCCGGGTCCGGCTGGTGGAGCATTCCCTTGTAGCCGACCCCCTTGGTCCTGGGCTTGTTGGTATACACCCGCGGGATCATGAAAATCTTATCCTTTACCTTTTCCTGCACCTTGGCGAGCCGGAGCATGTAATCCAGCACGGCATCCTCGCGATCGGCCGAGCACGGACCGATCACCAGCAGGAATCGTTCGTCCCTTCCGCAGAAAATGTCCTCGATGATCCGGTCTCTCTCCTCCTTCACCTTCCGGATTTCCCCGGAGAGAGGAAATTCCCTCTTGATCTCCTGGGGAATCGGCAGCTTTCGTTTGAACTCCATTTGCATTTCCATAATATGTCCATCCTCTTTCCTGCTCACCGCAGGGCTTTGATACTCATATACAAATCATACAGGGCGGATCCGGTTCGTCCCTGGGCGGGATGCTCGTCCTCGCCGATGTCCAATACCGTGTACTCGTAGGCATTGATGATCCTGGTCCCGCTCGCGTGCTCTCTCTCCCTCTGGAACTGGTAGCTGTAGGTTTTGTGCACATGGCCGTGCAGCATATATTTCGGCTTCCAGCGCTCCAGAAATTCGTTGAAGCACGCAAAGCCCCTGTGGGGCAGATCCTCCATGTCTCCGTACCCCTGGGCCGGTGCATGGGTCACCAGAACGTCCACGCCGTTCATCAGGAGTGCCTGCCGGTTCAGCCGGGCAATGCGCCTTCGCATCTCCGCCTCCGTGTACATGTCCTTTCCGGTGTGGTAGCGCATGCTGCCGCCCAGCCCCGCAATCCGCAGGCCGTTGTAATCATAGACCTTGTCATCAATGCTGATGCACCCCAGGGGCGGCATCATGTCATATTTGGTGTCGTGATTGCCCCGCACATACAGAAGCGGGCAATTCACCATACTCTCGAGGAATTCCAGATATTGCGGCTTCAAATCCCCGCAGGATATGATCAGCTCCACATCCTTCGTCCGTTTCGGATCATAATAATCCCACAGGCTCTTCACCTCTTCGTCAGCGATCACAAGGATTTTCATTGTATCTGTCCCTCATTCTGCTCGTGTCCCGCTGCGGCAAAGCCTGTCACGGCACGGTCTTCCCTCTCTGCTATGCCGCTGACACCGCTGACGTTGACGGCTGCGCCGGCTTCCTCGTTCAGCTTCTCCATTGTGGGAAGACTGCCGATGACATTGTCATTGAGCCAGCTCATGGTAATGATCTCTTCGCCGGAGAGTCCTCTGGAGAAGCGGTCGCGGATCTGTCCCTCCTGCGAATGCAGCTCTCCCATAAAGGGCCGGATGCGGCCGGAAACAA
Organism: Succinivibrio sp.; assembly: GCA_963591995.1. Taxonomy (GTDB): domain Bacteria; phylum Bacillota; class Clostridia; order Lachnospirales; family Lachnospiraceae; genus CAG-791. Next base: position 7,455 of record CAVAUJ010000039.1, read on the forward strand.
TGCCCTCACGGAACATGTTCACCAGCTTTTTGGAATAATACGGCAGCTTCTCCGAAAGGATGACGTCAATGACCCCTGCCGACATTCCCCACCAGTAGTTGATGGCGCGATCCTCCGCCTGCCCGGCACTGTTCCAGTTTCCTTCCAGCACACTTCTGGCGATGAGCTCATAGAAGGCCCCCCAGTTCCACACCGGTGCCGCCAGATTGGTGACGGTTCCGTCCATGTCCCGCTGGTAGATGCCGTATTCCCGTGAGGCCTGCCTGGGCCGGATCAGATCCGGTCCGGAAATGACGTAGACCCCTTCCTCCTCGAAATCCTTTTTCCAGTCCGTCTCCTTGTCCGTGGACCATTTCAGATGGATTTTCGCCTTGGGATCAATGATCCCGGCCCCGATGGCAAAGGCGTTGATGCCGGCGACAATGCCGTAAATGGGGTAGTCCGCCACATAGCCGATCTTGTGGTTGCTGGCCACACTCGCCGCAATCGCTCCCATGATGAATTTGGCCTCATGCATCCTGCCGTAATAGGTGCGGACCGCGTTGTGCGAGAGATTCACCGAGCAGTTCAGGAATTTCGTCTGCGGAAAATGAATGGCGGAGCGAAGCGTCTCGTCCATCTGTGTGGGAGAGATGGTGAGGATCATCTCGGCATGCTGCTCAATGGCATCGTCGATGGCCGCCCGCACCTCCTCATCCGTGGAGCAGTTCTCATATTTTCTGGTCTTCACCAGCCCGTTGAAGCCGGACTCCAGCGAATTGCGCCCCAGCTCATGTCCGTAGATCCAGCCGGAGTCATCGCTGCTCTTGGGATAAATGAAGGCGATGTGCAGCGGATTCTCCAGGCTGTAATGCTCCTTCGCCGTCAGCATGCTGCGCAATGCCGATCCAAGCCCCTGCCGGCCGTTGTCCCCCAGCTCTTCCGGATTCTCCACCAGGGCAATGCTTTCCTCGTTGGCATCCACCAGGAATTCCTTCCAGAGCCGGTCGATCCGGTTCTCCAGAACGGATTTGGGCTCCACGACCAGACTCTGAATCGAGTAGAAATTCAGATAGACCAGGAACGCATCTCCGCACGGCAGGGTGGTTCTGCGCTTGGCTCCTTCCTTCTGGTAGCATTGCGCAAAGACGGCATAGGCCGCCTTGATTTCCTCCCGCACCTCCTTGGGCCAGGGCGTGTCCATCGTCTGTCCGACGTAGGAGGCGAACTTGCGATAGCTCCCCTCCTCCGAAAAGATCACATCGTACATCCGGCAGACGTTGAAATATTCCAGAAATTCCCGGTACACGCGGTATTCTCTGGTGTCTGCCTTCCGGGGCATCATGCGGATGACGTTCGCGTGGATGGCGGTCGCTCCCACATAGGAGCTGACCGAAACTCTCTTGTTGCCCTCCTCCACGTAGAACCGGGTCATATACTCGTAGACCTTGATGGGATCCCGGATGCCTTCCTCGAGCTGAGAATCGTACAGGTCCGACCACTTCCTCGAGAATTCCGTTCCCGGCTGCAGGATGGGCATGAAATTCGCGGCAAAGGCTGACGTGCGGCCCTCCGTTCTGGTGCCGTCGATCATGGAGAGAGGAATCTCAATGAGGCCAACGCTCACCTCCGAGAGCTTTCCCTCTCCCTTGATGATCTCATCCAGCACCTTCGGATAAGGAGAACGCTGCTCAAAGGATGCCTGCCGCACCTCCCGGATTCCAAGTTTTCTGGCTGCAATATAATCCTCTATCATGGAAGTCCCCCTCTCTTCCCCTGTTATCCTTTACTGCTTCTCCTCCATCACGGAAACATAGGCCGGCCGCATGATCCTCCCGTTTTCCACCAGCTCCTCCAGACGATGGGCACTCCAACCGGAAATGCGGGCAATGGCGAACAGCGGCGTGTAGAGCTCCTTCGGTATGCCCAGCATGCTGTAGACAAAGCCGCTGTAGAAATCCACGTTGGGGCTCACGCCCTTGTAAATATGCCTCTTCTCCGCGATGATCTGCGGTGCCAGCTTCTCGATCTGATTGTACAGGGCCAGTTCCTTGGTCTTCCTCTTTTCCTTCGCCAGCTGTGTGACATAACTCTTGAAGATCCGCTCTCTGGGATCCGAAATGGAGTATACGGCGTGCCCCATGCCGTAGATCAGCCCCTTCCGGTCGAAGGCCTCCTTGTCGATCAGCCGCGTCAGGTACGCTCCGACCTCCTCGTCATCCTCCCAGTCGTGCACATGATGCTTCAGATCCTCCATCATCTCCATCACCTTCAGATTGGCTCCGCCGTGCCGGGGACCCTTCAGGGAGGACATGGCCGCCGCAATGGCCGCATAGGTGTCGGAGCCGGAGGAGGTGACCACGCGGGTCGTAAAGGTGGAGTTGTTACCGCCGCCGTGCTCCATGTGCAGCATCAGGGCGGCATCCAGAACCTTCACCTCCGTCTCGGTGCAATGCCGGTCCGGGCGCAGCATCCGCAGAATGTTCTCCGCCGTGGACAGGTTGCTGTCCGGACGGTGAATGTACATGCTGCTCTGCAGATGATCGTAATTGTAGGCATGGTAGGCATAGATCGCCAGCATGGGGAACACCGCGATCAGCATCAGCGACTGCCGGATCACGTTGTCCACCGCTATGCTCTGGGATTCGGTATCGTAGGAGGCCAGCGTGAGGATGCTGCGCGTCATGGAGTTCATGATATCCTTCGTGGGCGCCTTCATGATGACATCACGGGTAAAATTGGAGGGGAGGCTCCTCGAGAGTGAGAGATTCTCCAGGAACTTTTTCTCCTCCTCTTCGTCCGGCAAGCTGCCGAACAGGAGAAGATACGTCAGATTCTCGTAGCCGAAGCCATGCACCGTGTAGCGCTTCACCAGATCCTCGATGCGATAGCCGCGATACCACAGCTCGCCGTCACAGGGAACCCGTTTCCCGTCGATTTCCTTCATGGAAATCACTTCGGAAATGCCGGTCAGACCCGTAACAACGCCCTTTCCGTTCAGATCCCGCAGTCCGCGGTTGACATTGTGTTCCTTGAACAGCTCATCCGGAATGTTGTCACACTCACGAACCATCGCTTCCTGCTGCTGTGCATAGAGCCTGAGCCTCTCAATTTTCCTCATGCAGCCTCCTTTCCCAAAGACCTTTTAGGGAAACGCTGATCAAAGCGTTTCCCACGCCGGATTTGCGCTGCGCGCAGATCCTCAATACTTCTTCAGATGAATGGCGAACCCGCCGATCTGCCGTGCAAGATAGATGAAGGTCAGCTCTCCGCTCTCGCTGTACTGCGCCGTCTCCTCCTTCAGGCCCATGCCCGTCGAACGGAAGTATTCCGCAGCCTTTGCCACATCATGCGTTCCGATGGCAATGTGGCCCTTCTCGCCGGGGCCGTCCTTTTTCATGATCTCCACGAGAGGAGAAGCGAAGATGGAGCTCCTGCCCTCCTTCGGAACAAAGCCCATCAGCGTGCGGAACTCCTCTGCAAGCCTCCTGGCATCCTCCTCACCGTCCGCATTCACGCCGATGTGAAGAATACATAATCCGAGTTCCTCTACCGAATTCATCTCTGCCATACCGTACCTTCCTTTCCCGCCGCCGTCTGCGGCGATGTCCTGTGTTAAACGTAACCCTTATTGTACCCCATGTCGCCGGATGCTTTCCACCCGGTGCTGCTTATTCATCCGGATCTCGGTATCCGCCAGCCCCATCACCAGTCGTTTGTCATGGGTGCCGACGACAATGGTCCGCTCCGGCGAACGGCTCTCCCGCAGAAAGCGCATGACCCACCCCTGGGCATCCTCATCCAGCCCGCTGATGGGTTCATCGATCACCAGAATCTCCGGCTCCATGGCAAATACCGCCGCCAGCGCCGTCCTTTTCTTCTCCCCTCCGCTGATGCCAAAGGGCGCTCTTGCGCGCAGCTGCGTGAGCCCGAAGCGTTCCAGATATTCTTCGGTCCGCTCCCGCACGATCCGTTCCTCCAGGCCCAGCTGCCGAAGGCCGAAGGCGATCTCCTCCTCCACGCTGGCGTTGAACAGCTGTACCTCGCTGTTCTGGAAAACAAAGCCGATCTTCCGGTGAAACCATCCCGCGAACGCGCGGCTGCGGAGCTTCCGGCCCGTGATCTCCTCTCCGTCCAGCCAATACCGTCCCTCCGACGGCACCTCCAGTCCCAGAAGGATGCGGAACAGCGTGGACTTCCCGCACCCGTTCGGTCCCGTGATGCAGGTGCACGTTCCGGATTCCAGTGTGAGGCTGATCTCATCGAGGGCCTTTTCTTCCCGGTTTTCATAATAGAAGGAAACCTTCTCCAGCGTGATCATTCCTCTTCTTTCCCCTCTTCCTCCTGATCTGCCGTCTATTGCGGTATCCAGCTCTGCGTCACCGCAAACCACAAAAGGAGCAGGATATCTGCCGCCACCGCTCCGAGAATTGCCTTCCGGCCGGGCCTCTCCGGCGCCGCGCCCGCTCTCTCAAGCCTTCCGTCCCAGCAGCGGCACACCATGGCCTCACCCGTCTCCTCCGACAGATTCCGCGCCTTCAGGAAGGTGTTTCCCAGAATTCCGCCGGTGCCGGCATCCCGCCAGCTGCCATCGCCCACCCGGCGAAGGCTCACGGCCTCCAGGACCGCATCGGAATATCGGCCCAGAAGGACCAGAAACCGGATCGTCATGTCCAGTGTGAGGAGGACGATCTCCGGCAGGTGCCGGCGTCCCAGTGCGGCCGTCAGCTCCTTCCAGGAAAGCCATTCCCGCAGGATGGACAGCACGAGGACAGACTCGAACACCTTGAGCACCACCGTTCCGAAGGAGCGAGGGCTCCCAAGGAAGACCGAGGGCAGCATGAAAATTCCCGCAGCAAGGGCTGCCAGAAGGGCGGTCTTCAGAACTCTTCCGATCTCTCCCGCCGGGAAAAGCGACAGGACGAGCAGGAGCACGACCACCACGGAGAGTGTGAATACCGCGTTCCCGGAAAGTGCGCACAGCAGGATGATGAGGACGGCTCCGCCCAGCAAAAGCCCCGCATAGGGTCCCCGGTTTTTCCGCCCGCCTGCCGCAAGGTCCCAGGAGAGAAGGCGGGAGAGCAGCCGCATCAGCGCAAGGTTCAATGCCGCAGCTCCTTTCTGCTCCGCCATCCGGCCAGCAGCTTAAATACGATCAGAAGAATTGCAGCCCCCAGCAGTGCACTGAGAAGGTAGCCCACAATTTCCGGTGCATTTCCAAAGGCATAATCCGGCAGCAGCGCCTCAAAGGAGAAGCCTTCCGTCATCCCGGAGGGCGTGTAGCCTGCGCCGGTTGCGGCAATTTCCTCCGCGCCCCATTCGCCCCAGGCCGTTCCCTCTGCCAGAAGTCCCAGCGGTGTCAGCAGGATCAGGAGCCCCAGCAGAAATCCCGCGCCGCGGGTTCCCCTGCTGCCGTCCTCTTCTCCTCTTCGCAGCACCGACGGCGCCGTCCTGGCCAGAAAGCCGTATACCGCGAGGGTATAAACCACCTCCGCAAGGCCGAAAATCGTAAGGTGACCCGCCATCATCGCAGGGACGGACACCGACAGCGGATAAGGGCAATAACGGGCGGCTCCCGATGCATCCCGGAACAGCAGCGGCTGAATGCCGAATTCCACCGCAGCACACAGCGCCGCCGCATTGATCCCGGCGTAGGCACCGATCCCGGCGGCCACCGCCCTTCGCCTGCCGCCTGCGCAGCCCTTTCCCGCCAGCAGCCGGTAGACACCGTACCCGACAAACGGCATCACAAAGGCCATGTTGAAGCAATTGGCGCCGAAGGCCAGGATTCCGCCGTCTCCGAACAGCAGCGCCTGCAGGAGCAGCGCCACCGAAACGGAAACGCAGGCTCCGTAGGGCCCCACCAGCAGCGCCAGCAATGTCCCTCCTACGGCATGGCCTGTCGTTCCGCCCGGCAGCGGTATGTTGAACATCATTCCGAGAAAAGAGAAGGCTGCCGCAACGCCCAGCATCGGGAGCTGCCTTGCTGCGCAGACGGGGCTCCTTCTGCCCTCTGCGTTCTCCAATGCCTGCACGCAGGATTCCTCTTTGCCAAGCTGCTGCCGCACCTTCCGTACGGAGATGGCCCATACCGGGAGCATCACGGCGGTCATGACCGCACAGGTCTGCGGACTGAGATAATTGTCAGGAATGTGCATGGTTTTGTCTGATCCTTTCTCTTATGTATGATTCTGCAGGACTATGTATGATTCTGCAGGATGTGCCGGGGTATCCGAAGGCAGGCAGGAGGCTTTTCTCCGCACCGTGGCTCGTTCATGAGGGACAGGTGATCTGCATCACCTGCTCGATCATCTGATGCAGGAGTCTTGCCTGCTCCGTATCCGCCGCCCGGTAATAAACTTCCTTCCCCTCCCGATGACTCACCACCAGGCCACTGTTGCGCAGGGGACGCAGGTGATGCGAAACCGCCGGGCTGGACATGTCCAGCATCGAAGCCAGGTTCAGCACACATTCCTCACAATGGCAAAGCGTCCAGAAGATGCGGACGCGGTTGGGATCCCCCAGCTGCCGGAAGACATCCGCGATCATCTGAAAATCCTCTATCTTCGTCGCTTCCTCATGAATTCGTGCGATGTTTACGTGCTCGCCGTGCGCGTGCGGAAGAACATATTGTTCCATATGACATCCCCATTCGTAACGATTCTGTCTTTTCCGTGTCTCCGTGCGGCTTCCTGTTGACAGGCAGCCAACGTCAGCATTATACTGCATTTGCATCGATTAAACAAATGCTTAATCGTGCATTCGTTCGATGCGCCTTTGTTGTGTGCTTTGTTGTTTGATTTGAAATGTGATTTCAGAAGGGAGATTGTGATGAAAAAGACCTACAAGATCGAAGTGGACTGCGCCAATTGTGCGAACCTGATGGAGGAGACCACCAAGAAGGTTTCCGGTGTTGCCGATGCCACCGTGAATTTCATGACACAGAAGATGATCGTTGAATTCGCACAGGACGCCGACGCGAAGGCGGTCATGCAGGAGGTCCTCAAGGCCTGCCGCAAGGTGGAGCCGGACTGCGAAATCGAGCTGTAAGGCAGCTCCCCTTCCCCTGCATCCGCGATATCCCGCCGGATGCACCACCGAAGCGCCGCGGGCTCACCTCGAAAGGACACGATTTTCATGAATAAGAAACAAAAGAAAATGCTCCGACGGATTCTCCTTGCGATTGCACTGCTCCTTCTCTGCAACCTGCTGCCCCTGCCCGCAGTTCCCCTTCTGGCGCTGTATCTTATCACGTATCTTGTCATCGGCTATGACATCCTGCAGAAGGCTCTCAAGGGAATCCGGAACCGCCGGGTCTTCGATGAGAATTTCCTGATGGCGATTGCCACCGTCGGTGCCTTTGCGCTGGCCATCTATGACAGGAGCGGCGACTACAACGAAGCCATCGCCGTCATGCTCTTCTACCAGATCGGCGAGCTGTTCCAGAGCTATGCGGTGGGGAAGAGCCGCAGGAACATCAGCGCTTTGATGGACATTCGCCCCGACTATGCCAATCTGGAAAGGGACGGCTCTCTGGAGCAGGTGGATCCGGATGAGGTGCCCATCGGCACCGTCATCGTGGTGCAGCCGGGCGAGAGGGTGCCCATTGACGGCATCGTCGTATCCGGCACCTCCACGCTCAACACCAGTGCACTCACCGGAGAGAGCCTTCCCCGGGATGTCTCCGAAGGCGATGCGATCATCAGCGGCTGCGTCAACATGACCGGGCTCCTGCGCATCCGCACCACGAAGGAGTTCGGTGAATCCACGGTATCGAGAATCCTCGAGCTGGTAGAGGATTCCAGCTCGCATAAATCCCGCTCGGAGGCCTTTATCTCCCGGTTTGCCAGAGTTTATACTCCCGCCGTGTGCTATGGCGCTCTGGCGCTGGCCGTCCTGCCTCCCCTTGTCCGCCTGCTCCTTCTGGGCCTTCCGGGACAATGGGGCACATGGATTTACCGCGCCCTGACCTTCCTCGTAATCTCCTGCCCCTGCGCATTGGTGGTGTCCATCCCGCTCAGCTTTTTTGCCGGCCTCGGCGGTGCCGGCAAGGAGGGAATTCTCATCAAGGGCTCCAACTATCTTGAACTGCTCTCTCAGGTCAACTGTGTCGTCTTTGACAAAACCGGAACGCTGACGCAGGGTGTATTCGAGGTAACGCAGCTGCATCCCGTCGGTATGACCGGCGAGCAGCTCCTCTTCCTTGCCGCCCATGCGGAATGTGCCTCCTCCCATCCCATCAGCAAGAGTCTGCGGAAGGCCTACGGAAGCGAGCCCGACCGCGAGAGAGTCTCTTCTGTGGAGGAACTCAGCGGCAAGGGCATCCGCGCACTGGTGGATGGGCGCAGGGTACTGGCCGGCAACCACCGCCTGATGCAGGCAGAGGGAATCTCCTGTGAGGAGCCCGCCGGCACCGGAACCGTGATCCATATTGCCGCGGACGGTGTCTATGCCGGATACATCGTGATCTCCGACGTGGTAAAGCCCCACGCAAAGGAGGCCCTGCAGCAGCTTTCCCGCGCAGGGGTTTCCAGAACCGTCATGCTCACCGGCGATACAAAGAGTGTCGCCGCGGCGGTGGCCGGGGAGCTTGGCATCCGCGAGGTGTGCAGCGAGCTCCTGCCGTCGGATAAGGTCGCAAAGGTGGAGGCATTGCTGCAGGAAGAGCACGGCAGGGACAAGCTCGCCTTTGTCGGCGACGGCATCAACGATGCCCCGGTTCTCACGAGAGCCGACATCGGCATCGCCATGGGCGCCATGGGATCGGATGCCGCCATCGAGGCCGCAGACGTTGTCCTCATGGACGACGATCCTCTCAAAATCTCCAAGGCCATCCGCATTTCGCGCAAATGCATCCGCATCGTGCACCAGAACATTGCCTTTGCTCTGATCATCAAATTCGGCTGCCTGTTCCTCGGTGCTCTCGGCCTTGCCGACATGTGGGCCGCCATTTTCGCGGACGTCGGTGTCATGATCCTGGCTGTCCTCAATGCCATCCGCGCCCTTCGGGTGCATCACCTGTAGTGCTCACGGAAGCGCTGAGGAAAGCGTTTCCCCCGCCGGAGGTTACGAAAGGAGCTGCTGATTACATCAGCAGCTCCTTTCGTATCTCGTTGCGACATATATCATTGTGACGAAAGGGGGCGTGCTATACCATATCCGCCGCCATCTCCTCGTATTGCCGTGTATACAGCTCGCGGTAATAGCCGTGCTGCCTCATCAGCTCTGCGTGCGTGCCCTGCTCCACAATTTTTCCGTCCCGCACGACCAGAATGACATCCGCATCCACCACGGTGGAAAGGCGGTGTGCGATGACAAAGGAGGTCCTTCCGCAGATCACCGTCCGGATGGCATCCTGGATCAGTTTCTCCGTCAGCGTATCGATGGAGGCCGTTGCCTCATCCAGCACCAGAATTCTGGGATCCGCCAGAATGGCGCGGGCAAAGCACAGGAGCTGCTTCTCCCCGGTGGATAACAGGTCGCCGCCCTCTCCCACCTCTGCGTCCAGGCCTCCCTCCATCTTGTCGATGACAAAGTCCGCCCGCACCAGGCGCAGTGCCTCCATGATCTCTTCGTCCGACGCATCGGGCTTGCCGTACCGCAGGTTGTCCCGCACCGATCCCGAGAACAGATGCGGTGTCTGCAGCACATAGCCGATGCTGCTGTGCAGCCACAGCTGCGAGCGCTCTCCGGCGTCTCTCCCGTCAATCAGAACGCTGCCGCTCGTCGGCTCGAAAAAGCGGCACACCAGATTCACCAGCGTCGATTTCCCGGCGCCGGTCTCTCCCACGATGGCCACATTCGTTCCCCGCGGCACCTTCAGGTTGAAATGCTCCAGCACCATCTCCTCTCCGTCCGGATAGCGGAAGGAGACATCCCGAAATTCCACGTCGCCGTACAGCGGCTCCCAGTTTTCCCTTCGCGGATGGAACGTGTCGCCGTAACGGGCGATGACCTCCGGCGTATCCGCCACATCCGATTCCGTATCCAGCAGCCTTGTCAGCCGCTCGATGTTCACCTGAATGCTGATAAATGCCGCGATGGTCGACACCAGATTCTGAATGGGATCCATCATGTTCAAGGCATAGGAGAAAAAGATGGACAATGTGCCGATCCGGATCACCCCGTCCATCGTGATCCTTCCGCCCTTCCAGAGAACGAGAGCCAGCGCGATGGAGCTCATGATGGTGACAAGGGACGTGAACAGCGCCGAATAATGTGTCGCCTTCACGCTCGTCCCCCGCATTTCCTCCGTATCCTTTTCAAAGTCCCTGCGGATTCTATCCTCGATCACCAGCGTCTTGATGGCTCTGGCCCCCGTGATCCCCTCATTGAAATTGCCCGTGATGGCAGAGTTGATCTCGCGGATGCGGCGATTGAGCACCGTGAGCTTTTTCTGGAACACGGAAATGATGAACACGGCCACAGGCACCAGCACCAGAACGTACAGCGCAAGCCGTGCGTTCACCGCCAGCATAATTCCGAACACAATGAGAATGTAGGAGCTGTTCCAGATCATGTCCAGCATCCGCCAGGCCACCAGCTCGCCGATTTTCCCGCTGTCGCTGATGACTCTTGCGTGAATGTAGCCCACATTGTTCCGGTTAAAATAGGAGAAGGAGAGCGTCTGCAGGTGGTTGAACGCGCGGTTGCGCAGGTCCCGGTTGACATACATCTCCACCTTCCCGCATTGGTACGTGCTGAAAAAATTATCCGCTACCTGCAGCAGCAGAACCGCCCCGTAGGCCAGCGTAAAGGGCAGAATCCCCTGCAGGGTCCCCTCTGCCACGAAATGATTCAGCGCATAGCTGTTGAACAGGGGAAAACACGCATCGATCAGGGAGCTCCCGGCTCCCAGCAGAATATTCACAAACAGCAGCTTCCGATAGTCCCGGATGTAAGGCCAGAGCCTCGGGAGCCCGAAGAAGGGAAGCGATACCGAATTGTCCTTATTTTTCATTTTCACGCACCTGTTTTACGCGCCGATCTCACTCTGCCGGACCTGCAGATCGTAGATCCGGCGATAGATTCCATCCTTCTGCAGCAGCTCCTCGTGGGTTCCCTGCTCCGCCACCCGGCCCTTGTCCAGCACAATGATCCGGTCCGCATGCATCAGGGTCGTAATGCGGTGGGCAATGAGGATCACCGTGGAATCCCCCGCATTGTCCCGCAGGGCATGGCGTATCTGCGCATCCGTCTGCGCATCTACGGCAGAGAGCGAATCATCGAACACCATAACGGGCGGCTTCCGGATCAGCATCTGCGCAATGGCGGCGCGCTGCTTCTGTCCGCCGGAGAGCGTAACGCCCCGCTCCCCCACATAGGTGTCATATCCCTTTGCAAAGTGCTGCACGGTGCGGTCGAGGCTGGCAAGACCGGCGGCCCATCGCACCTCCTCCAGATGACGGTGCGGCTGCTCGCGGGTCGTCTCCTCCTTGGTGATGGCGATGTTTTCCTCCAGGGTTCTGGAGAAAAGGAACGGCTCCTGCAGCACCATGCCGATGTTCCCGCGCAGCCACCTGCGGTCTATGTCCGCAATGTCCGTACCGCCGATCGTAATCCGTCCGCCCCCTTCCGGCAGCTCGTACAGATGATCCAGAAGGTACATCAGCGTCGATTTCCCGGACCCTGTTCCGCCCAGGATTCCCACCGTGGTTCCCGCCTTCACCGTAAAGGAAACATCCTGCAGCACTTCGGCCCCGCTTCCCGCATAGTGATAGGTGACATGCTCAAAGCAGATATCCTGATCCATCTGCGGCTTTAATTCTGCCGCCGGGTTTTCCTCCGGCGCCGCATTCATGATGTAGCGCAGCCGGTCGATCGAGATTCCGGCCTTGGACAGATCGGCAATCACTCTTCCCAGCGAGCGCACCGGCCATGACAGCATGGAATTATAGTAAATGAAGGCAATGTACTGTCCGGCGCTCAGCTCTCCCCGCACGCACAGAACCGCCCCTGCCACCGTAATCGACATCACCTGCAGTCCCGAGACAAGGTCACTGGAGCCCCAGAAGGCCGAGAGCAGCCGCATCAGATGAATCCACATGTCGGTATATTGCTGATTCTGTTTTTCAAACCGCTCCCGCTCGTAGATTTCCCGTCCGAAGGCGCGCACCACGCGAACCCCCGTCAGATTCTCCTGGGCAATGGCCGAGAGCTTTCCCTCCTCCTCGTCCGCATGCTCAAAGGCACTGCCGATGCGGCTGTGGAAAAACAGGGAATACAGCACAATCACCGGGAAAAAGACCGCCGACAGAAGCGTCAGCTTCGGATGAATTCCCCACATGAAATACAACGCCATGGCCATCAGGATCACGATGCGGATGAGGCTCACCAGCTGCTCCGAGACGAAGTTCTTGATGGTCTCCACGTCCGAGGTGCAGCGCTGGATGATATCTCCCGTATGGTTCTGCCCGTGCCAGGCGAAGGGCAGCACCTCAATCTGCGCAAAGAGCTGATTCCGCATTCTCCGCACCAGCTCCTCTGCCCCCACGGAAGCCGTCAGCGTCCGCAGGTAACGGAAATCATTGGCCAGCACGGCCACGACGATCACCACCAGCGGAATGATCCACAGATGCTCCCGCAGATAACCGCTGCCGCCCAGCCGCTGTGTCAGCCGCAGCAGCCAGCCGGTGAGCCGGCTCTCCTGATCCCCGATGATCGAATCCACCGTGTAGCTGATCAGCTTCGGATTGACAAGATCCAGCATGGAGGTCACACCGGAGCACAGGATGCTCACGACAAACCACTTCCTGCTGCCCTCGAGGAAGAACCATACAAGGCCTGCCCGGGTGGGAAATCTTTCTCCTTTTTTCATTCTCTTCCTGCCTCAATCGATGCAATCGTGCCGCGCCCGTCCCGCTTCGGCTGCCCGAACATCCCGATGTCTCAGCTCAGCGTAAGCGAGCTCCAGGTGTCACTCGGCACCAATGTGATATAAGTTCTGCCGGTATTCAGCGTGATCTCCTCGCCCGCCGCGTTGTAGTATTTGGTCATGCCTCCCTCGCTGGACTTGCTCCAGGTGATGGGAATGGCCTTTCCGTTGGTGCAATAATAGCCGGACTCCCCCGACTGAATGCAGTTGTAGATCATGTAGCCGTGCTCATCGTACTGGGTGAAGCTGCAGTTCTGAACGATCACATTCTTGAACGTAACCACCGCATCGTTTCCGCCGTCCTTGCAGATCTCTCCGAATTCATAATAATCGTAGGTTCCGGTCGATTCGTTGTACACCAGCTTTGATTTGGTATTGCCGAAGGGCAGACTTACGTTCGTTGCCGTCACCGCATCCCCGGCATCCTCCAGCGTAATCTCATCGCCCCCATAGTCCGCAAACCGGAAATGCTCCCCGCTCTGCTTCCGATCATCATAGCTCGTCGAATATCCGGTATTGGAGAAATTCTTGCTCAGGTCTCCGCTGAGGCAGAACTCCGTGAACTCCGTCGCCTTCCCGTTGTTCACGCGGGAGAAGGTTCCGGAAAAATGATAGGGATACCGGCCAAGGTAATCGTCAATGTAATAGGGTCCTCCGTCGTGACACAGCACGGCATCCCACTCCTGTCCCAGCAGAATGTTCGTCGGCCGAATGGACCGGATGCTGCCGACCTTTTCGATCGCTCCCCAATCCTTGAAGAGGCACATCAGACGGGTGATGCGGTCGTTGGCTGTGGAATTCATCAGCTCATACATCACATCGCATTCCGAAATGCCGAAATGCGGCAGGGCCCTGGCATCGTTGTCCACCATGATGGCCACCGGACGCTGGTCCTCGATTTCCTTGCTGATGGGCTCCCCCGTAAGCTCGCTGTAATACATGTCATCCGGCAGGACATAGGCCGCCTCCTCCTCCGCAGGAGCCTCTTCCGTTTCCTCAACCGCGCCCTGTCCCAGATCCTCCGGATGTGCGCCGTCCGGAATCTCCTCAAAGCCGTGCGATACAACCTCCTCTGTGCTGCCGCACGCCAAAAGACTGCCTCCAAGGCACATTGCCAGCGCAATCACCGCGATTCTCTTTTTCATCCTGTTCCTCCCCGCCGCAGCCCGGCTGCGGTTCTCTCTTTCTGCAATATCTTTCATGCCTTCCCGCCGCTGTCCGTGCGGCTCCCGGCGCCTGTCTCTTCCAAAATGCCAATCAGCTTTCATTCTAGCATAGGTATCTCCGAATAAACG
>CAVAUJ010000040.1:0-21498 GCA_963591995.1 Succinivibrio sp.
GGGTGGCGGAGAATGTCCGGATCCGGGGCCTTGCGAGGCCTCGGTGCTTGCGAGCGTATTCTGCGAGCTTAGCACCGCTAGGTCCGAACACGGAGCCGCGAGGCGTCCCCGGATCGGACAACTCCGCCAGGACCCGTCGCTAGCGGGCGTCTGTACAGTAGCTGCCGATGCGCCGTGAGCACGTGCCTGCGGCAGGGCAGTACGGCTTGCAATAGAACATACGTTCTGCTATTCTGAACCTATGTCGGACAGAATCTACATTGCCATTGATTTGAAATCCTTCTATGCCTCCTCCGAATGCGTGGACCGCGGCCTGGATCCCCTCACCACCAATCTGGTGGTTGCGGATGCCTCCCGCACGGAGAAGACCATCTGCCTTGCCGTCTCTCCTTCCCTGAAAGCCTGCGGCATTTCGGGACGGGCAAGGCTCTTTGAGGTTGTGCAGAAGGTTCGCAAAGTGAACGAGGACCGGCGGCGCCGTGCCCCGGGCCGGGTCTTTACCGGGAGCTCCAGCGATGCCGGGGAGCTCGCGGCGAATCCCTCGCTTTTTCTCGAATACATCATCGCACCGCCCCGGATGGCCCGGTACATGAAGGTGAGTGCGCAGATTTACCGGATCTATCTTAGCTACATCGCGCCCGAGGACATTCATGTCTACTCCATCGACGAGGTCTTCATGGATGTCACGGATTACCTGCGCACCTATCGGATGACTCCCCGGGAGCTGGCCATGCGCATCATTCTGGATGTTCTGGACCAAACCGGCATCACGGCAACCGCGGGCATCGGCACCAATCTGTACCTGTGCAAGGTGGCGATGGACATTGAGGCGAAGCATATCCCGCCGGATGCGAACGGCGTCCGTATCGCACAGCTGGATGAGCTGTCCTATCGGCGCTCCCTCTGGTCCCATCAGCCGCTCACCGACTTCTGGCGTGTCGGCCGCGGCTATGTGCGCCGGTTAAACGAGGTCGGTCTGCATACCATGGGCGACATTGCCCGCTGCTCGCTGGGCGGTGCGCGGGATTTCTACAATGAGGATCTCCTTTATGATCTGTTCGGCGTCAATGCGGAGCTTCTCATTGACCATGCCTGGGGATATGAGCCCTGTACCATGGCAGACATCAAGGCCTACCGCCCTGCCGCCCACAGCATGGGGGCCGGCCAGGTGCTGTCCTGTCCCTATCCCTATGAGAAGAGCCGCCTGGTCCTGCGGGAGATGGCCGATCAGCTGGCACTGGATCTGGCCGCAAAGGGAAAGGTTACCGATCAGCTGGTCCTGACCATCGGCTACGACTCCTCCAACCTGACCGACCCCTCCCGTTCCGGATGCTATCACGGGCCGGTTGTCCGCGATCACTACGGCAAGCCGGTTCCGAAGCCGGCGCACGGCACAGCGCAGCTCCCCGACTGGACCTTTTCCTCCCGGGACATCATGGACGGCGCCGCCGGGCTCTTTGACCGGATCGCAGATCCCGCTCTTTTGATACGGCGCATGTATCTCACGGCGGGACATGTTCTGGACGAAACGGACGCCTATCCGAGGGAATCCTTCCGGCAGCTCGACCTCTTCACCGACTATGCACAGGAGGAGCAGAAGGCAAAGGCGCGGGAGGAAAAGCGCCGCAAGGAGCATCAGCTGCAGGAAGCGATGCTGCAGATCAAGAGCCGCTACGGCAGGAATGCCGTTCTGCGGGGCATGAATCTGGAGGACGGTGCCACCGCCAGACAGAGAAACGAACAGATCGGAGGGCATAAGGCATGAAGCCGCATGATGACTATGAGGACATCCTCACTCTCTCCCGGCCGGTTTCCGGCCGCCATAAGCCCATGCCGGCCGCAGATCGGGCCGCACAGTTTGCGCCCTTTGCCGCTCTCACCGGCTACGACGACCTCGTGCACGAAACGGCCCGGCTCACAACGGAGCGCGTCGAGCTGGATGAGGATGCCAAGGAGGAGCTGGACCGCACCCTGCAGCTCCTTACGGACCAGGTGCGCACCCACGGACGCTCCCAGCTGGTCCGCATCACCTATTTTTGCCCGGACAAGCAAAAAACCGGAGGGTCCTATCAGACCTGCTCCGGTTCCGTCATAAAACTCCCTGCAGACCGCCGTGTCCTGGTTCTGGACTGTCTTTCCGTTCCCCTGCAGGATATTCTGTCCATTGACCTGTGCTGAAAGGATTCTGTTCCTCTGCACCGGGCTGTTGTTCTCCGAAGGGAATACCTGCATCGGCCGGTGTTCCCTTTCTCCATCCTTTTGCGGTCTTACCCGCGATACACCCTCGGAATCCGCTTGCCAAGGTCACACGCGAACTCATAATTGAAGCGTCCGGACAGATCGCCGATCTGCTCCATGGAGATGCTCTCGCTCCCGTCCGTTCCGATGAGCGTCACCCGATCTCCGGCCGCCGCCTCCGGGATGTCTGTCACATCCACCATGAACTGGTCCATGCATACACGTCCCAGAATTCTCGCCCTCGACCCGCGGATCAATACATAGCCCTTGTTGGAGAGACTTCGCGCGTAGCCATCCCCGTAGCCCACGGGAATCGTGGCAATGCGCGTCGGATGCTCCGTCACATAGGTTCCGCCGTAGCTCACGGCCGTCCCCGCCGGGACGGTCTTCACGTATGCGACGGTGGAATACAGGGACAGCGCCGGCCGCAGAGGGACGATATCCCGCGGCACCTCCGCCGACGGCCAGAGGCCATAGAGGGTGATGCCGGCCCGCACCATATCCAGATTGGCAGCGGTGAACCGCACAATGCCTGCGCTGTTGGAGCAATGCTGCAGCGGGATCCGATAACCCAGCTCTGCCTCGATGCGCCGGCAGAATGCCGTGAACTCCCCGATCTGCCGCTCGGTGTTGGCCGGTGACGTCTCATCCGCCTTGGAAAAATGCGTGAAAATTCCTTCTGTCCGGATGCCGGGCGTCTCCAATGCCTTTCGGACAAAGGCAAGCCCTTCCTCATCCGGGCGCACCCCGATCCGGGACATTGCCGTATCCACGGCAATATGAACGGCAATCTCTTTTCCCGTTCTCTGCGCCGCCGCGGACAGTTCTTCCAGCATGTCCTCGCGGAAGCAGGCCGGACGGATGCCCAGCTCCGCCAGCTTCTCATAGCAATAAGGGAAGGTGTAGCCAAGGATCAGAATCGGCTTTTCAAGGCCGCTCTCCCGCAGCTCTTCGGCCTCCTCAAAGGTCGCTACCGCATATCCCCACAGATAGTCCAGCGGCTCCAGCTGCTGAGCAATCCGCACGGCACCATGACCGTAGCCGTCGGTCTTGATGACCGCCGTCATCTTCGTCCCCGGGTGCAGATTCTGATGCATGGACTCCATATTAAAGCGAATGGCCCCCAGATCAACCTCTGCCCAGACCCTCTCATGATGCTCATTTTCTGCAAAACTCATGATCGCCTCATTCCTCCGCCGCGCGCTGTTCCAGAATGCCGCAGTCGGCAATGGCCTTCACGGCCTCCTGAATCTTCGCCGGTGGAAGAACGAGCGCGAACCGCACATATCCCTCTCCCATCGGTCCAAAGCTGGCACCCGGCGTGCAGATCACGCCGGATTTCTCCATCAGCTCTTTGCAAAACGCCATGCTGGAACCATGACCCTCCGGAATCTTCGCCCAGACGAACATGCTGCCGTGACTGTCCGGCACATCCCAGCCGATCGCGCGAAGACCGCCGCAGAGGGCGTTCCGCCTCTCCTCGTATTCGCCGCACTGCTCCTTTACCCTCTGTGTGGGGCCGGTCAGTGCCGCAACCGCCGCCTTCTGAATCGGCAGGAACATACCGAAATCGATCTGCTCCCGCAGCTTCCGGAAGGCCGCAATCACATCCTTTCGTCCCACCAGGAAGCTGATTCTCGCTCCCGTCACATTGAAGCTTTTGGAAAGGCTGAAGAATTCCACGCCTACCTCCGATGCTCCCTCGTGCTGGAAGAAGCTCCCGCCCACGTTTCCGTCATAAATGATGTCGCTGTAGGCGTTGTCGTGGATGATCAGGATATCGTATTTGCGCGCAAAGGCGATGATCTCCTCGTAAACGGTTTCATTGGCAACGCTCCCGGTCGGATTGGACGGCAGAGAGACAATCATATATTTTGCCTTCCGCGCCACGTCCTCCGGTATATCCGCCACCTTCGGAAGGAACCCGTTCTCGGCGCACATCGGATAGTAATACGGCTCTGCGCCGGCCATCTGCGCGCTCGCAATGAACACCGGATAGCAGGGCGTCGGAAGGAGCACGGTGTCGCCCTCATCACACAGCACCAGACCGATGTGGCCCATGCCCTCCTCGCTCCCGTAGCAGCTGCAGACCATGTCCGGCGTGATGGAGTTGACGCCGAACCGCTTTCCGTAATAGGCACAGACACTCTCCAGAAGCTCCGGCGTGTCCCGAAGCGCATATTTCCAGTTCTCCGGATCCTTTGCCGCCTCGATCAACGCCTCCCGGATATGCTCTGCCACCGGAAAATCCGGTGTCCCGACGAACATGTTGTAAAGTGTCCGACCCTCCTTCTCCATTTCCAGCTTTTTCTCGTTCAAAGCCGCGAAAATCTCATCGCCGAATCTGTCCATCCTCTTGCTGAATTGCATACGTTCCTTCCCGTTCCCATGCCGCCTTCCCAGCGGCCAACCGGTACATCGTTTAAATAACCGGCCAAACGATGTACGAGGAGAATCTGCCGCAGCAGATTCTCCCGTTCTACTCCATCGGGTTGATTCCCAGCAGAAGCGGAATCGCTCCGATGATCTTATCTGCGCACCCGTCGATGCCCCATTGAGAGGAATCCAGCGAGATATCTATGTGTGTGGCATCCCTCCAGTCATCGCCGGTATAGTAATGATAATACTCACTGCGGCGTTTGTCACAATCACGTATGCGCTTGTACACTTCCCTCTCGGACAGCGCAAGACTGTAGGACTTGATTCTCTCCTTTCGGAATTCCAGCGGTGCATGGATGAACACGCGCAGCACATTGTCCCGGTCGGACAGCAGGTAATCCGCGCAGCGGCCGATGATGATGCAGCTCTCCGTCTGTGCCATCTCCTTGATCACCTTCGCCTGGAAGCTGAACAGGTTCCTGGTGGAAACATAGTCGTTCGAATCCGGCGGCAGGATTTCGCCGTTGTACACCTTCTGCGCTGCGCTCATCATCTCCCGGAAGCCGATCCGTTCATCCGCCGCGCCGAACAGGGTTTCGTTGATGCCGGACACATCCGACGCCTTCCGCAGCAGATCTCTGTCATAATACGGAATCCCCAGCTTCTCGGACAGAAGCTTGGCGATGTCGCTTCCGCCGCTGCCCTTTTCTCTTGCAATCGCGATCACATAATTCTTGCTCATAACACACTCTCCCGCGATGGGTCCTTTTTCACCCTTCTCTTTCCTACGGTTACTGCAATACCATGCCGCGGCCGCGCCGAAGCGCAAGCCGCAGCGCAGGTGCTGTTATGCTCCCAGATAGGCCTTCCGCACGCCGTCGTCCTCTGCCAGCTCCTTCGCGGTGCCCTCCATGGCAATCTTGCCGGTCTCCAGAACGTAGGCACGATCCGAGATCGCCAGCGCCATCTTTGCATTCTGCTCTACCAGAAGGATGGTGATGCCGCTCTTGTGCAGCTCTTCAATGATGGCGAAAATATCCTTTACCAGCAGCGGAGACAGGCCCATGGAGGGCTCGTCCATCAGCACCATCCGCGGATTGGTCATCAGGGCCCGCCCCGTTGCCAGCATCTGCTGCTCGCCGCCGGACAAGGTACCGGCCAGCTGCCGCCGGCGCTCCTTCAGCCGCGGGAAATGCCCGTAAACCATCTCGATGTTGCTCTCGATTTTCTTGCGGTCGCTCTCGATGTAAGCGCCCATCATCAGATTCTCTTCCACTGTCATCCGGGCGAAAACATGTCGTCCCTCCGGAACATGGGCCAGCCCCAGCTTGATGATGTTGTGTGCCGGTGTCTTCTGCAGGTTATGACCGTCCAGAAGAATCTCGCCGGAAGCGGCGGGAATCAATCCGCTGATCGTATGCAGCGTTGTTGTCTTTCCTGCGCCGTTGGCGCCGATCAAGGATACCAGCTCGCCGTCCTCTACCTTCAGGGAAATGCCTTTGATGGCGTGTACGGCTCCGTAATATACATTCAGATTCTTGATTTCCAGCATCTGACTTCTCCCTCCTTATGCTCCCAGATAGGCCGCGATAACCTGCGGGTTGGAGGCAATCTCCTCCGGCAGACCCTCTGCAATGGTCTTGCCGTAGTCAATCACCTTGATCCTCTCGCAAACGTTCATAACCAGCGACATATCATGCTCAATGAGGAGAATGGCAATGCCGAACCGATCACGGATTGTATTGATGCAATTTACCAGATCCTCGGTTTCCGTCGGATTCATGCCGGCCGCCGGCTCATCCAGCAGGAGCACCTTCATGTCCGTCGCCAGTGCTCTTGCAATTTCCAGCTTCCTCTGCTGTCCGTAGGGAAGGTTTGCCGCCATCCAGTCCTTCTTATCCTCCAGATGGAAAATCTTCAGCAGATCGATCGCCTTCTCCGTAATTTTCGCCTCGGTCTCACGAAATGCCTTTGTCCGGAATGTCGCAGCCACCAGTCCGTAGGAAATGTCCTTGGTGAAGGCCGCCTTGACGTTGTCCAGCACGCTCATGTCGTGGAACAGGCGAATGTTCTGAAAGGTTCTGGCAACGCCGGCCTCCACGAACTGGTGTGTTTTCTTGCCGTTTAAGAGCTCACCGTTCAAGAGCACCGATCCGTCGGTCGGCTCATATACCCCGGTCAGCATGTTGAATACCGTTGTTTTTCCGGCGCCGTTGGGGCCGATGAGTCCCACCAGCTCACCCTCGTAGATTTTCAGGTCAAAATCGCTGACTGCCTTTAAGCCGCCGAAGGTAATGCCCAGCTTTCTGGTTTCCAGAACGGGAAGTCTGCCGTCGGTTTCTTTCGCCGTTTTGTTGTTCATAACGCTCCTCTTTCTGTCAATTCTGCTCCGCGTCGCCGATTTCACCGAATCAGCCGTCCGCGGACGAATGCGCGGCGGAAAATGTCATTCGGCATTTTCTGCACGCTCCGCCTTCTCCGCTGCCTTTTTCTCCCTGGCCGCCTTCAGATCCTTTCTGAGATTTATCAGAGAGAACTCGTAGGTTCCGAAGATTCCTCTCGGACGGAAAATGATGATGACAATCAGGACAACCGCGTATACCAGCATGGGATACGTGAATACCGCCTGCAACGCACTCGGAAGTGCCTTGACCCATGCGCCGTTCTTGATCTCATAGTTGACGAAGAACATGATGATGGCAGCCACCACGGAGCCCGTGAGGGATCCCATGCCTCCGAGCACCACCATGACCACCACGAACGTGGAGTTCAGGATGCCGCCGTTGGTAAAGGCGAAGGAGGAGGTGGACAGCGTCTGGTTGGTGCATGCATAGAGCGCACCCGCAACACCGGCAAAGAAAGCCGAATAGGTGAAGGTCAGCACCTTATAGTGGGAGGTGTTGATGCCCGATGCGGACGCTGCGATCTCATCGTCCCGGATCGCCTTGATGGCGCGCCCGTATTTGGACCGCACGAACATGAACATCATGGTAACACCGAGAATGGTGACCAGCACGCCGGCCCACAGATAATCCACCTTCACCTTTGTGCCGAAGCCGAGGCCGTTCGCATACAGCGACGCCGCGGCGCTTCCCTGCTCCAGGCCGTTCTGCCCGGCAAAGGGAAGGTTGTTGATCGTATTCACGATGATCATGCCGAAGCCCAGTGTGATGATCGCCAGATAATCCCCCTTCAGACGAAGGGCGGGAATGCCTACAACAAAGCCGATGACCGCCGCCAGAAGCCCTGCGGCAATGATGCACAGGAACATAATCAGTGTAAACAGAATTCCGGATTTTTCTTCATACACGCCGGCTCTCTGCAGGGCCAGCGACAGCAGCGCCGCCGTGTAGGCTCCTACGGCCATGAAGCCGCAATGTCCCAGTGACAGCTGTCCCAGAAAGCCCAGCACCAGATTCAGGGAAGCCGACAGCAGAACCAGATAGCAGCATTGCCACAGGCTCGGCGTCAGCACCAGCTTGAAGAAATCTCCCTGTCCGGCCCCGGATCTGCTGATGATGCACAAGAGCAGGAAGAGCGCGGCCGTTACAATGGTATTAACCAGATAACCCTTTGCTGTCTGTGATTTGAATTTCATACCTACCTCTTTCAAAACGAGTGTCCTGTCTTTTCGTTCTGTGCCCTAAACCTTCTCTCCGACGTTCTTGCCGAGCAGACCCGCCGGTTTGATGATGAGCACCACGATGAGGATCAGGAATACAAAGGTATCTGTCAGGCTCGAGCTGACATAGGTCGTGGTAAAGGACTCCACAAAGCCGATCACGATGCCGCCGATCATTGCTCCCGGCAGGATGCCGATGCCGCCAAGGACAGCTGCAACGAAGGCCTTCAGACCCAGCAGAGAGCCCATGGTCGTATAAATCTTGGGATATTGTGCCATATACATCAGCGCCGCCACGGCGGAGAGACCGGAGCCGATGGCAAAGGTCAGCAGGATGGTGCGGTTCACGTTGATGCCCATAAGAGCCGCGGCCTCCTTATCCTCCGAAACGCACCGCATGGCCCGCCCCAGCTTGGTTTTCTGTGTGAATGCATAGAGCGCCAGCATAACGAGCGCGCCGACAACAATGGTCAGCACGGTTGCCCACTCCATCGTAACCGATCCGATGGTGATGCCGCTGGCAGGGAAAATCTGGCTGGCCACCATGGGGTTGGGGCCGATGGCCGGAATCGCCTGTGCCAGGTTCTCGAGCATAAGAGAAACCGCAATGGCTGTAATGAGCGCCGTCATGGCCGTTCCCTTTCTGCGCACCGGACGGTAGGCAATCACCTCTGTGCTCATGCCGACCAGCGCACACAGGATGATGGCCGGAATCACGGAAACCCAGATCGGCAGTCCCAGTGCCGTCATCACGCCTGTTGCAAAAATAATCGCATAACCGCCCACCATGATGAAATCGCCGTGGGCAAAGTTGATCAGGCGGATGATGCCGTAAACCATGGTGTAGCCGAGGGCGATCAGTGCATAGATACTGCCGAGCCGCAGCCCGACGATCAGTGTCTGAAAAAATGTACTCATGCCTTCCACTCTTTCTATGTCTGTGAATTGTTTCTTACAAATCCGCGGTTCCCGGCAGGGACTGACCTCTTGCCGGGAACCGCTTCTGATCTTTTCACTTCCCTGCCGGGCTGCAGGCCCGGCAGAGAAACTATTCATAGCTATTCATAGCCGGACAAAGCCTTTTGCTCTGTCCCCTGCCTCTTTGCAGCCGGTGCTGCCGCTCCGGAAGACTGCTCTGAAAGGCTTATTCTGCATCCGGCAGGCTGGTAACCACATCGACCAGCTCAGAGGATACGGTCGAACCGTCCGAGGTGAAGGCGATGATGGAAGCGCCCTTTGCCGGTGTTCCGGTCTCGTCCAGTGAGAAGGTACCTGTTACGCAGGTATAGGTGACGGAGGTGTCTGCCAGTGCATCGCGAACAGCGGCGGGATCGGTGGTGCCTGCTCTCTCGATGGCATCCTTGTACATGTACACGCAGTCATAAGCCAGTGCTGCGAAGCAGATCGGTGTCTCGTTGTACTCTGCCTCATAGGACTTTACGAAGTTCTGTACGATATCCGAGGTATCTGCGGAATCGAAGTGGTTGGTCCAGTAAACGTTGTTGAAGGCCGTCAGGTCTGCGCCGTCTACCGTATAATCCAGGGATCCGTCGTAGCCGTCTGCTCCCATGATGATTCCTTCATAGCCGGCTGCTCTTGCCTGTGTTACCAGGTAAGGTCCGATGACATCGTAGTAGTAAGGGCAGTAAACAAAATCAACGCCCGACTTTACGATGGAAGCGAACTGGTTGGTGTAATCCTGCACATCCATGGAGGCGGTGGATTCAACCGCATCGACGCTTACACCGTACTTCTCGCAGGCCGCCGCAAAGGAATCGTACAGGCCCTTGGAGTAGGTATCTGCCGCGCAGTACACAACGCCGACGCTGGTATATCCGGACTGTGCCGCATAGGCTGCCGCGATGGCTCCCTGGAAGGAATCCGCATAGCAGGCACGGAAGACATAATCATCCGCCGTCGTGATGGAGTCTGCCGTTGCAGACGGTGTGATCATCACGACACCCTCCTCGTTGGCCGCTCCGGTGATCGCACTGGTGCAGCCGGAGGTAACCGAGCCGACAACCAGACCGACGCCGTCCGATACCAGAGAGTTGAATGCGTTCAGGCACTCCGTGGGATCCGACTGATCATCGGTATTGATGACCTCGATCTGCATGCCGTTGATGCCGCCTGCCTCATTGATCTCCTTCACGGCAAGGTTGGCACCGTTCGTTGCAGCGATACCGAAGGATGCCAGAGATCCGGTTCTGGGAGCGATGGTTCCCAGCTTGACGGTATCACCGGATGCAGCAGTCTCTCCGGCATCCGCAGAGGACTCGGTGCTCTCTTCCGACGATGCACTCGTGCTGTCCGCAGAACCGCTGGAGCCGCAGGCCGCCAGCGAAAGTGCGGTGATGCCCGCCAACAATGCGCTGAAAATTCTCTTCTTCATAATGTTCTTCCTCCTTGTACAGCTGAACAGATACAAAACACGGCAAAGGCACCGAACAAATCCATGTTTCCATGTTGTCCGGCGCCCTTGCCGTGTCTCTGTAACGATTTCAAAAAAGGTGACCGCGCAGGTTATCCCTCGCTGTCACCTCTCTGTAACATGCTCTTTATTATACTCCGCAAATCTCCCTGCGCAACCAGAATTGTATACAATAATACAGATCGTTTCCCGCGCGCTCCCGTTCAATCTGCTGTATTCCTTCCGGAATATCTATCTATTCGAGGGTCGCAGCCTTTGCCAGATCCGCCAGGATTTCCATCTCCGTGCCGGCCTCATATCCGTCCACGTGGGCTACGCGCTCATGTGTGACACCGTCCACACTGCCCACCTCCACGGTCATGGCGATGAACTCCTCTGTCTTCTTATCCACCGGCTCGCCGTCGATCACAGAATATACTTCCCTGCCTGTGAGCAGCTGCAGGGCGGCGGCGATGCCGTAGGCGCCCCAGTTGGATACGCTGGCCGTAACCAGCAGATCTGTCTTCACCCTGCAGGGCACCAATGCAAGCTCCTTCGTAATGATGTCGCTGAGGTTTCCCATGCCGATCTCGTTGCCGCCGTCTCCTACACCGATGGAGGGAATCCGGCAGACACCCTCCGCCGCATCCGGTCCCGTCAGCTCGAAGAGCCGGTCAACCGGAGCCGTATTCTCTGCGATGCTGATGCCGCGCATGTTGGCATAGTCGTCCTGAATGTTCTTCCCGCAGCGCTCGATGGAGATCATTCCGACCGGCCGGTATTTTTCTGCAACGGCCAGGCAATCCTCATCGCTCGCCTGCATCGGAAGGTATTCCACATCGATTCCCTCCGGCTCGAAGAAGCCCTTGCAGAACGAATCCGTCAGAACGACCGGGTGATAGCCCAGGGCCAGAAGAGCTCTCGCCATGACCATGGTCCCCGCCGGTCCGTCGGTCTCCGCATAGCCCGCAACATAAAATCCCGTTGCAACGAGCACGGTTCCCTTTTCCCAGGACAGGATCATCTTTGCCGCCGTTTCACAGAGCTTCCCCTCCTGGTGGGTACGCAGAACGGTCATTCCGCGCTGTGAATGGCGCAGAACGATCTCGTCGATTTCATTGAATTTATCCGTATGGTTATTCATTTTTCATCCCCATCCCGCAGCTGCGCCGGTACATCGTTTGCAAAATAACCGGCCTAGGCGATTACCTCGGCAATCGGCGCCACGGTCACATTCTCTGCCTCCAATGCCTTCCGGATCTTCTCCGAGAACAGCACGGCCTTCGGATTGTCTCCGTGCAGGCAGATCGAATCCGGTACCACCTCGATCTCCTTCCCGGTGATGGCCGTAACCCTGTGCTCCTTCACCATGGAAATGACACGGGCAATGGCTTCCTCCTCATCGGTGATGACCGCGCCCTCCTTGCTCCTTGCCACAAGAGATCCGTCCTCTTCATAGGCTCTGTCCGCGAAGACCTCCCTTGCATAGGGAAGCCCCGCTCTTTTGGCGCCCTCGATCAGCTCCGAGCCGGAGAGCCCCAGCAGGATCAGGGAAGGATCCACCTCCCGGATTCCCTCACAGATGGCATCCGCCATGGCAGCATCCTTTCCCGCCATGTTGTACATTGCACCATGGGGCTTTACATGCTGCAGCGGAATTCCCGCTGCATGGCAGAACGCCTTCAGCGCTCCCACCTGGTACACGATCATTGCCTTGAGCTCCTCATTCGAAACCTTCAGATTCCGCCGGCCAAAGCCGACCAGATCCGGAAATCCCGGATGCGCCCCCACGGCAACACCCGCGGCCTTGCACGAGGCCACCGTCTTCTCCATTACAACCGGATCCGATGCATGGAATCCGCAGGCGACGTTGGCAGAGGAAATCTGCTTCACCACCTCGGCATCCATTCCGATCTTATAGTTGCCGAAGCTTTCTCCCATATCACAGTTCAGATCAATCTTCATGGCTTGCTCTCTCCCGCACAGCTCTTCTCGTACCGCTTTTTCCATACACTGCAGCCGGTTAATACTTCAGATTCACGTTTTTCACGTCGGTGATGAACATGTGTCCCGGGGCATGCGTGATCACGTAATCCGGCTTGGACTGCATGATGACATTCTGCGGCGTTACGCCGCACGGCCAGAACACAGGAACCTCCCCATCCCGGATGGTAACCATGTCACCGTAGTCCGGGTGCTGCAGATCCCGGATTCCGATGACCGAGGGATCTCCCACATGAATCGGAGCCCCATGCACCTTCGGCATCGCTCCGGTGATCAGAATTGCCTTCGGCACCAGCTCATACGGAATCGGCCGCATGGACACAACCATATTCCCGTGGAAAATACCGGCAGACCGGCAGGGAATGCTCGTGTTGTACATGGGAACGTTGCAGCCCTCCTCGATCTGACGAACCGGTACATCCGCCGCCAGCAGGTCTCCCTCAAAGGAGAAGCTGCACCCGATCAGAAAGCTGACCAGATCCTCTCTCCAGTAAGGAGCCGCATCCGTCACCTCCTCCGTCAGTACACCCTTTTCGTAAATACGATATTTCGGAATATCTCTCGCAATGTCCGCATCCTCTGCGATTTCATGCAGGGCGCGGCTTCCGGTATCGCTGACCTCCAACAGAGGGCAGGATCTCGGATTCCGCTGTGCGAACAACAGAAAATCATAGGCAATGTCCCTCGGCAGCGACACCAGATTCGCCTGGGCATATCCGGGGCACAGGCCGGAGGTCTGGCCGGCATAGGCTCCCTCTCGAATTTTCCTGCGCACCATGGCAGGCGTCATATCCGTAAAATCCATTCTCCGTTGCTCTCCTTCTGATCTGCTTATTTATTTCGATGCTTCCTCAAACTCGCCGTACAGATGGCTTCTGAGATCCTCCAGCATTTCCGGTGCCTTGCCGCCTACCGGCTTGCCGTCGAGCATATTCACATGCAGGCACAGCTTGCTGGAGCTGGTGACCAGAATTTCATCCGCCTTCCAGAGCGTATCCAGATCATAGGGGGTCTCGCTCACGGCATAGCCGAGCTGCTTGCACATTTTGATCAGATGCGCGCGCGCAATGCCGGGCAGGATCAGCTCATCCGTGGGTGCGGTATACAGCTTGCCGTCCTTGATGATGTGAACATTGCTGTGTGCACACTCCGTAACGCGGTTGTCCATGTTCTTGCGGTAGAGGATGGTCTCTGCGCAGCCGGCCTCCTTGGCCTTCTGCGTTGCCACACAGGAAGGAATCAGATTCAGCGTCTTGATGTTGCAATGATAGAAACGCGTATCCGGAAGCGTAATGCAGCTGATCGGTGCCTTGCCGTCTCCGATCTGCGCCGGTGTCAGGGTTACCCAGAGATTTCCGGGCGTTCCCGGGAAGGCGTGATCGCGGGGAATCTGGCTTCCTCTTGTTACCTGATAATAGACGAACAGATCGCCGGTGTCCATCTTCCGCACCAGCTCATTCAAAAGATCCTTCAGCTCCTGCTTGGTCACCGGCATAATGATGTCCAGCAGCGCCGCGCTGTTGAAAAAGCGATCCACGTGCTCATCAATTGCGAAAATATGATAATTTTTGCACGGGCCTGCATCATACACGCCGTCTCCGAACCAATGAACCCGATCGCTCATGGGGATCATCATGTTCTCAATTTCATCATACTTGCCGTTGTAGTAGCCCAGTGTCTTCATCTCTATTCTCCTTTGCTGCTGACAATAAAAATAGCCGGACAGATCCCTCTGTCCGGCCTCTTTGCCTCTTCACATCTTCAAATTATAATTCTCACTTTTTGGTTGTCAATTGGAAAATCTGCTATCTATGACGGTAGTAGTAAACCGTCTTTTGGAAACGATGCCGATGAGATCCCTCTTCCCGCGCGGTCTTTCTTCCCAAGCTTGCAAGCGGTGCCGTTCGGTTTCTCTCCTGGGGATGACAATAGAGGTTCTGGGCTTCCTCCACCGAAACCCTGCAGAAGCTGACCTCATCCCCGGGACGCAGCTGCGCGAGCTTCGGAAGATCAAAGGAGCAGACGGTCCCGATTTTGGCATATCCGCCGGTCGTCTGATGATCCGCCATCATAACGATCGGCATGCCGCTCTTTGTGATCTGAATCGAGCCGAAGGCGATCCCATCCGATACGATATCCACACCGTGCAGGCTTTCCACCGGCCGTCCCTTCAGCCGCATTCCCATGCGGTCGCTCTCCGCCGCCACCGTGTAGGTTTCCGCAAAGAACCGGTCCCGCTCCTCCTGCGAGAACCAATCCGCCTGCGGTCCCTCCACCACGCGGACACGCACCGATCCTTCATAGGAGAGCGGGCGCGCCGCCTGCAGGCTCTGCTGCATATCCTCCCGCAGCAGCGGGTCTGTTCCGGGCACTTTTTGTCCGGAACCTTCTGCAGCTGCCTTCGTCTCCTCTCTCCCGGAGCTCAGCACATCCCCCGACCGCAGTGCACGTCCCTCCAGTCCTCCGATATGGCACTTTACATCGGTGGATCGGCTCCCCATAACCTTTGGAACGTCGATTCCGCCTTCCAGAGCAAGATAGCCGCGGCAGCCGGCACCGGCCATTCCCATGGCCAGCCGCTGTCCCCTTCGTGCATAGGTTTTCTGATTGCGCAGAACCGGAATGCCGTCCAGCCTGCCGTTCATTTCCGCACCGGTCAGTACCAGAAAGCCTTCCTCCTCCACAATTGCCGTAATTCCCATCAATGTCATTTCCAGCACAGCCGCGTCCGGTGCATTCCCCAGGAGGGCATTGGCCGTTTGATAGCTGTCGGTATCCATCACACCGGCCGTCCGGACACCGGCCTTCATATATCCGTACCTTCCCTGATCCTGTACGGTGCTCAGCACCCCGGGGTTTTCAATCCTAAGTTTCATTTTCCCTTAAGCCTTTCTGTAATTTCAGAGTTTCCTGCAACCGCGTCTGCACGCAAGGGCCGACCGGTTCCTCCCTGTTCCCGTCTACTCCACAATCTTCTCCGGCTTCCAACGTCCTTCCGCCTGTGCCTGTTCCATCTGCCGGTATTCCTCCGGCGAAATCGGAAGGAACCGGATGTACTCCCCCGCATTGCACAGAATCGGCTTCTCTCTGTCCGGATCATAGAATTTCACCGGTGTCGTGCCGATGAGACGCCATCCTCCCGGAGAAGCGATGGGGTATACCCCCGTCTGCTTTCCGCCGATCCCGACGCTGCCCGCCGGAATGGCAACTCTCGGTTCATCCAGACGCGGTGCGGCAATCCTCTCATCCATTCCTCCAAGGTAAACAAACCCGGGGAGGAATCCCAGCATGTAAATCTTATAATCTGTCCCGGCATGGATGCGGATGATCTCGTCTCCGGAAAGTCCGGTGAGCTTCTCCATTCCTGCCAGATCCTCTCCGTAGTCTCCGCCATAGCAGCACGGAACCAGATGAATGCATTTCTTCTCTCTGCCGGCCCCAACCGTATCCACTGCATCCTTCAGACCGAGGATTTCTTTTTCGAGAGCTTCGTACGAGAGGCGCAGGGGATCGTACCGCACCATCAACGCGCGATACGACGGTACCATCTCCAGAACCCCCGGAATGCATCGCTCCCGCAAGCAGGATTCCAGTTTCATCACCTTGCTGTTTCTGACTTCATCAATGTAATTGCCGAAATCGACAGATAATGACATGTCTCCTACCGGATAAATCTTCATTCTTTTTCCTCTTTTCTCTCTGCGCTCTTTTCGGAATTTCTTAGCGATATATTTGACCATTTCCGAATCTGAAAACGCACGTGGGGATAGAACATCCGTTCTATCCCCACCCTTGGTTTCTCTCGCCTTTTTCGTATTCTTCTGCAGCCTCTTCGCTACTGTGCATGCGGGAAAACGAGCTTCCCCTGCATCCAGACCGGACCCCGGAATCTTCTTCCCACTTCCGGTTCTCCGAACAGGTCTGCCTTATGGATCACTACATCCATATATAACCCGTTGCAGTCAATTGTCAATATGTAAACCTCTTCGCCGGTCAGGCGGTTCGCATCGACCTCCACCTTGCGGATTTCTCCCAACAGAGAATACAGCTCACACTCTGCGCCGTAGGGCATCAGATAGGAATCCACAATGGAATAGATGTCCTCGCTTTGGATATGTGTCATCACACCGGCATAGACATCCATATCCATTGCCGTCAGCTCATGCGACGCACGCTCGTCGCCGTTTCGGGCAGCCTTCATCCATTTTCTTTTCTTCTGCTGCTCCTCCTGCTGTCTTTGGACATCCTCCGCCGTCTTATAAATCGGCAGGAGAACCGTCCCCTCCAGAGAGAGGGCCGTCAGGGAAATCTGAACGCCCTCCAACGGCTGAAAGCTCGTATGCACACTCTTGATGTATTCAATGGCATTGCGCACACGGAAGATCAATGTCACACCGGCTCTGTCATCCTCGCAGACCCCTGCATAGGAATCATTGTCGATTCTGGCCTCCACCGATACCTCTTCACCGCTGGTGATCCGATCGGCATCCAGATACGGATAACAGTAATCCGGAAAGAACTGATCCGTCTCATCGAACTGACCGCAAACCGATATCCCAAAACGGCTGCCCAACGGGATCTCGTACTGCGCCATGATGGAGCCTTCATCCTCGTCGTTGGTGGTATAGGCCCGGTATCCTGCGTGCTGCAAGCCGTCTGCAACAATATGATTGATGTCACACCGTCTTGGCGGAGTGGAAAAGCCTATGGCTCGGAAATATCTGTTCAAACCGTGCTCTCAGTTTCTTGCCGGATGAAATCCGGCAGGAGTTTGTGTTATCGCTTCAGTCATGCAGGGGAGTCAAAACCGTTTTGCCGCCCATGTACATCTGCAAGGGCTTCGGAATGGAAACCGAGCCGTCCGCATGCAGATTGTTCTCCAGAAATGCGATCAGCATTCTGGGTGTGGCAACGCAGGTATTGTTCAGCGTATGTGCCAGATACAGCTTCCCATCCTTTCCTTTTACACGAATGCGCAGACGCCTTGCCTGTGCATCGCCCAGATTGGAGCAGGAACCCACCTCAAAATACTTCTGCTGTCTCGGAGACCAGGCCTCCACATCGCAGGACTTTACCTTCAGATCGGCAAGATCGCCGGAGCAGCATTCCAGCTGCCGCACCGGGATATCGATGCTGCGGAAGAAATCCACGGTATTCTTCCAGAGCTTCTCATACCAATCCATGGATTCCTCCGGCCTGCAAACGACGATCATTTCCTGTTTCTCAAACTGGTGAATCCGGTATACGCCTCTTTCTTCTATTCCGTGCGCTCCCTTTTCCTTGCGGAAGCACGGAGAATACGACGTCAGTGTCTTCGGCAGCGACTCCTCCGGAAGAATCTGGTCAATAAAGGAGCCTATCATGGAGTGCTCCGATGTCCCGATCAGATACAGATCCTCTCCTTCGATCTTGTACATCATGGCATCCATCTCGGCAAAGCTCATGACACCGTCGACGACCGCGGAGCGGATCATGAACGGCGGCACATAGTAGGTGAAACCTCTGTCAATCATGAAATCTCTCGCGTAGGAAAGAATGGCCGAATGAAGTCTTGCAATGTCACCCTTGAGATAGTAGAAGCCATTGCCTGCCACCCGTCCGGCTGCCTCAAAATCGACTCCGTCGAAGCGTGCCATAATATCGGTGTGGTACGGAATCGGGAAATCCGGGGTAACCGGTTCACCGAACCGCTGCAATTCAACATTTTCAGAATCGTCCTTGCCGATCGGAACCGAAGGATCGATGATATTCGGGATGATCATCATGTCCCTCCGGACAATATCGGAGGCCGTCTTCTGAATTTCATCCAGCTCCTTCAGCCGGCTGTCATCCGCCAGCTCCTCCTTTTTCTTCATGGCCTCTTCCTTTTTCCCCTGTGCCATGAGAGCACCGATCTCCTTGGAGGCCTTCTTCCTATTGGCGCGAATCTCATCCGCCTCCTGCTGTGCCATGCGGGATTTTGCATCATTCTCGATTACCTCATCCACCAGCGGGAGCTTTTCGTCCTGAAATTTTTTACGAATGTTCTCTCTTACGATGTCCGGATTCTCTCTTAAAAATTTGATGTCAATCATATGCTCCTCTTTCTGCCGCAGTTCTTTGCGGCCTTTTCACCTGTTCCACGTGGAACATTCACCGTCTCTGCGGTTGTCTGTCTATCTCCCGCCCGATCGTCTGCGTCCGGTTGTTGTCTGTCCCATCGCCATATCCATGGATTCCTGCTCCTCCTCCGTAAAGGCCACATCACTGTGCCCGTTCTGCACGCCTTTCACATAGGAATAGCATCCGTCTACATTCTGCACGGTATTTAACAGAACGCCGTTGTTGTCCTGATCCAGCAATGCAATGACGGAGCTGAGATTTCCTCCCATCTGGCTGAACGCATCGTATTTCACTAGACCGACCTTCTGGATGACGCCATGCATTCTTCGGTAGATATCACGAATGTCGCCGGTGTTCTTTTCCAGTGTCTTGCCCAGCTGTTCGTAATTGTCCAGATTCTGCACCAGCAGATCCTCCAGACTCTCTCCATCCGATCCGGCCGTAAGCCGGTACAGCCTCTCTTCCAGTCGATTGATCTTTCTTCCCTGAAGAATCAGAAAAATGATCAGCACGACAAGGATTACCAGCATGACGATCACGAGAATATCTGTTGCTCCTCCTAATATGTTATTCATCTTTGCTTCCTTCTGTTAGGGAAACGCTGATGAAAGCGTTTCCCACGCCGGATTTGCGCTGCGAAGCAGCCAATTCTTTGCAAATCCGTGCGATCCACCGGAGGTTGCTAAGGAAATGCTGATGAAATCAGCATTTCCTTAGCGCATCAACCGATCCATTAATTTTTCAAGATCATCCTGACTGTCAAAGGAGATTTCAACGCTTCCGTTTTTCTTTCCCCTGTTCTTAATCGCAACCTTCATTCCCAGTGATGCATTCATTTTGCGCTCCAGATCGCGATAAATCAACTCCAGCGCAGGATCCTTTTCCTTGACCGGTTTCTCCTTCTTTACCGCAGTCAACGCACGGATCTTCTTCTCCGTATCACGCACACTCAGCTTCTCTTCGATGATTTCATGCGCCAGGTTCTTCTGTAAATCCTCATCCTCCAGAGCGAGCAGCGCTCTCGCATGACCCATGGAAATCTTTTCCTCTACAACAAGGTTCTGAACCTCTTCGCAGAGCTTTAAAAGACGCATGGAGTTGGCGATGGAGGATCGATTTTTAGAAACCCGCTCTGCCAACTCATCCTGTTTTAAATGAAATTCATCAATGAGTCTGCGGTATGCCGTTGCCTCTTCGATCGGATTCAGATTTTCTCTTTGAATGTTCTCGATCAGTGAAATTTCGACCCGCTCAAGTTCGTCGTAGGTTTTAACGATGACAGGGATTTCCTTGAGACCGGCAAGCTTGCACGCTCGCCAGCGCCGCTCTCCGGCAATGATCTCATAGTGATCCTCCATATTCTGAACAAGGATCGGCTCCAGAAGACCCTTGGTTTTGATGGAGGCTGCCAGCTCTTCCAGCTTCGCCTTATCAAAATTCTTTCGCGGCTGCTTACGATCCGGCTCCACCTTGGTAATCCGCACCATGGTCACAATGCCGTCGGAAGATTCTCTGTCCGCTTCTGCCGGAGAAGGTGACGTATTCTCTGACGTTTCCTTTTTTTTCGCTGCAGAAGGTTCTTTTCCCTGCTTCTCTCCGGACTCTTCTTTCTCGTTTTCTTTTCCCGCTGCCTCGTCCTCTGCCGCAGGCATAGGAATCAGGACGTCCAATCCTCGTCCAAGTCCTCTGTGCTTTGCCATCTATGCTCCCCCGTTTTTCTAAGAAATTTTCTGCAGGAATTCCTCTGCAAGTGCACGGTACGATTCCGCGCCGACAGATTTGGAATCGTATACCGTAATCGGCTCACCGTAGCTGGGAGCTTCCGCCAGACGAACATTTCTCGGAATCATCGTATTATAGATTTTCTGTGTTACATGTTCCCGTACATTCTCCACCACCTGCTGTGAGAGATTCGTACGCGAATCATACATGGTGAAGACGATTCCCTCAATGTCCAGCTTGGGATTCAACCGTTCTCTGACCAGATTGATGGTATGGATCAGCTGACTCAGTCCCTCCAATGCATAAAATTCGCACTGAATGGGTACCAACACGGCATCCGAGGCGACCATCGCATTGACGGTCAGCACATTTAAGGACGGAGGACAGTCAATGAGAATGTAGTCATAATCCTCCTGTACGAAATCCAATTCCTTCTTCAGAATGGCTTCCTTATGCGATTTATCGATCAATTCAATTTCCGCACCGGCCAGATTTACATTAGAAGGAATCAGATCAAGATTTGGAATTACGTTGTGGACGATTGCTTCGTTGATGGAAGAATAGCCTAAGATTAATTCGTATACGGTGTTTTCTCTTTGATTCTTATCCACACCAAAGCCGCTGGATGTGTTCCCCTGCGGATCAATGTCAATGATAAGAATTCTTTTTCCCTTTTCCGCAAGTGCCGCAGACAGATTAATGGTTGTTGTGGTTTTGCCCACCCCACCCTTCTGGTTGGCAATCGATATAACTTTTCCCATTCACACACTCCTCCCTGCAGATATATACAACAGCAGAAAGTGTCGCCTTCGCTGCTCACTGCACTTCCTTCATAGTATCATTTTGAAGAAACGGCGTAAAGAAAGACCGGAAATGTTCCACGTGGAACACGAGGTCCGGTTATCGTTCGCTCACCAGCTAAGCGGGGTCCTGGCAGAGAATGTCCGGATCAGGGGCCTTGCGAGACCTCGGTGCTTGCGAGCGTATTCTGCGAGCTTAGCACCGCTAGGTCCGCGCACGG
>CAVAUJ010000041.1:0-16856 GCA_963591995.1 Succinivibrio sp.
CATATTCATTGTATCAAAGCAGAAACGATCAGCCAAAGAAAATCCGGAAGTTCTCCGCTCCTACTCTATCTGCGGATCCTTCAATGACAGGGTGTGCTACCTCATCCACGCCTTTTCTGAATCGCTTTCGTAAATATTGACATCACCCCTTATGTTTTCTAGAATTTGATGTAAGACGAGGGAAGCGTAAGAACTCCGGCCGCCTTTGTTGATATCAGCAAGGTTGCCAAGAACTGCGTAGCTTCCCTCGTTTTTTATTGAACATGTGTTGGTTGCTTTTGCCGCTTTACGCCCGGCAGACTATTGCCGCAGGATGGAATCGAACCATCCCGTGGAATCACCAGATTCACGGCATAAGAAAACCACCGCGGTTTCCCGTGGTAGCTCTTTGTGCATTAATATATATGTTGTTTTAGAGAGAAAAGTCTTCTTAACTATCTCGTTTTCGCCATCTCGCGCAGTTGTTCAAGTGCCTCTTTTGCTTCCTGAGGCGCGTCCTCCCGCAGCTTCATCCCTTCAATATATGGGTCTACTTTTTCCCACAGCTCCTGCTCCTTAAAAGTTAATCCACTCATTGCGCTTTCCTCGATTCAACGATACGTATTCCGCGTGTATTACACTGCTAAAAGCTTTGCGATAAGTTCATAATCCGGTATCTCGAACGTGATCATGCTTTCTCTCGGATAGGAATCTTCCATCTGCAATCCTACAGTTCCATTTCCTTAATTATTTTCAGCATCGTCTACGATCTCCCAACGGCCACCGATCCCCTCAGAGCGAAAAAGCGGTGCCGGGTGTGTTTGCGAATACAAATAATCTTCTCCGCTGTCATCAATTACCCTATACCATCCGTCTTCTTCAACAGCGTCGTAGATTTTCCCGTTTGTCAGGCCTTCAATACCGAAAGATTCGCCTACATATCGAAGTTTCATTTTCTTCTCTCTTTCTGTGACTTTATCTTTGGCTCATACATTTTTCTTTTCGTTCATACCAATGAACATCAAAGACATATTTGTCGCTCGTCACTTTTGCATTGGTGATAACCGCGTGTTGCGGCTGGAATTCATCGCCGAAGTATAGATCGTAGCAGCCTCTGCAGTTCGGGTGAAACGACGAAGCGCTCAATACAAAAAAACTTGTATTCTCAACGTTTTCTCGGAATTCGCTGAAAATACAAGGTTTTGAAATCTGCCGCCAGCGGGAATCGAACCCGCACTTCGTTGCCGAAACGGGATTTTAAGTCCCGCGCGTCTACCAGTTCCGCCATGGCGGCACAGCACTTCACCTATTATAGGACATTCGTGCGTTTTTTCAAGGGGCCCCGCGCCCGCAGAGCGGCAGACGAATTGCAGTCAAATCGCAGTCGAATCACAATCGAAGCCTTCGACATGGAATCCGGCTCTGCAGGGCAGCAGGTCATCAGAAGCTCCACATGTGTTTTTTCACCATGCTGACGAATTCTCCGTTGCTCCTGGTTCTCGCAAAAAGATCCAGCACGCTGTCGGTGGCCTCCTCTCCCTTTGAGCCGATGAAAGCCTTCCGGATGAGGGCCACACCCTCTCTCTCATCCGGTGTCAGGAGCAGATCGTCTCTTCTGGTTCCCGACTTTGCAAGGTCCACGGCCGGGAAGATCCGTCTCTCCGAAAGCTTGCGGTTCAGGATCAATTCCATGTTGCCGGTTCCCTTGAATTCCTCATATACCACGTCGTCCATCTTGGAGCCCGTCTCGATCAGCGCCGTAGCGAGAATGGTAAGCGATCCGCCCTCCCGCATGTTCCTTGCTGCACCGAAAAACCGCTTGGGCATGTGCAGGGCAACCGGATCCAGACCGCCGGAAAGCGTCCTTCCGCTCGAGGGCTCTGTCAGGTTGTAGGCCCTCGTCAGTCTGGTAATGGAATCCAGGAGAATCATAACATCCTTTTTGCTCTCCACCAGACGCTTTGCGCGCTCTATGGTCATCTCCGCCACTCTCTTGTGGTGGTCCGGCAGCTCATCGAAGGTGGAATAGATGACCTCGACATTCGGACCCTCCAGGGCCTCGCGAATGTCCGTCACCTCCTCCGGTCGCTCGTCAATCAGAAGGATGATCAGATGGATGTCCGGATTGTTGGACTTGACAGATTTGGCCACTTCCTTGAGCAGCGTTGTCTTGCCGGCCTTCGGAGGCGAAACGATCATGCCGCGCTGGCCCTTTCCGACGGGACACATCAAATCCATGACACGCATCGCAACCGATGCTCCGGGCTTTTCCAGACGGATGCGGTCATCCGGGAAAATCGGCGTCATGTCCTCAAAGTTATACCGTTTCTTGGATTCCTCCGGGCTGAGGCCGTTGATGGCCGTCACGTAAAGAAGGGCAGAGAATTTCTCGTTCTGGTTGCGCACGCGCAGGCCGCCCTCTACGATATCGCCGGTCTTGAGGTTAAAGCGGCGGATCTGGCTGGGCGCAACGTACACGTCGTTATCTCCCGGCATGTAATTGGCAGACCGGATGAAGCCGTAGCCATCCTGGAGAACCTCCAGAATGCCCCTTGCCTTGTCGCCGCTGTCGAGGTCCGGGTTAATCTCATTCTTGTGGACAATCTGCTGGTCCGGCCGGACCAGCCCGTGCCTTGCATAACGGCCTGCCGTAGCCGCGGACACCGAATCCTGCCGAACCGGTTTCCCTTCGCCCCCCTTTTCCCCTGCAGCCGCCTCGCGAACACTGTTCTCACGGGCGGTCTGCTCACGGACATTGTTCTCCCGCACGGACTGTTCGCGTGCATTGTTCTCCCGCGCGGACTGCTCACGCGCATTGTTCTCCCGCACAGACTGCTCGCGCACATTGTTCTCGCGGGCGGTCTGCTCACGGACACCGTTCTCTCGGACGGAGCCTTCCCGGACCGGCTGTTCACGAACAGCGGACTCCCGGAGCTGCTGCGTGCCGTTTGGCTCCTGTGCGGGGCTCTTCCCGCCTCTTTCCTGTCCCTCGCCCGTGCTCTCAGCCGATTCTCTTCGCACTCTTCCCCTTCGGTTCTCCCCCGTTCCTCCGGGTCTTCCTGTCGTTTTTCTGCCGTGTCGTCCGTGAACATTTCTGGACGGGCCGGCCTCGGCGGTGCCGGCGTCTTCTGTCTGTTCCTTTTCTTCCTTTTCTCTGGCCGCTCTCTCCCGCAGCACCCTCTCGTCCTCCGCCTGATCCAGCTGGAGCAGCATTTCCACGATCTGCTCTTTTTTGGTCCTTGCGGGGATCTTCATGTCTCTGCTGTCTGCAATTGCCTTCAGATCCTTGACCTGCAAAGACTCATACATTTCCTTTGACATTCTCATGCATCCATCCTTGTGATGTCCATCGTCCCGCACGCCCAAGCGCTCGGATTCCGCATCAGAACACGGTCCGCCATAACGGCGGAACCTTTCCGAAACAGTATCCGAAGGAATCTGCATCATCCGATCGGTTATTGTGCAAACGATGTACCAATTGTCTGATTTTGTCTGTTGTGTGGGATCGATTTTATTGCCCGAAACCTCGGGCCTGATATGATGACTTGCCGGTATCTGCGCTGTCCCGGGTCTGTACACCTCTCAACCTGTGTACAACCTACGCAGAAAACACCTGACTAAGCCGATTATAGGACGCAAAAAGCAATGCTGTCAACGAAGAAGTGTCGCCAGAAGCTGCTGATATACCTCGCTGCTCTGCTGTTTCCATCCGGCCACCGCCTGTTTTGCCGTCTCTTCGTCCGGAACCGAAAGATCGATGGAGAGAATGGGGTGTCCGTTCTCCCGTACCACCAGATGTGCCGTGTAATCCTCCAGCGTGGAGCGGTAATATTCCCCCAGAATGGCCTCTTCGTTGGTAATCTCGCGGCCCATGTCCTTGAGATAGGTGCGAACCTGCTGCTTGATGCTGTCGGAAAGCTGCCCGGCAAAAAAGCCAAGCGTCTCCTCTCCCTCCGCGGTAATCTGCAGGAAGGTCTTGCCGCCCATGCTCTTTTCTGCCACAAACCCATTCTTCTCGATCTCTTCATAGGTCTGCAGGAGGGTTTCAAAATTCGCAGCATAGCCGTTTTCGATGAGAAAGGAGCTGGTACGCGGCATGGCGATCTCGCCGCCGGCCCGGTCCAGCATATACAATATGATCAGCTTGTAAATCGCAACCGGTTCCATTTCCCCTCCTTTCCACGGTCCTTCCCATTCAATCTGCGCTTTCATGTCGGTCTTCCTTCTCTGTCCCGTTGTCCCCGGCTTCCTGACCCGGGCGCGGCAGCAGCTCCTCCTGCCCGGTGTACCTGGAATCCCCTGTCAGCTGCGCCATGTGCTGCCGGATGACCTTCTCATAGCCATTGTCCGATGGCAGGTAGAATTGTCTGTCCCGCAGCGCCGTCGGAAGGCAGGGCTGTCCCGCGTAATGCGCCTCGTAGGCATGTGCATATTGATATCCGATTCCTCTGCCGAGTGCAGAAGCCGCTTGGTAATGCGCATCCTGCAGATACGGCGGAATCGGAAGAGATCCGGTTTCCTGTACCGCCTGCCTGGCCGCTGTGATGGATTCGCAGGCCGTATTGGACTTGGGTGCCGTGGCCACATATTCCGCAGCCTGTGCCAGAATGATCTGCGACTCCGGCCAGCCGATCCGTTCTGCGGCAAGGCTCGCCGCCACCGCAACCTCCAGCGCCGCCGGATCTGCGTTTCCGACATCCTCCGAGGCGCAGATCATAATCCGCCTTGCGATGAACTCCGGCTCCTCTCCCGCCTCCATCATGCGGGCAAGATAATATACGGCGGCATCCGGGTCGGAGCCGCGCATACTCTTGATGAATGCAGAAATCGTATCGTAGTGATTATCGCCTTTTTTGTCATACCTGGCAACTCGTTTCTGGATGCACTCCCGCGCAACCTCCTCCGTAATACGGATCCTTCCGTCCTTTGCCGGTTCTGTCGTGAGAATACCCAGCTCAAGGGCGTTCAGCGCGTGCCTTGCGTCTCCTCCCGAAACCTCTGCCAGAAATTCCGCTGCCTCCGGCTCCAGAACGGCATGGTAGCTCCCCATTCCCCGGTCGGTGTCCTCCGTCGCCCGGTATAAGAGCGTTCGGATGTCCTCTGCCGACAGCGGGCGCAGTTCGAAAATCATGGAGCGTGAGATCAGAGCGCTGTTCACTTCAAAATACGGATTCTCTGTCGTTGCGCCGATGAGCGTGATCGTGCCGTCCTCCACAAAGGGCAGCAGGTAATCCTGCTGCCCTTTATTAAAGCGGTGAATCTCATCGATAAACAGAATGGTCTTCTTCCCGTAGCCGCCCATCCGCTCCTTCGCTGCGCGGATCACCTCTTCCATGTCCTTTTTGCCCGCCGCGGTGGCATTGATCTGGCAGAACTCCGCCGCGGTGGTATTGGCAATGACACGGGCCAGTGTGGTTTTCCCTGTGCCGGGCGGTCCGTAGAACAGAATGCTCCCGAGCTTATCCGCCTTGATGGCACGGTAGAGCAGCTTATCCTTGCCGATGATGTGCTGCTGCCCCACCACCTCCTCCAGTGTTCCGGGGCGCAGCCTTGCCGCCAGCGGCGACTCCTCCCGGCTCTTTTTCTGCCGCATGTATTCGAACAAATCCATGTCTGCCAACGTATATGCCCCCGTTGCTGCGCCGGATGTCTCCGTCAGCGCAGCTTCCAGATATCGCTGTTGTATTCCCGGATGGTGCGGTCGCTGGAGAAGAAGCCGGCCTTTGCGATGTTCACAAGGCTCATCCTGTTCCAGCGTCTGCGGTCCTCATAGTCCGCCAGCATCTGATCCTTTACCCGGATGTAATCCTCCAGATCGATCAATGCCATGAACCAATCCTTGTTCAGAATATCCTTGTAGAGTCTCTCCAGATTCTCTCTGTGCCCCAGCTTCATGCACTGTGCGCCCACGATGAAATCAACCGCTTCCCGGATGACCGGACTCTTCTCGTAATAATCTCTGGACACGTAATCCGCTTTTTGATAATGCTCGATCACCGTGTCCGAATCGACGCCGAACATGTAAATGTTGTCGTCGCCTACCAGCTGGTGAATCTCCACGTTCGCACCGTCCGCCGTTCCGAGCGTCACCGCACCGTTGAGCATGAACTTCATGTTGGATGTGCCGGAGGCCTCCTTCGATGCGAGCGAAATCTGCTCCGAAATGTCGCAGGCCGGGATCAGCTTCTCCGCATAGGTCACGTTATAATTGGAAACGAATACCAGATGCATATACGCACTGACATCCGGGTCGTTGTTGATGATATCCTGCAACACCAGGAGCAGGTGGATGATGTCCTGGGCGATGATGTAGGCCGGCGCCGCCTTCGCACCGAAAATAAAATTCAACGGTCTTGCCGGCTTTTTCCCTCTTTTAATCTCCAGATACCGGTGGATGATGTACAGTGCATTCATCTGCTGGCGCTTGTATTCATGGAGTCGCTTGATCTGAATGTCAAAAATTCCGTTCGGATCCAGCGCAACACCCTCATGCGCGAGCACATACTCCGCCAGCGTTTGCTTATTCTTCTGCTTGATGGCTTCCAGTCTCCCAAGAATCTCATCATCGTCCTGATAACGCAGCAGATCCTCCAGTCGGGATGCATCCTTCTTGTAGGCATCCGAGATGGTCGACGAGAGAAGATTGGCCAGATCATGATTGCAGGAGAGCAGCCATCTGCGGAAGGTAACGCCGTTGGTTTTGTTGTTGAACTTCTCCGGATACAGGCGGTAGAACTTGTTCAGCTCCGTGTTCTTGAGAATTTCCGTGTGGATCGCCGCCACACCGTTGACAGAGAAGCCGTAGTGAATGTCGATGAAGGCCATGTGCACGCGGTTCTGCGCATCAATGATCTGGACGTCCGGATCGCTGTACTTGGCCCGGACTCTCCGGTCGAGCTCCTTAATGATCGGCACCAGCTGCGGGACCACCTTCTCCAGATATTCCATCGGCCAGGTCTCCAGCGCCTCCGCCAGAATGGTATGGTTGGTATAGGCACAGGTCTTGGAGACAACCTCAATTGCCTCATCGATGGACAGGGCCTTCTCCTCCGTCAGGATGCGGATCAGCTCCGGAATCACCAGCGTGGGATGGGTGTCATTGATCTGGATTACGGCATGATCGTAGAGACGGCGCAGGTCGTACTGCCGGATCTTCATCTCGCGAAGGATCCACTGTGCCGCATTGCTGACCATGAAATATTGCTGATAAATGCGCAGAAGACGCCCCTTTTCATCCGAATCATCCGGATACAGGAACAGCGTCAGATTCTTCTCGATCTCCTCCTTGTCAAAGGTGATGCCATCCTCCACAAGCGAATCGTCCACGGTATCCACGTCGAAAAGACGCAGCTTGTTGACGCCGGCATCGTAGCCGATGACGTCAATGTCATACATGTGCGAGGTCACCTTCCGCTTGCCGTAATAGACATCAAAGGAGACATCGCTCCGGATTTCCCACGAGTCCTCCTGGATCCACGGATCCTTCTCCGCCTTCTGAAGGCGATCCTCCAGAACCTGGCGGAACAGTCCGTAGTGATAATTCAGGCCGATTCCCTCGCCGGGAAGTCCCAGCGTTGCGATGGAATCGAGAAAGCAGGCGGCCAGCCGTCCGAGACCGCCGTTTCCGAGGGAGGGCTCCGGTTCCACCTCCTCGATTTTTGCAAGGCTCTTTCCGTTCTGCTCCAGGAGCTCCTTCATTCTGTCATAAATCTTCAGATTGATCAGATTGTTGGACAGAAGCTTGCCGATCAGAAATTCCGCGGAAATATAATAAACCCGCTTCTCCCCCACGTTCCGCTCCGTAACTGCCAGCAGTCTCTTGCAATAGTCCAGAATGACATAATAGAGCTCTTCATCGGTACAGTCTGCGATGGAGGATTTGCCGTATCGATCCGAGGCAATCTCCTGCAGCTGTTCTTCCATGTTCAGTGCCAGAATGTCGCGTTTCATATTGGTAACCATAGCTTCTCCTTCGCAATTCCTGTCTCTGCTGCTGTCACTCCCCCGCGGGAGGACGGATGTCGGTCAGATTATAACCCAAAATTTCCGGAGGGACACTCTCTCCCTCCGGAAATCCTGCTCGCATTATGTCACGGACCGCTGCCGGAACACCGCAGGCCCCGACAACGCCGTCACCGGCCGTTGTATCAGAACTCCTGCAATTCCTTCATGACCAGGTGACGGGGCGTACCGTTCACCCAGATCGGCAGCTGCTCTCCCTGAATCAGCGGACGTGCATATTTTACATAATCCTCTGTCAGATTGTCGCCTTCCTCGTTGATCCACTCCTGCGGAACGTTCTTGACGCCGTTGGCAATCTGATGAATATCGAATTTGGAGAATTCAATGCGATAGGGCTCACCCTCCGCATTAACCCTCTTGAAGATCACCATCTTCGCGGTCTCGCCCTTGGAGGCTGCATCCGCAGCCATGCTGCCCGCCGTGAAGGCTTCTTCGATATCCGTGAGCGACGCCACATGGGTTGCTGCTCTCTGCATGGTGGAGAATTCAATGGCACGGGTCTTGCAGCCGGTTCTCTCCGCGATCAGGGAACACAGTGCGGTTGCCGTTCCGGAAAGCTGCTTATGCCCGAAAGCATCCACCTTATCGGAGGCGTTGCCCAGCTCGCACGCATAGCGGCCGTCCGCCAGCTTGAGTCCCTCGGACACGGCAATGACCACCGAACGCTTGGTCTTGGAAAGAAGCTCCACCTTGTCGAGGAATTTGTCAATGTCGAACACGCGCTCCGGAAGATAAATGGCATCCACGCCGCTGCAGTCATCGCCCTTGGCCAGTGCAGCCGCTGCGGTCAGCCAGCCGGCATCGCGTCCCATAATCTCCGCAACCACGATGGTCGGCTTCACCGTGCCGAAGGACTCGTTGTCGCGGATGATCTCCTTGATCGTCGTTGCGATATATTTTGCCGCAGAACCATAGCCGGGGCAATGGTCCGTGATGGGCAGGTCGTTGTCGATGGTCTTGGGAACCCCCATAAACAACTGACTCTTGCCATGGTCCTTGGCATAGTCACTGAGCATCTTCACCGTATCCATCGAGTCATTGCCGCCCGCATAGAAAAGTGTATCGATGTCATGCGCTTCCATGATCCGGAAGACGTTCTCGTAGACATCCTCGTGTCCCTCGATCTTCGGCATCTTGAAGCGGCAGGAACCCAGGAAGGCAGACGGTGTTCTCTTGAGCAGCTCAATGCCCATGGGATCCGCAAGGTACTCGTCCAGATCAACCAGCTTGTCCTGCAGAAAGCCCTCAA
Organism: Succinivibrio sp.; assembly: GCA_963591995.1. Lineage (GTDB taxonomy): Bacteria > Bacillota > Clostridia > Lachnospirales > Lachnospiraceae > CAG-791. The sequence goes on from CAVAUJ010000041.1 coordinate 9,251, forward strand.
TGCCGTGAATCATTCCGTAAACATGCTCTGCACCTGCTGCCTTTGCGCCGGCATACACGCCCGCGATGGAAGAGTTGATGACGGCGGTAGGGCCGCCCGACTGACCTACTACTACATTCTTCATAAATGTACCCCTCTCATTAGATAGATCTTCTGCCTGACACTGCCATATCCGATATGTATTTATATATTGCAAAACATCCCTGGGTGGGTCCGGGACAAAGAAGCCCATCCCCATCCAAGGATGAATTATACCAAGGCGCCCTCGTCTCGTCAAAAACTACAGAACAACGCCGTCCTTGAAGATGGAAATTTCACGGCAGCCGTGTCGCTCCGCCAGCGTCTGTTCGCCGGAGGCAACGCGCAGCACATAATTGAGCAGACGGTCGCCCGCCTCATCCAGCGTCTCTTTTCCTTCCGCCACCGTACCGACATTGAAATCAATCCAGCCCTTTTTCCGCCCGGCCAGATTCGAATTGGTCGCCAGCTTCACCGTAGGTGCCGGTGCCCCGAAGGGGGTCCCGCGTCCCGTAGTGAAGAGAATCAGGTGTGCTCCTGCCGCCGTCAGATCCGTGGCACTCACAAGGTCGTTGCCGGGTCCGGAGAGAACGTTCAGTCCCTTCCTGACCACAGGCTCCGCATAGCCCAGAACATCGACGATCTGTGCACTTCCGCCCTTCTGCACGCAGCCGCAGGACTTATCCTCCAGCGTCGTGATGCCGCCCTTTTTGTTGCCGGGCGAAGGGTTCTCATAGACCACCTGTCCATGATCCGTGAAGTATTTCTTGAAATCGTTGACCATCTTCACGGCCTTTTCATAGGTTTCCTGATCCTTGCAGCGGGAGAACAGGATGTTCTCCGCGCCGAACATCTCCGGAACCTCGGTCAGCACCGTGGAGCCGCCCAGAGCAATCAGGCGATCCGAGAACCGCCCCACCGCCGGATTGGCCGTGATGCCGGAGAGGCCGTCGGACCCGCCGCACTTCATGCCGACCACCAGCTCCGAGGCAGGAAGCTCCTCTCTGTGGAATTGACCGGCATAGTCAGCAAGCTCCTTCAGCAGCGCGCTGCCTTCCGCCAGCTCATCCTCCACATCCTGACAGATCAGGAATTTGACGCGTTCCTCATCATACTCCCCCAGTGCCTCCTTGAACATATCCAGCTGCAGGTTCTCGCAGCCAAGGCCGAGGCAGAGGACGCCGCCCGCATTGGGATGGCGGACCAGTGCCGTAAGGAGACGCTTCGTCGTTGCAAGATCATCGCCCAGCTGGGAACATCCGAAGGGATGGGGATAATAGAACAGCCCGTCAACGGAGGCATAGGCCGGATCCGTCTCTGCGCCTTCCCTGCGGTCGAGGCCGCCCACCAGATGCTGGTTTTCTTCCACCAGCTGCTTGGCAATGCCGTTGACGCAGCCGACGATCGGAATGATCCAGAGCTCATTGCGGATGCCGGCTTTGCCGTCCTTCCTCCGGTATCCCATAAAGGTTTTCGGTGCCACCTCGGGCAGCTCGTAAACCTTATGATCGTACCGATATTCCATGTTCTCCGACAATTCCGTCACCACGTTATGGGTATGAACCCAGGCGCCGGCCGGAATATCCGTCGTTGCAACGGCAATGGTATTGCCGTATTTGATCACCGGTTCTCCCTTGGCGATCGGCACCAGGGCCAGCTTGTGCCCTCTTGCCACGTCTTCGGCCGCCGTGACGCAATATCCGTCAACCGCCACCTGCTCGCCCCGGAGGATATCCTCCAGGGCAACTGCAACATTGTCGGCGGGATGAATGTGTATGTATTTCATCTCTTTCCCCTTACAGTACCGAAGCGTAGGCTGCCGCTGTACCTTCCTTGCGGATCAGCTCCAGATTCTTTGTGACCTGCTCTTCCAGACCGGCTACCTGCGTCAGATCCTGATCCCACATCTGTGTATTGGTGAGAACGTCATGCACCAGCGCAGCGGCATCCATTCCCTTGCGCTCCCAGTAGAAATCCAGTGCCCAGCCGTCATCCTGGATCTTGTATTCGTTGCCGGCCGGACGCTTTGCCACGAGACCGTCCGCCTCGCGGCGCACCAGATCATTGCTGTAGAAAGCAATGTAGGCTGCAAAGCCCATGCAAAGCGCCTGTGGAAGCTTGCCGAATTTCTCATTGTACTCCAGAAGAGACGGCAGATCTCTTGCCTTCCACTTCGAAGTAGAGTTCAGCGTGATGCTCATCAGCTGATGATCCACGAACGGATTGTTGAAGCGATCCGTCACGGCCGCTGCGAAATTCTCGCAGTCTGCCTTGTCCAGCGGAAGGATCGGAATGACCTCGTCGAACAAAAGCTTGTTCATAAAGCCATGAATGGTCTCATCCTGCATGCACTCGCGGACGATCTCCTTTCCGGCCAGATATGCTCCCGGAACGAAGCCGGTGTGCGCGCCGTTCAGGATGCGGACCTTTCTCTTCTTGTAGGGAGCGACCTCCGGAACAACGTGGACGTTCACGCCGGCCTTCTTAAAGGGCAGCTTCTCTCCGAGCCATTCCGGTCCCTCGATGTACCACACGCCGAACACTTCGCCGACATCCTTGATGTCATCTTCGTATCCGTTCTCTTCGTCCATTCCGGCATTTTCCTTCGGATCACGGATGCGTCCGGGAACGATGCGGTCTACCAGCGTAGAGCAGAACAGGCAGTCCTCGGCGATGTACTTCTTAAACGCTTCCTCATATCCCCAGTCGTCCGCATGCTGCAGAACGATCTTCTTCAGCTCCTGTCCGTTGTTGTCAATCAGCTCGCAGGAAAGGAAAACAATGCCGGGCTTTCCGGCCTTAAAGCGCTCATGCAGAAGGACGGCAACCTTGGCCGGGAAGCTCACCGGCGGCAGCTGATCCGGTGTGCAGGTGCTGTCATAAGCAATGCCGGCCTCTGTTGTGTTGGAAGCCATATACTCTAGATCATCCGAGCAGGCAATGGCACGCATCTGCTCCCAGTCGGCGGCATCATACGGGTTGTAGCAGGCATCCACGCAGGAGATCACGCGCTTTCTGTCGACCTTCTCTCCGTTCTCTGCACCGCGAAGATACAGCGTATAAAGGCCTTCCTGGTCGTTGATGAACTTTCCGATGCCCTGTCCGATCGGCTGTGCAAGTGCGATCTTGCCGTTCCATCCGGCCTTTTCGTTGGACATGTCAAACCAGTAATCCACAAATGCCCGAAGGAAATTGCCCTCTCCGAATTGCAGAACCTTTACCGGTGCTGCCCCTTTGTCCAGAATATATCCATCATATCCGGACTTTTTCAGAACCTCGTAATTCAGCTTCTCCATCTTTTTTCCTTTCTGTGCCGCTGTATGCTGCACCGCCCCACTGTCGGGCATGATCATTTTCTGATCATCTTCGCCCATTGCTTCTCTCATTATCTGACAAGGTTGTGGCAATGTCAAGGCGGGTTTTTTGGTCAAGTTATGGCAACGTCATGATAAAGTATTGAATTATCTCTTTCGTTGTTTTATGCTTTAAGACAAGGTCCGAAGGACCCCTGCCCGGCCGCATCGAGGTTTTCCGAATGCAAGGAAAAAGTCCCATCCGTCGCTTTCGTGTATCGGAATTGAGATGCGGGCGCCGAACAGTTTTGTGATTGTTGATCATTTCAGAAAGGATATCCGTCCGGTCATCCCGAATTTGCCGTTGCAAATTAACGGTGCAGCCGGCGGAGAATGACAGTGCATGAAGGCTCAGAGGCTGAATCAACTGGAAGAATTCATCGTGCAAAGGCAAGCGGTCACGATGGAGGATATCTGTTCCGAGTTCCGGATCTCCGTTACCACGGCAAGGCGTGATCTGAACGAGCTGATCGCGGCCGGCGGACATGTGGAAAAGGTATACGGAGGGGCCCGCTCCACGGATCCTGCCGGCGATGCTTCCCTCAAGGGCTATCACAAGCGCACCGGCATGATGAGCGCGGAAAAGGAGGCCATCTGCCGCATGGCTGCCGCCTCCATTGATCCGGGGGATATTATTTTCCTGGACACCGGCACCACCTGTACCGGGATGCTCTCCTTCCTCGGCAACATCCCCTGCACCGTGATCACCAACAGCCTGGCGGCGGCGGAGCTGGCGGTCCCTCTGGACCCCGTTACGCTGATTCTCCTCCCCGGCCGGCTCAGCCGCAACGCCATGGCTCTTGTGGGCTCCGAAACCTGTGATGCCCTGGTCAAATACAACATCGACCGCGCCTTTATGACGACCAGCGGCGTCACCATCGAAAACGGCCTCACCGATACCACCGCAGAGGAATATACCATCAAGCGTGCCGTTCTCCGGCAGAGCCGGGAGATCAATCTTCTGGCGGACAGCACCAAATTCGATCAAAAGTCCCTCTATACCTTCTGCGCCTTGGACCGGCTCTCCGCCATCTACACTGCCGGTGAGATTGATGACCGTTACGTACAATACTGTACCGACCACGGCATCGCCCTGTACCGGCAGTCTGCCCCGTCCGCCCGGCGTGCACCCGGGGGTACCGCTCTGCAAAAGGACGCACCCGTAAACGGCGATTAATCTGTCGGCCGTCCGTGTGTGTCCGGGCACTGCCGGACGCACCGCCGCAAAAGGACGCACCCTGCGGCAGATGCCGACAGGATGCGTCCTTCTCTATTGTTATACTGCGTGATTTAAAAATCGATGTCCTACACCATGCTCAATGCAATTCGTTTCTTTCCGGCGTCAACGGATTCCACCGTCACCTCAACAACGTCTCCCACGTGCACCACCTCCAGCGGATGCCGGACATATCGTCTGGAAAGCTTTGATATGTGCACCAGACCGTCCTGATGTACGCCGATGTCCACAAATGCTCCGAAATCGACAATGTTCCGGACCGTACCCTTCAGCTGCATCCCCGGCTTCAGATCCTCCATCGTCAGGACATCGGAGCGCAGGATCGGGGCAGGCATCTCCTCTCTGGGGTCTCTCGCCGGCTTCTCCAGCTCATCCAGAATATCCCGCAGGGTCAATTCCCCCAATCCCAGTTCCGCAGACACCTGCGGAATCCGTCCCTTCGGCAGCCGCTCCTTCACCCTTTTGAAGCTTTCCTTTTCATCGGACAGCCCGAGATTTTCCAGCAGCCTTTCCACCGCCTTGTAATTCTCCGGATGAACCGCTGTGCCGTCCAGCGGCTCCTCGCCGTCCCGGATGCGCAGAAATCCCGCACATTGCTCGAAGGCCTTGGGTCCCAGCTTATTCACCTTCAGAAGCTCCCTCCGGCTGCGGAACCTTCCGTTGGCCTCGCGATATGCCACAATGTTCTTTGCCACGGCTTCCGATATGCCGGACACATAGGACAGCAGTGAAAAGGATGCCGTGTTCAAATCCACACCGACATGGTTGACGCAGTCCTCCACAACGCCGCCAAGGGCCTCGTCCAGCTTTTTCTGATTCATGTCATGCTGGTACTGACCAACGCCCACCGCCTTGGGATCAATCTTCACCAGTTCGGCCAGAGGATCCTGCAGGCGTCTTGCCATCGATGCCGCAGAGCGCTGTCCCACGTCAAACGCAGGGAACTCCTCTGTGGCGAGTTTGCTGGCGCTGTACACCGAAGCCCCCGCTTCATTGACCACCACGTATTGCAGCGGCTTGTTCGACGGCTTCTCCTTCTGCAGCTCCTGAATGATCTCAACAATAACCTGTTCGGACTCGCGGCTGGCGGTTCCGTTGCCGAGGCTGATCAGCGTAACGTGATCCTTCGCAATCAGCTGCTTGATCACCGCCTTCGCCTCCGCCACCTTGTTCTGCGGGGCCGTAGGATAAATCACCGTCGTATCCAGCACCTTCCCCGTGGCATCCACCACGGCAATTTTACAGCCCGTGCGGAAGGCAGGATCCCAGCCCAGCACCACCTCGCCGCCGATCGGCGGCTGCATCAGCAGCTGCTCCAGGTTCTTGCGGAATACCAGGATGGCACCGTCCTCCGCCTCCTCCGTAAGGCGATTCCGGATCTCACGTTCGATCGATGGCTCGATCAGGCGCTCGTAGGCATCCGCCGCCGCCGACGCCAGGGCCTCCTCGGTATATGGATTGCGGCCTCCGGTTCCGCGAAAGAGGCCGGTCAGAATATGCTGCCGGATGTCCTCCGCCGGCGCATTGATCTTGACCGTAAGAAACCCTTCCTTCTCGCCGCGATTGATGGCCAGCGTGCGGTGCCCGGGGAGCTTTGCGACCGGCTCCTCGAATTCATAGTACATTTCGTAAACGCTGCGGCGATCCTCTTTGGTTCCGTGAACGGCTGCTCCGCGTTTCCCGGTTTGTGCCGCTCCCGCCGGCGCGCCGGCAGCACCTCTTTTCTTTTCCGCTGCGGCAAGCGTCCCTTTTTTCCAGGTAATTTCCCGAATCCATGTGCGCAGCGCCGCATCGTCTGCAATGCACTCCGCCGCAATGTCCAACGCTCCCTGCAGCGCTGCCTCCGGCGTTTCAACGCCATGTCCATCCTGTCCGGCATCGCCCGTCACATATTTGACCGCCTCAGTCAAAAGACTTTGCCGGATCTTGCCGCCCATAATGGCAGCCGCAAAGGGCCCCAGCCCCTTTTCCTTTGCCGCATCCGCCCGGGTCCTTCGCTTTGGCCGGTACGGCCGGTAGAGATCCTCCACCGCAACCAGCGTCATGGCCGCCGCAATCTGACCCTCAAGCTCCGTGTTCAGCTTCCCCTGCTCCTCAATAGCCGCAAGGACCTGCTGTTTTCTCTCCTCGAGCCTGCGCAGGCTAAGAAGGCGCTCCCCAAGGAAACGCAGCTGCTCATCGTCAAGAGCTCCGGTTGCCTCCTTGCGATAGCGCGCGATGAAGGGAATCGTGTTCCCTTCATCCATCAGGCGCACGGCAGCCTCCACCTGCCCCCGCGAAACCCTGCTCCCGTCATGATTGGGCAAGTCTCCCATTTCCGCAGCAATCTGCCGTAGAATATCCACTCCGCTTCTCCTTCTCTCCGCGGTCAGGCACCCTGTCCTTACTCCTTCGTAATGTCCGAACCGAAATACTGCTCCGAGAGCTTTGCCAGCGTCCCGTCCTCCTTCAGCTCCCGGACGGCCTCATTCACCGCCTCACGGAAGGAGGCGCTCTCGTCCCCCTTGCGCATCGGAATCGCCACCTGACTTGCCTCCTCCGTCACTGCCGCAATCTTGATGTCCGCATCCGGCTGCTGATTCATATAATCATAAATGGACACATCCGCATTCAGGGTCGCATCCGCACGCCCGTCCAGGACATTCTGGATCGTATCGTTCAGAGTAGAAACACCCGCCGCGCTCGCTCCGTAGCTCTCTGCCAGCTCCATGTAGGTCGAACCGATCGAATTGACGGTTTTCTTGCCGCTCAGATCCTCAAAGCTATGGATGTCATCATTGTCGCCGCGGACAACCAGTGCCGTATGGATATAGCCGTAAGGCTCTGAGAAATCATATTTTTCCGAGCGTTCCTCTGTAATCTCCACGCCGTTCACAACCATGTCATAGCGGCCGTCATCCAGCCCGGCGAACAGGGATTCCCACGGCGCCTCCACGATCTCCACCTCTACGCCCAGCTTTTCACCGATGGCTCTTGCGGTATCCGCGTCAAAGCCGAT
>CAVAUJ010000041.1:17121-21415 GCA_963591995.1 Succinivibrio sp.
ACCGCCAGCAATGCTCTTCTCTTCATCCCGTTCTCCTCCCTGCGCCTTCCGGCGCATCCGTTGATTATCTACTCTTTTCCCACCGGAGAGACCCCCGGCCGGATTCTCCCGCAGAGCTTAACACATCATCCCGCCTCGCGGGTATCCTCCGCCGCAGCACAGGCCTCCGCCACCGCAGCACAGATTCAATGCCGCGTTCAGAAGGCATAACCGCAGGCACCAGTTGGCGGTGCTCACCGAGCCGCCTCCGTAGGTATACTGCCGCTCCTGATACCAGCTGCTGCCCGAATTCAACCGGTTGACAAGATTCTGATAGGTCTGATTGGACGGCTCCATCCGGGCCGCCGTCTGCGCGTGCTGCTGTGCCAGAACATTGTTCCCCAGCCCGGAATTCGCGATTGCGCTGTAATAATACCATTGTGCCGTGTGATTCTGGATGCCGCCCAGCACATTCAGCGCCTCCCGATAATGCCGGCTGTTGATATAGTTGGCAGCGGCCTGCATACGGATCGAATCCTGATCCTGCTCCTGCCTTTGATAGCTGCGCTGTCCGCCCGTGTATCCGCCGAAGCCCCCGAAAAATTCGTTCCAGAAATCGCCGTACTCCTCCTGCCAGGAGCCCTCTGTTCTGCCGTACGTGCCGGACGAACCGGTGCCGGACGACGCATAGGGATGCTGCCGCTCATACAGGATCTGCTTATAGGCTGCCTGAACCTCTTTGAATTTCTCCTCTGCCTGCGCCTTATTGGGGTTATTGATGTTGGCGTCCGGGTGATATTTCCTCGACAACGTGCGATAGGCCTTCTTGATCTCGTCGTCCGTCGCCGTACGCGAAACGCCCAGAATTTGATACGGATCAGACATTCCGTCGACCATCCTTTCCTGCATTGCTCTTTTTATCCCGCACGATATTATATCGGGTCCACACCCCGGAGTACAGAATATTGCGCATGATCGGCAGCAGCTCCACGCACGGCAGCAGCTCAAAGGCCTCGCAGCTGCGGGAAATCATCATCGTGAGAATCTGATGGCAATAATCGTCATAATCCGCGCGGTCCGCCAGGGGCCGCAGCGGATTATAGCTGCCGTTCCGGATGTCTTTTTCCAGATCATCGTAGGCATCCATGATGTATATGAACTTGCCCAGATAGAAACCCATCCGGCGAAGAGGCGTTTCCCAGTCATCCTCCTTCACGGCAAAAAGCTCCGCCATGATATCGCCGAAATATCCCGCCATCCTGTCGATGTCCGTTTCGTTCTGCTCCTCCGCCTCATGGAGCTTATCCAGCCGGTCCTTGATCACCGCCGCCTTATGTCCGTAATCCACGGCCGCGCGGCTGCTGCGTCCCTTCAGCAGGCCGGAAAGCAGGAGCTTGCGCACCTTGTGCTCGTCCTTCCAATCGTCCTCGCTCGCATAATAGGACAGAATCAGGTTCATATCCGCCGCGTAATCCGTAAACTCGTTGCATCTGGTCGCATGGCTCTCCAGCGGATGGGCAAGGCACCTGGTCATCCCCACCTCATCCTCGGCATCGTAAAGGTCCGTCAGCAGAAGGATCAGAAACGTCATATCATAGCTCAGCGTCATCTGTCCCGGAAAGCCGTATTTCTCCCGCAGCCTTTTGCAAAAGCCGCAGTAATAGGAGCGATAGAGCCCCACTTCCCGCACCTTCAGCTCCTGTTCATTGATCACCACATAACCGAACATATCAGGACCTCTTCGGAAACTCCTTGCCGCATTTCGGGCAGCGCACAATGATCTTGCCTTTCCCCTTCGGAATCCGGATCTTCTGTTCGCATTGCGGGCATTTGAAAATACGGAAGCCCGCATTGCGTCTGCGCAGGTCCGACCACCCCCGCAGCCTCGCGGCCGCCGTCCGCAGCTTTCCGTTCAACGATCGGCCGAAATTCCCCAATGTCCTGCCGAAGCCGCCGTTTCGAAGCTTCGCCGTCACCTCCAGATATTTCTGATTCTCCTGATAACGGCGTGCGATATTCCTCGAGAACATACGGAAATACATGTAGATCAGCACCAGCGTGGAGAACCACCACAAAAGGGATGAGCCAAGGAACAGATTCAGAATCACCGCGCCCAGCAAAACCCATGCAAGGAACTGATTGAATCGGTCTGTGCCGTAGCGTCCCTGCATAAAGCGGATGAATTTGTAGCGAAGTCGTTCTAACATGGCCGGCTGTCCTTTCTGCATGCCCCCGAATGTCTCTTCCGACACTCCCTCCGGTACATCGTTTGCCAAAAGCGGGTTATTTAAAAATCGATGCACCCGTGAGCACTTCCCGTATCAAAATGGTCTGCCGCCATCGGCAGCAGTTCTCGTCAGTTACACGTTTTCATTGTAAATTTCGTCCATTTAAATGCAATGAAGGAAGATCAAAAAGACTATTAAAAAAAACTAAAGAGAGGACGCGTCCTTTCGGACGACGTCCTCTCCTTCCGAATCTCTGCCGGCCGCCGCAACGCTCTGCGTTGTCCCGCCGGTCATTCTCCTGAAAATGCATCGGCACAGCCGCCCCGTTCCCGCAGCAGCCCGGCCTCTGCAGAGTGCGCTGACTTACTGCACGCTCTTCTTGGCAACCTCTGCCAGAGCTGCAAAGCCGCTTGCATCATTAACTGCCATCTCTGCCAGCATCTTGCGGTTGATGTCAACACCCGCAACCTTGAGGCCGTGCATCAGCTGGCTGTAGGAAAGGCCGTTGATGCGGGCAGCTGCATTGATACGTGCGATCCAGAGGGATCTCATGTCTCTCTTGCGAAGCTTTCTGCCCTCAAATGCAGAATTCTGTGCGCGCATAACGGACTGCTTGGCAACCCTGTACTGGCTGGATCTTGCTCCTCTGTAGCCCTTTGCGAGCTTCAGAACTCTATTGTGCTTCTTCTTGGCGTTCAGACCGCCCTTAATTCTTGCCATCTTCTGTATCCTCCATCAAACTCGTTACTCTCATGCACCCGTATCAAAGGTAAGGCATGATCTTCTTCATGTTCTTAACGTTCGTTGCATCCGTAACTGCAGGCTGACGAAGGTTTCTCTTTCTCTTCGTGGTCTTCTTGGTAAGGATGTGGCTCTTATAAGCCTTGCTGCGAATCAGCTTACCATTTCCGCTGAGTTTGAAGCGCTTTGCAGCGGATCTGTTGGTTTTCATTCTGGGCATAGTACGTTCCTCCTTCTGATCCGGTTCATGCACCGGTCTGTTCTATTCAGATCGCGGTCCGTGCGGAGGTTCCCGCATGGGCTGCCATCATCCAACTCGTTTCCGGCAGGTGCGAAGACAGCTCAGCTCTTCTTCTGCACGAGAAACAGAGACATGGACCTTCCTTCTACCTTCGGGGCCTTGTCCACCACCGCAATGTCCACAAGAGAGTTGGCGAAGTCCGTCAGAATATGAACGCTCTCGTTCATGTGCGCCATCTCACGGCCGCGGAAACGAATGGTCACCTTCACGCGGTCGCCGCGCTCCAGAAACTTCCTCGCAGCGCCGACCTTCGTGTTCAGATCATTCTGATCGATGTTGGGGGACATGCGGATTTCCTTGATCTCAACCACATGCTGCTTCTTCTTCGCTTCCTTTTCCTTCCGAAGCTTCTCGTATTTGAACTTTCCGTAGTCAATGATGCGGCATACCGGCGGCTGCGCGGTTGCGGCAATCAATACGAGATCCAGCTCCGCCTCGCGCGCCATGCGAAGGGCCTGTTCGGTCGGCATCACGCCGAGCTGCTCACCGTCTGAACCGATGACACGAATCTCTCTGTCCCGGATCTGCTCATTGATGGGCGCTTCCGGTCTGCGCTGTTGTCTGCGATTGTAGTTGTTGTTATTAATTGCTCTTCCCTCCCCTGAGAAAAAGAAAAACTGACGGCAGAGCTCCCACCGTCAGTTCACAAATCTCAACACCTTGCAGCATCACCCGATGCCGGAAACGAACGCTGCCGTCCGCCTTACTCATCCTGCACCCGTGCTGCACCTGTCTCCTGCCGCATGCGCCGCAGTCGCCGCCGAACACCACACATGCCTCTTTCGATCCCGGCATTCTCCGGAAAAAGCAGGAAAGACAGACCGCTTTCCTGTCCGCATGTGTGTCGACGGATCACAGACAGATCCGTGTATCTCATGAACTCTGCCGACGCCGATACGGATCAGAATCCGACGGACCGGTCAGGTGAGAGTCCTCCGCAGAAACCGCGGAGCTCTGCTTGCTGTTGTCTGATTGCTCAGACCTTGAAACAATACCACCCGACAGCCACTCTGTCAAGCGGGTTCTGCGAGGCCTCGCAAGGCCC
>CAVAUJ010000042.1:0-17681 GCA_963591995.1 Succinivibrio sp.
TCGGCGCTGGTATCTGCAACGTAAACGGTTCGCTTTCTGGCATCGACATCCTGTTCCAGATACGTATCGTAATCCGTTTCCTTGTCGATCATGCCGCCGCCCGGCAGCAGCTCGATGATGCGGTTCGCCGTCGTCTGCACCACCTGATGGTCTCTGCAGGCGATCAGCTCCACACCGGGGAATTTGATCATTCCGTCGTTGAGCGCCGAAATGGACTCCATGTCCAGGTGGTTCGTCGGCTCATCGAAAATCAGACAATTGGCACCGCTGATCATCATGGACGAGAGCTGGCACCGGACCTTTTCTCCGCCGGAGAGAACCTTTACCTTCTTAATGCCGTCCTCCCCCCGGAAGAGCATCCGTCCGAGGAAGCCGCGGACATAGGTGACATCCTTGATCTTGGAATAAGCCGTCAGCCACTGTGTGATATCTTCCTCGGTTGCGAACAGCTCCGTGTTGTCCTTTTTGAAATACGACTGCGAGGTCGTAACGCCCCACTTGTAGCTGCCGCTGTCGGGCTCCATGTTGCCCATAAGGATTTCAAAGAGTGCGGTCTTGGCCTGCTCCTGGGAGCCCACGAAGGCAATCTTGTCGTCATGCTTCACCACAAAGGACACATCATCCAGAAGCTTCACCCCGCCAACGGTTTTGGAGAGATGCTCCACCGTAAGGACCTCGTTTCCGATCTCACGGTCCGGCCGGAAATCGATGAAGGGGTATTTGCGTGAGGACGGCTTGATTTCATCCAGTTCAATCTTCTCCAGCGCACGCTTTCTGGAGGTCGCCTGCTTGGATTTCGATGCATTGGCCGAGAAGCGGGAAATGAACTCCTTCAATTCCTTGATCTTCTCTTCCTTCTTCTTGTTCGCTTCCTTCATCTGGCGGATCATCAGCTGCGAGGACTCATACCAGAAGTCATAGTTGCCGGCATACAGTGTAATCTTCCCGTAATCAATGTCGGCAATGTCCGTGCACACCTTATTCAGGAAATAGCGGTCGTGCGAAACGACAATGACGGTATTCTCAAAATTGATCAGGAATTCCTCCAGCCAGCTGATGGCATCGAGATCCAGATGGTTCGTCGGCTCATCCAACAGCAGAATGTCCGGATTGCCGAACAGGGCCCTGGCCAGCAGAACCTTCACCTTCTGGGCGCCGTTGAGATCACCCATCAGCTGATAATGATATTCATCCGAAATGCCCAGACCGTTGAGCATGGACTCCGCATCCGATTCGGCCTCGTAGCCGCCCATCTCCGCATATTCACTTTCCAGCTCGGCGGCCTTTAGGCCGTCCTCATCGGAGAAGTCCGGCTTGGCATACAGCGCATCCTTTTCCTTGCCGATCTCGTACAGGCGCCGGTTTCCCTGAATGACCGTATCCAGTGCCGTCTGATCGTTGTATTTTTCATGATCCTGCTCCAGAAACGAGAGTCTCTGGCCGGAGGTGATGGCAATATCGCCGTTGGTCGTCTCCAGCTGTCCGGAGAGAATCTTCAGAAAGGTGGACTTTCCGGCGCCGTTCGCACCGATGATGCCGTAGCAGTTGCCTTCTGTAAATTTAATGCTGACATCCTCGAACAGGGCCTTCTTGCCGACCCGATAGGTCACGTTATTCGCTGAAATCATGAAACATGGTCTCCTTTTGTCTGTACACAATGCCGGCTGCCGCCGCGTTAAATCCAAACCTTTATTATACAGAAGCAGCCGGCAGACGCAAGTGACCTCGTTCATTTTGCCCGTGACGGTACCGACGCCCGCAAGCGACGCATCCTGCGCGGAGTAGTCCGATCAGGGGTTCTGCGCTGTCGCGGCGCCGGAGAATTCACCGCCGGAGCCTTCTTACAATTCCACCTCACAGCTTGCGCATGCGTGTCCGGTCAATTCCAGGCTGCGGGCATCCGGCTGTGAGAAGCCTGCATAGACCGTGAACCGGTCGGCGCGGATCCTGCGGTCTCCCTCCTCATCCACGCTCGTAAGCTCATGCGGTGCAATCCGCAGCGTTGCCTCCTTCTCCTCACCCGGCGCAAGCTTCACACGTGAGAATGCGCAAAGGTGGGGATGTGCGGTATCCAGGGCATCGTCCCCCTTGATGTAGATCTGCAGGACATCCTCCGTGGCCGCACGGCCTTCGTTTACCACCTTTACGGTGACCTCCAGCCCGTCCAGACCCTTTGCCGCGCCGTAATCATCGCTGCTGCCGAAGGCGGTCTTTCCTGCCTTTCTCGGCGCCTCCTCTGTCCGCGGCAGAATCCTTGTCTTCACGTTCACTGCCTTGCAATCGCCGTATGTCAGGCCGTAGCCGAAGGGATACAGGGGCGTTCCCTCGTAAAAGCGGTACGTCCTTCCCTGCATGGTATAATCCGTGAAATCCGGCAGCTCCTTCGTTTCTTCGTAGAAGGTAACCGGCAGCTTTCCGGAGGGCGATGTCTCGCCAAAGAGCACCGCTGCCACATTTTTGCCGCCGCGGCCTCCCGGATACCAGGCCTGAAGGATGGCAGCCGCATGATCCTCTGCGATGCGCAGATTCACGGCGCTTCCCGTCATATTCACCACGATCACCGGCTTTCCGGTCGCAATCATGCCGCGCAGGAGCTCCAGCTGCGGGAACGGCAGCTCAAGATCTTTTTTGTCTCCGGAAGCATAGGCATTGCCGGTGTCTCCCTCTTCTCCCTCCAGCGTCTCGTCCAGACCCAGCACCACGATCACCACGTCCGACATTGCCGCGCATTCCTGAGCCTCCGCCAGACGGTCGCACATCGTGGGATCCGAAAGATTCTGCACATTATCCTTGAACAGGTGGCACCCCTCCGAGTAATGCACGCTGACATCCTCGCCGAGATAGTCCTGGATCCCCTCCAGCACCGTGGTATAACGGGAAGCCTCGCCGTGATAATTGCCCTTGAGCGCCGCACGGCTGTCTGCGTTGGGACCGACCACCGCGACATCCTTGAGCCTGCTCTTGTCCAGCGGCAGAATCCCGTCGTTCTTGAGAAGAACAAAGCTCTCCCTTGCCGCCCGGTCCTCCAGTGCCAGATGCTCCCTGCACTCTACAACGGAATACGGAATGCTGTCGTATTCCGTATCGCCGAACATGCCAAGGAGGAAACGTGCCGTGAAGAGCTTCACCGCAGATTCCGTGATATACGATTCCTCCAGCATGCCCTGCTCCACCGCATTCATGATCTTCTGGTAGGTGCAGCCGCAGTTTACGTCGGTGCCGTTCTCCAGTGCCATGACGACGGACTCCTCCGGCGTCGCCGTGATCTTGTGGTTCTCGTGGAAGTCACGGATCGCCCAGCAGTCCGAGACATAATGTCCTTCAAATCCCCACTTTTCGCGCAGAATGTCCTGCAGTGCAGCAGATCCGCAGCAGGGCTCCCCGTTCGTGCGGTTGTAGGCGCCCATGACGGCCTCCACGCCGGCCTCCTTGACGCAGGCCTCAAAGGCCGGAAGATAGGTCTCTTCCATATCCTTTTTGGATGCCACGGCATTGAAGTGGTGCCGGTCCGCCTCCGGTCCCGAGTGTACGGCGAAATGCTTGGCGCAGGCTGCGGTCTTCATGTACTCGCCGTCGCCCTGCATGCCCTCGATGAAGCGCACGCCGAGACGTGACGTCAGATACGGATCCTCTCCGTAGGTCTCATGCCCGCGGCCCCATCTGGGATCCCGGAAAATATTGACGTTCGGTGCCCAGAAGGTCAGCCCCTTGTAAATATCTCTGTCCCCGCGGCGGGACTGCATGTTGTATTTTGCACGTCCCTCCGTTGCCGTCACATCGCCGATTTCCTGCATCATGTCGGCATCAAAGGCCGCCGCCATGCCGATGGCCTGCGGGAACATCGTGGCAATGCCCGCGCGCGCCACGCCGTGCAGGGCTTCGTTCCACCAGTTGTAGGCAGGAATGCCCAGCCTTTCAATGGCAGGTGCATCATAGCGCAGCTGTGAGGCCTTTTCCTCCAGCGTCATCTGCGAAACAAGCTCTTCGGCGAGCTTTCTGGCTGTCTTTCGATCCATGGTTTCCCCCTTTATACAAATCTGCCTGTGTCCCTGCGCTGCTCTGCAGGGCTCCCATAACGGACGCTGTCCGTTCCTGCCGGATGATCAATAAATCGTTCTGCCCTTCTCGTCCGGAATTCCGCTCTTGCGGAAGAAATAGGAATTCACCTGATCTCTCCATTCCCGGGCATTCTCCAGCTGCCTCCCGAAGCGCTCCGTGATGTTCTCATAGGCATCCTCCGCGATCTGTCCCTTCAGTTCCCGGAACGAATCCGCCATACGCTCTGCCGCCTCATATCCCTCGAAATGGGTGTCATAGATATGCTGGATCAGAGTTTTGCCGGTGGAAAGCTTCCAGGTATACGGAATGTGATGGAAGAACAGCAGCAGCTCCTCCGGGCACTTGAGCGGATCCTCGTATTGCTCTGCGTTCTCCGGATAGTATTGCTGTGCATATCCCGTTCCGCGGCTGGATCGATCCACGCCGATCCCCAGATGATCCGCCCGGTGGTAGGTCCCCCAACGGGAATATTCATAGCCGTCTACGCTGCAGCCGTAATGAACACCCGGATTGACCATCCAGCCTATGCCGAGCGGGCTGGTGTATTGCTCATATACCGCGCGGGATTTCATGAGAATGTCAACGATCACCTCCGTCACCTCTTCCTTTGCGGCGAACGTCATCTTCGTCCACTCTCTTGCAATCTCCTCGCTGGAAAGCTCAGTGTCAAAGGCCAGACGCCCGAAGCCGTACCAGTTGGCGGCGGCAAGATCATTTCCCGTCCAGTTCGCATCGTCCCCGGTATTGGCTACCGCCGCGATGCCGGCCATGCCCTTTTTCTGATTGCCGAAGGTCCGGCCGCTGACAATGTCCTTGACCTGATCCCCTGCCTGCAGCGCTTCCCCGTCGTTCTCCGGGTGCTTCGTGCAATACGTGTGGTATTCCAGCACCTCCTTGAACATCGGCATCAGATAGCACACATCAATCTGATGTCCGGTATACTCCTGTGCGATCTGCACCTCCAGCATCTGATTGGTCCTGCGCAGGCCTCCGAGAAGCGGATGCACAGGCTCGCGAATCTGGAAATCCATGGGACCGTTCTTAATCTGCAGAATTACGTTTTCATGGTAGTCGCCGTCCATCGCCTTGAAGTTGTCATATCCGGAACGGGCGCGGTCTGTCTTGTAATCTCTCCAGTCCTGCGTGCAATTGTAGACAAAGCAGCGCCAGATGATGGTGCCGCCGTAGGGCTTTACCGCATCGGCCAGCATATTGGCGCCGTCCGCCTGCGTTCTCCCGTAGGTAAACGGGCCGGGACGACCCTCGGAATCCGCCTTTACCAGAAAGCCGCCGAAATTCGGAAGTCCGCCGAAGATCTCCGCTGCCTTTGCACGCCACCAGGCGATGACCTCCTCGTTCAGCGGATCGCAGTTGTCCAGCCCTCCCAGCTCGATGGGTGCTGCGAAATTCAGACTCAGATACAGACGGATGCCGTAGCCTGCGAAAATCTCCGCCATGGCCGTCAGCTTGTCCCGGTATTTTGCATCGATCAGCTCGGTCGCGTGTCCCTTGACGTTCACGTTGTTGATGACAACGGCATTGATTCCGACACTGGCGCTCAAACGGGCATAATCCGTTGTCCTCTCGTTCACCAACACCTCTCCGTCACGGAAAAAGAAGGATTCACCAGAATATCCGCGTTCAATGTCATTGGTCATGTTGTCCCAATGGTTCAGCATACGCAGGGGATTCGACGGAACCGCCTCCTCCTGGGCCTCCTGCGGTGTTTTGCCGACCGCAATGCTGCGAAGAAGAGCAAAGGTGCCGTACAGGGCGCCCCTTTCTCCCGCCGCTTCAATCCGGATCTCCTCCTCCGAAGCCTGAATGCGGTAAGCCTCTTCCTGCTGATCGGCAGAGAGCTCCTCTTTGTCCTTCGGCTCTATCCACGAAAGCTCCGCCCTTCGGATGCAAATGCACCGGCCGGACGGCTCCTTCGCCTTCTCCGGCTCTGCTCCCAGCATTGCCTGCAATCCTCTCTGCAGCTCACGGATCGAATTGTCAATGACAGGAGATGCTTCAAAGCCTTCCACTGCAATGGTATCTGCATATGCCCGAAAGCCCAGGTCCTCCACCGGGTGCCAGGACAGCCACAACTGCTTCCATTCCTTCATGTCAGATTTCTCCCTCTTTCTCAATCTTCAATTCAAACGGTGACATCGGCAGCTCCGCGCCGTTATATATCAAGGCTCCCTTCAGAATGCTGTGGAAGCCGTAGCGAACCCTTTCCGGCTGCACCGTCCGGTCATTGCAGCGGATCAGCAGGCAAGCCCGGTCTGCTCCGCATCCATCGGTGTCTCTTTCTTCTGTGCCGTTTGCCGGCATTCCTCCCTGCACCAGCTCGGCGGAGGCAGGGAAGACCGTTCCGTCTGCCGTCACCACCTCGGCATCCCGGATGTCCCTTCCCTTGCTGCAGGAATCTGCATGGATCCCCGCAGCATGTGAAAGCTCCACCACAACCGTACCGGGCTCCTTCTCCGACCGTCTTGCGCGTTCCGGAACCGGACCGGTGTATTCTATGGCTGCACCGTAGAGATCATGTGCCGCCATCCGTGCAAGCCGCCGTCCGATCTCAAGCTTCCCGTGCGGATGCAGATCGTTGTCCTCGCCCAGATCCATGGCGACCGCCATTCCCGCATGC
Source organism: Succinivibrio sp. (assembly GCA_963591995.1). Lineage (GTDB taxonomy): Bacteria > Bacillota > Clostridia > Lachnospirales > Lachnospiraceae > CAG-791. The sequence goes on from CAVAUJ010000042.1 coordinate 6,698, forward strand.
GGGATCTCCTGTGCGGCGAGGCGCTGCAGCTCCCGCAAGGGTGCCCAGGATGCGTCCCCGTCCATCGATACATCATAATTGGGCAGCTGCACGAAATAAAACGGCAGCTCCGGATCCTGCCAAAGCTCACGGTAGCCCTTCACATAACGCTTCAGAAGGTCCCGGTAATCGTAGGGCTCATGCGTGTTGGCTTCTCCCTGATACCACACCATCCCTTCTGCCGGAAAGCGGCAGCAGGGAGCCGCCGTGCCGTTGAACAGTCCGCTCGCCTTCCAATTGACAAAATCCGTCGGCGGTATTGCCTCACAGGTCGCGCCGATGCGCCGGCTCCAGCTGCCCTTCAGGTCAATAGCCCCCTGATCGTTCCAGATATAATAACCCTTCCCGGGTGTGACTCTTCCCTTCCCGTTCTCGACCACCAGCCGTATGACAATGGAGTTTTGTCCGGTCCTAAGGAGTCTCTCCGGTATCCGGTAATAGCGCGGCGGATACTGGTATCCCGTCTCTCCGACACGGACACCGTTGACATAGGTGACATCCGAGTCCACCATCGTCCCGAGCCGCAGTCCCGCGCTTTTCCCTGCCATTTCCTCCGGAACGGTGAATTCTCTCGTCAGCCACAGAACACCGATGAAGTCCTTCAGCTGTGTATCCCGGAAGTAGCACGGAAGCTCCAGGGTCTTTCCTTCCGCAAGGATTTCCTCCGGATGCTCCTGCCAGCTTCCGGCCTTCCCCGCATCCGTTTGATCCAGCCTCTCGTGCCAGGCGGCAGGCGCCGTCTCATTGCGGTGCAGAACCTCCTCGCGGAAGGAATCCTCCGCATAGCGGTCCATCTCCTCCAGAAGCGGGTGATAGGCTTCGTCTCCCTGCAGCATTTCCCGGGACATCCAGGACGTAATGCGCGATCCGCCGAGAGAAGCCTGCAGGATCCCCACCGGTACGCCCGTCATCTCGCGCAATGCTCTCGCGTAAAAATAACCGGTTGCCGAAAACTTCAGAATGGAATTGTATTCTGCCTTCCTCCACTCGCCGGTAAGCGGCTCTTCGATCGGCCCGTGATAATCGGCATTCTCCATCACGCGAAAGCTGCGGATCCCATCGTCCGTGCACCCACGGACAATCTCGGGATAGCTGTCATAGCACCGCTCCATGTCCACGTCGATGTTGGACTGTCCGGACACATACCACACGGCGCCGATGACAACGTCCCGTACGGTCACGCTGTGGCCCAGCGCATCGCACACCGTCAATGTGTAGGGTCCCCCGGCGGGAAGAGGATCCAGCATTGCCTGAAATTTTCCATCCGCGAAGGCAACGGTCTGCGCCCTGCGCGCCTCCCGCCGCTCAGTCTCTGCCATGCGGCACAGCCCCGGCCGCTCGTCACCCTCCGGCAGGAGCAGAATCTGCAGGCAGGTGCCCGGTTTCGCCGTACCCCAGATCCGGATCGGCTTCTTCTGCTGCAGAACCGCGCCGTCCGAAAGGAAGCGTGTCAGACGGATTACCGTCTCCGCCCCGCCTTCCGTCGTCTCTTCCTTACCTTCCGTTCCTGCTGTCCATTCTTCCATCGTATCTGCTTTCTTTTCCGTCTTTGTATCCTTCTTGTGTTTTATACGTTTGTTTTATGCGTTCTCAGATCCGCTCGCCCCGGTACAAAAACCAGTCGAATTCCGCCGCATTGTCGCTCTCCGCTCCGGATGCGCTGGCATACATACCCACATACGCGCCGGTGAATCCCTCGTTCACGTTGGAACTAAGGAGCTCTGCCGGCAGATCCTTTGCGATCATCACGCGACGGCCCGGCTCCGCTGCCCCTGTCTCCGGATCCGGCAGCGCATACCAGAAATCGTATGCCGTCCCGCGGCAGGAACTGCCGAGGATCAAACCGCAACGCACCGGGCGATCCGGCAGCGCGCTCTCTTCCTCCGCAAGTGCCGTCTCGGCAAGGACCGAGTGGACGCCGTCCCTGCACTCTGCCAGACGCAGCACCGTCTTTCCCGCATCGGTGCATCCAAGCGTCAGCAAATAGCTGAAGCGGTCATCCTGCAGCAGCACAATGCCGGCTTCCTCCTCCGGTGCAGCCGGTGCAAAGAGGAGTTTTGCCGCCATCTCAAAGCTCTGATGCTGCTGCCTTCTGCAGATGCAGGCCGGCTGTCTTGTGTGCCAGCGATCCTGCAGGTCCGTCTTCCACAGCGTTTCCTTCGTCAGCTTCAGCCGCAGGAAGCCCGGATGCTCCGACAGCGACCAGAAATCCGTCGCCGGCGGCTGAATGGTATTCCAGCGCAGATCCAGACAAGGCGCATCAAAATCATCCAGAACAGTCTGCTCCATCGGGTTCACGCCCGGAAGGATGCACTCCGGCAATGCCGGCCGTCTTTCCCTGCTGTGAACCAGACCGCTCTCGGTGTCGATGAGCGGCCAGCCGTCCTTCTCCCAATGGAACGGCACCAGAAAGGTCTCCCGTCCCGTGTTGAAGTGAAATCCATCGGCAGAATCGCTCTCACCCGAGGCACTCCGGCCGGTATCGCACGCATCGGAATCGCTCGAATCCGCATACGGCCGTACCGCCAGAAGGACCATCCACCACTCGCCGTTCTGCGTCTCGACAATATCCGCATGCCCCGTGACGGAAATCTCTCTCGTAAGCGGCAGATGGCGATGCGTCACGATCGGATTCCGCGGGCAGATCTCGTACGGTCCCTCCACCTTCTCGGCCCGTGCCATCATGACACTGTGATTGGAAAAGGTCCCGCCCTCTGCCACGATCAGATAATAAAATCCATGAATGTGATACAGATGCGGCGCCTCGATCCATTTGCTGGCCGAACGGGCTCCGTCCCAGATCACCGTCCGCTCTCCGATGAACTGGAACGTGACAGGATCCAGCTCCTGCAGGTAAATGCCGTGATGCCCTTCATATTGCGGATGCGACTCAATATAATTGCCGGTGTACCACATCCGTCCGTCCTCATCCCAGAAGAGGGACGAATCAATCCCGTCCGCTCCCTTGATGAAGACCGGATCCGACCACGGTCCCGCAGGGTCCTTCGCCGTCACAATGTAGTTGTCACGTCTGACCTCCCGGCCCTCCGACACAAACGTATTGATGACATAGAAGCATCCGTCATGGTAACGAATCGTGGGTGCCCACAGGCCGAGGCTCGCCTCGCAGCTCTTATAATCCAGCTGTTCTCTGCGGTGAATGGCATGCCCCAGCTGCTCCCAGTGCACCAGATCCCTGCTGTGAAAGATCGGTATGCCGGGGAAATAAATGAACGAGGATGTTGCCATATAGTAATCCTCTCCCACCCGGCAGATGGAGGGATCCGGGTAAAAGCCGGACAGGATCGGATTGCGAAAAGTCTCTGTCGTCTGGACCATACTATTTCACCTTGATTACAACCTTCAATGCGTCGGTCTTGTTGTTCAGTGCCTCCTGATAGGCCTCCTGAATGTGATCAAAATCGTACTCATGCGTCACCAGAGGCTTCACATCAATCGCGCCCTTCGCGACAGCAGCGATGGCCTTCGGATAGATGTTGCGGTAACGGAACACCGACTTGATGGTGACCTCCTTGTCCATGATCTGCGCAAAATTGTAGCTGATCTCCGGCTTTACCGAGATCCCGACCAGGACGATGGTACCGCCGCGCTTTACCAGGAACGGCGTCTGGGCAATGGTTACGGCAGAGCCCGCCGTCTCGAAGACCTTCTGCGCGCCCTCTCCGTTCGTCGCCGCAAGGACTGCCTCCGCAACATCCGTTTTGCCGCTGTTGATCACGACGTCAGCGCCCATTTCCTTCGCCAGCTCCAGCTTGGCATCAATCAGATCGGCCACAATGATCTTGCCGGCTCCGTGTGCCTTGCAGGACAGAAGCGTTGTCATGCCGATGGTTCCTGCGCCGAGGATCAATACGCTCTCGCCCACCTGAACGTCTCCCTGGTTGGCTGCATGGAAGCCGACCGAAAGCGGCTCGATCAATGCGCCTTCCTTCGTGCTGACGTTGTCCGGCAGCTTAAAGCAATAATCCGCCGGAAATTCGATGAATTCCTCGTTGCAGCCGGGAACCGGCGGTGTCGCCAGGAACTGAACGTCCGGGCAGAGATTGTATTTGCCCTCCTTGCAGAATTCGCAGGTCCCGTCGGTAATGCCGGGCTCGAGGCAGACGCGGTCGCCGACCTTCAGTCCGGTGACGCCCTCTCCGACCTCCACGACCGTACCGGCCGCCTCATGTCCGAGCATATAGTCATGCTCCAGATCCACCACATAGGCACCGACGCGCCCGCTGTGGTAGTAATGCACGTCCGATCCGCAGATGCCGACGTATTCCAGCGACACCACCACATTGCCCTTGCAGGCCGTCGGCTTGGGAATCTCCTTGATGATCATATTGTCCAGACCGCGCATGAATGCACCCTTCATCATTTCCATTGTCTTTTATCCCTTTCTGCCGCAGCTTGCCTGCGGCTGCACGAGGAGAATTCGTCATGGCAAATCCTCCGATGTATATTCTGTGTTCTATGTTGTTCTGTGTTCTCTTCTCTCACCCTTCCGGCGTCTCAGACGTTTCTTCCTGCGCGCGCTGCGCCTCTTCGAAGCGTGCATCCAGCTTCATGTCACGATCCAGGGTGTTGTACATGATCCGCACCGTCATAAAGGCAGGAAACCATACCCCCAGCAGGACCAGAAATACCATGGAATACGGATACAGGATCAGCATGAGCCCCCAATATCCTGCGCGCAGGAGCACGGCTCCCGCGGTAATAAGAGGATGCATCAGGCACATCAGCCAGCTGTTCCGGATGATCTGCAGAAGAGACAGGTCAACCATCAGCTTCTGTGTCCACAGATAGGTATAGATTGCCAGCGCGGCCAGCAGCATGATGGCGATGCACACCAGCATCATATCCGGAAGCCGGTTTCCGCTGTAGAGATTGGTCATCGCATTGATCACCATCGCCGCGATTATGCCGACCGTCATGCCGGGGATCAGACTCCCCTTCCACTCACGCCGCAGCACCTTGACATATCGCTCCCACCATCTCCCGGGATATCCCCGGTAGGACATCAGCGCCGCATCATACATGGCCGCATAAAAGGGTGCCGCCACAAGGCCGCCGAAAAGCCCGGAAAGCAGCAGTACCTGCGGGCGATTCCACATGGATCCCAGAGTGAAGCCCGTCAGCGCCGGAAGCATTGCCAGGACGCACAGCAGGTTGGAGAGAAAGAGCCTCGGAATGTTGTCCACGATGGCCCGCCAGGTGTACCCGCGGGATGTGCGGTCCTCCTGATCTGCATCCAGCGTCCCGCCGAGTTCGTTGTAGTTCAAGCCGCCGAACATTGCCATGCAATTGCCTCCTTTCCGCAGACATTCGTTCTGTCTGTATCCTACCTTTCTCCCCTCCGTTATGCTATGCACTCCTTGCGGATTAACCTCCAAGTCATGCGTATCATCGGGCACCGGCCGGATAATCGGAACAAAAGGGGCAGATTCCCGGTGGAATCTGCCCCTTCGTCAACTTTCATCCCGCCATAAAGCTCTTACGGCAGTCTCTTAGTTTGCTTTGCTGTTCTGATAATAAGTGTTGTACATATCCAGAACGTTCTGCTCGTTCTGTTCCTCCAGCGCTGCGGTGTAGGTATCCCAGTCCGCATCGACATCCGCCTGGCCCATAGCAAACTTCAATGTCCAGGTGTTCTCCGTGTCGAACAGAGGAGTTGCCCACAGGTTCATGGTTTCGGAGTCATCCTCGGAAAGTGCGATCACCGGATCCAGCGGAGCCAGCTCTCTGTACTCACCCTGTCTCTTGTAGAAATCCTGCAGATCATCCGAGAAGTTCGAAGTCAGGAGCTCCTCTGTACCGCCGTACATGAAGTTGCCGCAGGCAAAGCCGTACTTAAGCCGCATGTCCTCCTGCTCCTCAGAGGTCTGAGCGATGGAAAGTCCTGCGCAGTAGTATTGAGGATTCAGGGTGTACTTGCCGTCAACGACGGTGTAGGTTCCGTCCTCTCCTTCAATGCCCCACTTGGTGAGTGTCTGGCCTTCGTTGCTGTACCACAGCCAGTCAATGAAGCGCATCATCTTGATGAAGCCGTCTGCTCCCAGCTCGTCGGCCGCCTTGGAGGAAACCATCAGGCCGCACTCAAGACGGGAATTCTCTGCCTGATAATTTGTCGTACCCTTCGGCAGAACGCAGCGGTATACCTCAAAGTTGCCTTCTCCCAGCTGAGAGGTCAGGCCTTCGATCTGCGTGGTGGTCTGGGAACGGTTGGTCAGGATCAGGGCCGTCTTGCCGGTGTAGAACTTGTTGTCTGCCGTTGCATCCTGCTGAGACCAGGTCTCGGGATCCAGAATCTTGTTGTCGACCAGCTTCTTGATCACCTTCATGTACTGCTTGTACTGATCGCTGGTGCCGGACATCTTGAACTCATCGGCCTCTCTGTCAAAATACAGATCGGCGGAGTTGGTTCCGCCCGTGCTGCTCCAGGTGGTATAAATGCCGTAGCTCTTGGAAACAAGGTTCAGAAGGCAGCCGCCGGAGCCGTAGCCGGAATCCGATCCGCACCATCTGTCGGACCAGATGTAGTCGCCCTCCGAGCACAGTCCCTGCTCAACCATGTAGGCCTTCACATCGATCAGGATGTCTGCAAACTCATCCCAGGTCCAGTCCTTCTCCAGAGAAGCAACATCATAGCCGGCGCCCTCGAACAGATCCTTGCGCAGCAGAAGCGTGTAATCCTGAAGAGAAGTCTCCTTCATGCCGGGGAGACGATAATACTTGCCGTCCTCCTGCAGCAGCGTGTTGACATCCTCTTCCATGTTGTACTCGTTGTAGAAGTTGGTGTAGTTGGGCATGTACTGTACATAGTCCGATACCGCAACGACACCGCCGCCGTTCACGTAGCTCTTCTCATCGTAGATCTTCGGAATGATCATCGGTGCCTCACCGGAATTGATGGCAAGGGAAACCTTCTGTGCGTAGTCCGCATTGTTTACGATGGTGGCGTCCAGATGCACATTGGTGGCCTTCTCGATTTCGTAGAAAATGCCGCCCTCCTCACTCCAGGAATCCAGCAGCGGATAGGCATCGTTGTCATTGAAGAACATGGTATAGGTGACCGGCTCTTCGGAATAGAACTGTGTGCCATAGGTGTAGCCGTCTGCCTGGTACACACCGTTCTCGTCGGCGGTTGCCTCCTCCACGGTCTCCGCGGTGGTCTCCGCTGCCGCATCCGACGCAGCGGAATCCGATGACGAGCCGCCCCCGCAGCCGGTCAGCATGGCAGCGGCCATCATTGCCGCCAGCACTGCACTGATCAATCTCTTTTTCATGTATCCTCCTTTTGTGTTGAATCGCTCCGGACCGACGGGCTTCTTCCTCCCGCCGCAATCCGTATATAAAAGCTCCCCTGCAGAAGCTCTCATATCATCCCTTGCTCATCCCTTGACGCCGCCGAGCATCATACCGGCAACAAAATACTTCTGAATGAACGGGTATACGCAGATGATCGGCGCCGCCGTCAGAACCATCGCGCAGGACTTGATGTTGGCCGCAATGGTCATCGCTTCTCCCGCATCCTCTGCCGATGCACTGGAGGTGGAAATCAGCGTGCGCAGATAATAGGCAACCGGCCATTTGCTCTTGGTGTCCAGGTACAGGAAAGCATCAAACCAGTCGTTCCAGTACTGCACCAGATAGAACAGTGTCATCGTCGCCAGAATCGGCTTGGACATCGGCAGCGCGACGTGCACGAAGGCACCGAATCTGGACAGGCCGTCGATCTCGCCGGCCTCCTCCAGCTCCTTCGGCACGGACTCAAAGAAGGAACGCATCAGGATAACGTAATATGTGGAAACGACACCCGGCAGAATGAAGGAAGCAATGGTATCCTTCAATCCCAGCGAAACCATCAGAATGTAGTTCGGGATCATGCCGCCCGCAAAATACATGGTGAAGATGATAAACGGTCCGACAATCTTATTGCCGCGAAGCTCCGACTTGGAGAGCGGGTAGGCCAGAAGGCTCGAGAGCACCAGAGCCGAAACGGTCCCGATCACCGCATAAATCAGAGTGTTCAGGTAGTCCGGCAGGAAAACACCGCTGGACAGTACGTATTTGTAGGTTTCCACGCTGAAGCCGACCGGAACGATACCGACCTTTCCGGCAACAATCGCCTCCGTAGAGGAAAAGGACTGTGCAATCAGGTACAGAAACGGGTACAGCATCGCCAGACAGACAACGCCGACCAGAATGTCATTGAAAATCGTAAACGCCCGATATCCCCTCGAGACGATCATGCGGGAGCCTTCCGGCGTATCCTTGATCTTTGCCATTTGAGAATCTCCTTTCCTTTCATCGCCATGCGCTGTACATGATCAATACAGGCCGCTTCCGGTTGCCTTCTTGGAGAAGATGTTCGCCGCCGTCAGCAGGACGATGTTAATCAGTCCCTGGAACAGGCCGACCGCCGTAGCGTAGCTGTAGTTGCCGGATCCAAGACCCATGCGGTATACGTAGGTTGCAATGATATCTGCCGTCTCATAGGTCGTAGGCTGGTACAGAAGGAAGACCTTCTCAAAGGCAGCCGAGCCGCACAGGGAGCCGATGTTCAGGATGAGGAGCGTCATAATGGTGGGTAGGATGCCCGGGATTGTCACGTGCCAGATCTGCCGGAAACGGCTCGCCCCGTCAAGACTGGCCGCCTCGTACAGCTCCGGGTTGATTCCGGACATTGCCGCCAGATAAAGGATGGTTCCCCAGCCAAGTCCCTGCCAGATGCCCGATGTCACGAAAATGGTGGTAAACCATTCCGGAAGAGAGATAAACTGTACCGCCTCGCCGCCGAGTGCAACGATCAGTCCGTTGATCGGGCCGCTGGTGGAGAGCAGCTCACGGATCATGCCGGCCACAATAACCATCGAGATGAAATGCGGCAGATAGGAAATCGTCTGCACCAGCTTCTTGTAATGTACGTTCTTGATCTCGTTGAGCAGAATCGCAAAAATAATGGTGATCGGAAAGCTCAGCACCAGATATTTCAGATTCAGAGCCAGCGTATTCCGGAAGGCCCTCCAGAAATTGTTGTCCTGAATGAACTGATTGAAATACTTCAATCCGCTCCACTCATCACCGAAAATATTGCTTCCTGCGCGATAGCGCCGGAACGCAATGATGTTGCCGAACATCGGAACATATCGAAAAATCACATAATACGCAATCGGGATCAGCATCATAAGATACAGCTGCCAGTATTTCCTGATATGCCTCCCCAGGCTTTCCTGACTTTCTGCCTTGCTGACCTTTGTTTTTGTTTTTCCAGCCATCCAGCTCGCCTCCTCTTCCCATATTGATGCTGCACAGCTTCATGCAGCCTTCCTATTCCGTCGACATCTCATCGACAGTATCTACAATATCATGCATCCATTTATCATTCTCTTTACTTTTTGCGTTATGTTTTTCATTTGTTGCGTGCCTCTTGTGCATTCTGTATGGTCCGGTCGTCTCTTTCATGGCAAAATGATGGACAATCCGTTATATTTGCCGGTTTCTTATCGGTACTGCCGAAGACCTATGACAGGAACTCTCTCCCGGCAAAGGCCGGGCTTTGAAACAGGTAGCCGCTGTGTGCTATTCTTACAGAAATAAAGACGGCGGATCGCCGTTTCGCTGTCCGCCGATTGGCTCGACACAGAAAGGAAAATGATGAACAACAAAGGAAAACAGCGCAATCCCGATGAGGAGTTCTTTCCGCGGCTCCACGGCATCCGGGAGGAGGTGGAATATTCCGTACTTCCGGGCGTTCGCCTCTATCACAACCGGAATACCATCCATTTTCCGCCGCATTGGCACGCCGCCGTTGAGATCCTCTATCCCATTGAAGAGGGATATACCGTGAAAATCGGCACAGAGGAAACCGTACTCGTCCCCGGCGATATTCTGGTCGTCCCCCCCGGCACCATCCACTCCTACACACCGCCGGAAGACGGCGAGCGGATCTTCATTCTGTTCGACAACAACCTGCTGTTCCGGTTCAACAGCATGCACCAGATCATTCAGAATCTGCAGCCGTACCTCCTGGTATCCCAGACCGCCTATCCTCTGCTGAACGAAAAGCTCCAGCAGCTCCTGCAGGATGTCATCCGGGAATATGACGAGAACGAAACCTACTCGGAGGGCATGATCTGGTCAAGACTCCTGGAATTCTTTACATTGCTCGGCCGCACGAACATGTACCGGGCCACCCACACGCAGAACTTTCCCAAGGATAAGCGTCAGGAGTATGTTGCGAAATTCATGGAGGTGTGCAACTACATCACGGATCATCTGGACGAAGAGATCAACACCGATTGCCTTGCGGAGATTGCCGGCTTCTCTAAATTCCATTTTTCACGGCTGTTCAAGGAATTTACCGGCCTTTCCAGTCATGAATATCTGACGCAGCGGCGTCTTGAGGCCGCCGAGCTCCTGCTGGCCAACCCGGATCTTTCCATCACCGAGGTGGCCATGCAGTCCGGCTTCAATTCTCTTTCCACGTTCACGCGCGTCTTCAAGACGGAAAAGGATATGACGCCCTCTGCTTACCGCGAGATGAAGCAGCAGGGCAATCACCACATTACGTGACACTTCAGAAAAGCTCAAACCATTCAAAATCGAAGCGGGAGCCCGGCAGAAAGACGAAGGTCAGATCCCATCTGCCGGTTCTCTCCTTCAATGCGAATTCCTGCACCGGAGCTGCATCTCCCCGGTATTCAATGATCTCCTTCTCCTCATTCACGCCGTCATAAAACCGCACATGAATGGTATTCCCTTCCAGCGGCGTGCTGCCGCAGATGCGGATGCCATGCAGCGGCCGGCTTCCGAAATCCATCTCCTTGAAGGAGAGCGAAACATTGTTGCCGATGCCCCGCACCGCGGTTCCGTCCACCCGGAAGGCATCGCCGTACACGCCGTCGGACTCTGCCGCAAAGAGCCTTGTCCACGCCTT
>CAVAUJ010000042.1:17925-20817 GCA_963591995.1 Succinivibrio sp.
TCCGAACCGACCGGTCCGAAATCAATTCCCGTCCACGTCACAATCGTCTCACCGGTGCGGGAGGTTGCAACGCCCTTTTCGTTGCCGATCCCGACCTCTCCGCTGCAGCTCGAATAAAGGCTCCCGGAAATAAAGTCGTACGGATCCAGATAGGCAGGGCCCAGACCCTCCGCCCGGTATTCCAGCTGGGAAATCACCCGCACATGGTCGGTCCCGTCCTTCGAGGTCGCACGCAGATGAAATGCGCCGTCCCCGTGCGCCGTCATTGTGACCTCGCATCCCTTCTGCTCCAACGACACCAGATTCGATGCCACGCCGTTATCATCCACCGCCGTGAATACGATGTCCGGATCCGATGCCTCCGGCGGGCAAACGACCCCCTTTGCTCTCAGCACCCTTTTCTCCGGATCGAACACCTGACCGTCCTCCGCCGTCAGAACAATCTTCCGCACGCAGACCGCTCCTGCCGGCTTTACCGTGACGGTGATGTCCGTCTTCCCGGCATCTTCCTCTTCCACAATTGCCAGCAGCTTTCCGGAGAACAGCTTCCGGCAGCTTGAAGCATAGCTGTCATAATCCGTGCTGTCGCCGTTGTCCAGACCCAAAAGCCGACCGCCGCTCACCAGGACCTCCACGCGATCCGATGCATTTTCAACCGGATACCCGTCGGCATCCTCCGCCGTGATCTCATAGAAGTGAAGCCTTGTCTTTTCGTCGCTCTCCCGGAGCTGCTTGTTCTGCCCGTTCCGAAGGAATCCGCTCTCACCGGGCTCTTCCTCTTTTACCACGAAATGATCCGTATTTCCGAAGGAGTGCCGGGTCTGTCTTGCCACTTCCTTTCCGTTTTCATAGGCAATTGCCGTGATCTCACCCGGTTCGTAAACCGCCTTCCAGTCCGCAATCAGATGATGTCCGCTCCCCGGTGCGTGATCCAGCTGTTGTCTGCCGAGGCTCACGCCGTTGATCTGCAGCTCAACCTCCTCTGCGTTCGAGCAGACCCGAAGATCTACCTCCTGTCCCGGGTTGAAATCCCAGTACGGGAATACGTGGACCATCGGTTCGTTGTCTGCCGATGTCCATGCAGACTGCCAGACATAAAATGCATCCTTTGCAAAGCCTGCCGTATCCACCTGCCCCAGATAGGAATTTCTCGTATGGTACGGCGTGGGCTCTCCGATGTAGTCAAAGCCCGACCACAGGAACTGACCCATCGAATAGGAAAGATCCCTGTCCACGGCGATGCACTCCTCCAGACTCTTGGCGCCCCAGCTCGTCGGCGAATTCCCGAGGGCGGAGCATTGCTCATCCTCCTCCGCGAGAATCCCTGCCGCCAGCGGGAAGTGGTAGATTCCTCTGCTGCTGCAGAGGGAACAGGTCTCCGACCCGTAAATCACCCAGTCCGGATGCTCTGCGTGGTGCGGTGCATAATATTTCTCGGAGTAGTTGTAGCCTGCAAGCTTGTACAGATCCGCGCACCGCTGCGTGTTCTCCCAGGGCATGTAATTCGATGCGGCCGTTATCCTCGCATTGCCGAAGGGATCCAGTGCCTTCACCTCTTCCATCAGCATTTTCGTAAGGTCGCGTCCCTTTTCGTCCGCGTGCTGGTCGTAAATCTCATTGCCGATGCTCCACAGGATGACGCAGGGATGATTGCGGTCTCTTCGCACAAAGCTGGCCATGTCCCGCGCCTGCCAGTTCCCAAAAAAGCGCGCATAATCATAGGTCGTCTTCGAGCGCTCCCACATATCGAAGGACTCATCCATGACCAGCAGTCCCATCTCATCGGCCAGATCCAGTGCCTCTGCCGCAAAAGGATTGTGGGAGAAGCGGATGGCATTGGCGCCCATCTGCTGCATGATGCGGTATTGCCGGGAAAGTGCATCCCTGTGAAAGGCCGTGCCCAATGCTCCCTGGTCCGGGTGCAGGCAGACGCCGTTGAGCTTCACGTGCCGGCCGTTCAGAGAAAAGCCCCGGTCCGGAGCAAAGGCGATCTCCCGGAAGCCGATCCGGATCCTCTCGGTCTGCAGAAGGCGGCCGTCCCTTCCAATGAGACGCACCTCCAGAAGATAGAGCATCGGATTTTCGATGTCCCAGCACTCGATTCCTGCGGCTTCGTCGAAATGTATCGCCTTGCCGACCGCTCTCCTGCACACAGCCTCTCTTCCCGGCTGGTCTGCCGTCAATGCAAGGGAAGCCCGTGCCGTTGTATCCTCCTCAGCCGCAGGCAGAATTTCCTTTCCCTCCGCGTCCAGAACGCGTACCGCAATCCCGGCCTCCGGATATTCCGGCGACGCATCGCGCGATGAAATCTCCGTCTCTACATGCAGATCCCAGCCGCCGTCCTTCGCCCGCACCGGTGCCGCATAGATGCTTCCATCCTCCATGCACACCGAGGGCACCGTCATAAGCCATACATTGCGATTGATGCCGGCGCCGGCATACCAGCGCGAATTCGGTTCCTGAAAATTCGCGCTCACCATCAGCTCGTTCTCGCCGTCTGACAGCTTTCCCGTGAGCTCGAGCGCAAATCTTGTGTAGCCGTACTTCCACTCGCCGATGCGCTCTCCGTTGAGATAAATGCAGCTGTCCATATAGATCCCGTCAAAGATCAGGAAAACGCGGCAGTTCTTTCCGGCCGTCTCCTCCGCCTTCTCCCGGGACCAGGTCAGGCTCTTCCGGTACCAGCCGGTCCCATCGCGGTAGAGGTCCTTTCCGCCGGTAATCTGCCAGTCGTGCGGAATCCTCACACGTCGGAACAATCCCTCGTCCGCCGCTTCCCTTGCCTTTGCAAGATCCGTTCCCAGAGGCATCTCCAGAAACTCCCAGTTGTCATTAAAGCTCTCTCTTGTATTCATGGCTTCACACGCAGCCCCTTTCCTGTTCTCTTGTTGC
>CAVAUJ010000043.1:0-20456 GCA_963591995.1 Succinivibrio sp.
GAGATGATGCGTGGCATCTTTCGATGCCTTCCTGCGAGGCAGGTCGTTGCTCTCTCGTGAGTCGCAACTCGTATAGGATATCTTGTTCTGTTTGATTTGTCAACAGGAAATTTCATTTTTTATTTTGTTTCCAAAATTCTTTTCCTGTTTGACATTTGTTGGAATTGTGTTTGTTCGACGTTCAATTCGCGTCGTATTCCTCAAATCCTCAAACAAAATATCTTATTTTTGCGCCCCTCCGTAAGAGACGAATTGTATTCTACCATTGCATCTCATCCTTGGCAAGAGCAAATTTCATTTTTTGTACATCTTTTTATTTTCGTTCCAAGCCTCTACCAGACATTGTGTTCACCACACAAAGTGTCCACAACATCATTGGCAGACATCACCGCAGCAGATACATCCGCAGCAGATATTCCGCAATGTAGAGCAGGGCAAAGCCTTCCATAAAACCGATCACCAACCCCAATGCCTTATCCACAATGCCCAGGATCGGAAGCGCAGCCAGAAACCGGATGGATGTCAGAACGGCACGGATCAGCTTATATACCGCGCCCAGCACAATCAGGAGGAGTATACCGATGATGAGATTCGAGCGATCCCCGTTTTGATAGCCGTGAATCACCGAGGAAACCAGCACCACCACTACAATGGCCACAGCCAGAGAGAACACCTGCGAGAAGGTGCCCGCAAATCCCCGTTTCGCCCCACGTAATGTCATTGCAATCAATACCGCTGCATCCACAGCCAGAATTAAGATGATATAAGGTGTCATTCGCTCCTGCTGCATTTTTATCGCAGCGTCATTTGTTCCAATCCATCTGCCGTCACGAGATACAGCCGGCCCATGGTATCCGTTCTGGGCACAACTTCCCGCACTTCCTTGTCGAAGCTTCCGCTGTATCGTTCTCTGCCGTTCACATCATAGATCTGCAGTTCGGAAGAGCTGCAGATGAACACATGCTTCCCCGCAATCTGAATCTCCGAAAAATCCATGCTGAAGGAGACGGTTCCTGCGACATTCCCCGCCGCATCATAGATCTGCAATGCATAGTCGTTTTCCCCGGAGGCATCGTCAAAGAGCAGCCCTATATAGCCTTCTCCTACGTACACGCCCTTGATTTCATCCTGAAACAGGGTGTTCACGCCGCTTTGCGGAATCTCCCGTCCCGTAAAAAAGGCAATGCGGGAATCCGAGACCGCCGCGCACACCGTGTTGCTCAGATAGGCGGTCACCGGAAAAATCTCATTGTCATAGTTGAAGCCGCTGACATTGTTCTCCGCCACATTCTGGCCGACATTGCCGAAATTGTAAAAGGCGATGCTGCTGGAAACGCCGCTGCTGCCGGTCAGAAGATGCGACACGCAGACCAGCTCTCCGGACGCAGATACGGCAACGCTCAGCGGATATCCGGACTGTGCCATGGTGGTCTTGAAATAGGCGATGGTATTGCCTGACGCATCGAACAGATAGACCCACGTGACGTCCGTATCCGCCAGAACAGCCGCCACCTCACCGCTTTCCGATGCAGCCAGTGCACGGATCGGCAAATTCGTATTTACCGATCCCAGAATCTTTTTCTCACCCAGAAGATAGATGGTGCTGCCGTTGTAATCTCCTACCGCCATCACGTCGCCGGCCACCGAGATCAACGGCTTCTGCATTTCGAAGGATTGGCTCCAGACGATCGTTCCGTTCGCATTGAGGCAGCTGGCGCCGTCTTTGCTGCAGTAAACCACGTTGCTCCCAAGCGTTGTATACTCCGTCCCGTCCTGCGCATCCATTTCCAGAATCATGCTCGTTGATGCGCCGGTATACACCCTTTGCGAAGCGAGGAAAACCATCAATGCAAGAAAAGCCGCTGCCGCGCCGGCAATGCCTCCCCAACGCAGAACAAGGCGCAGGATCTCTCTGCGCCTTTCCCATGCCCTCTCGCTGTCATCCGCTTCTTCATCAATGAAGCTGCGTTCGTCCCCTTCATAGTCGTACGAGTCATCCTCGTAGTCGTCTTCCGGCATCAGGCTGCTGTATGGATTTCGGAATTTAATGACCGCCATCAGTTCTCCGGCCGGATGCTGAAACGGTAAACCGTTGTCGAATCATAGACCCGGTTCCCTCCGAAAACATAATCCGGGAAATTGTCATGATGGATGGAATCCGGATAATATTGGGTCTCCAGGCAGAAGGCACTCCGTTTTCCGTATGTGGAATGCTCCTTCCCCGCCCCGATGGGAGACTCAATGCAGTTGCCGGCATAGAATTGCACACCCGGCAGCGTTGTATATACCTCCATCTGTCTCCCGGACTGGCGGCTGAAGGCCACCGCCGCCCGGCGCAGCTCGCCGTCCAGCTTCCAGCCGTCGATGACAAAATTGTGGTCGTAGCCTCCCACCAGCTGCAGCTGTTCCTCCAGGGCGTTGATATCCCGCCCGATCGGCTTGCTGACCGTAAAGTCCAGCGGCGTTCCCTCCACGCTGCGGATCTCTCCTGTCGGAATGGCGCCTGCACCTACCGGTGTGAAGGCATGTGCGTCCAGCTGCAGCTCCTGTCCCTCAATGCTGCCGGAATTGTGTCCGTTCAAATTGAAATACGCATGATTGGTCGGATTCATGATCACGTGCCGGTCCGACGTCGCATGATAATGAATGGACAGCGCATTCTGATCCGTCACCGAATACGTTACGGTTATGTTCTTATTCCCCGGAAGTCCCAGATCCCCTTCCGGCATCTCCAGCATGAACGTTACGAAATTCTCACCGGTTAAGGCCTTCCACATTCTCTTGTGAGAGCCATTGTCAAAATCGGTGTGCAGATTGTTCGGTCCGTCGTTGACCGCCAGATCCACTCTCCGACCGTCCAGAACAAAGGAGGCCCCGCCGGTCCGGTTGGCAATCGGTGCAATCAACGCACCGAAAAAGCAACCGTTGTCAAAATATCCCTCCGGGCGGTCGTAGCCCAGAATAACATCCTGCACCGTGCCATGGGCATCCGGCACCAGAAGACTTACCAGATTTGCGCCGTAGTCCGTCACCTGCGCGCTCACGACACCGTTCTCGATCGTATAAATGCTGATCTCTCTGCCGTCCTTTGTCTCTCCGAATCGCTGCTTCTTCACGCTCATGGAAACATCCTTTCTCCCGCCGCGTCTCAGAGCTCCTTGCGCCCTTCCAGTGCCCGCAGCAGTGTCACTTCATCAATATATTCCAGATCACCGCCCACCGGCACGCCGCTGGCAATACGGGTCACCTTGATCCCGGACGGCTTGATCAGCTTGCTGATATACATTGCCGTCGTCTCTCCCTCCAGACTGGAATTGGTGGCAATGATCACTTCCTGCACCTCTTCCCTCTGCAGGCGTTCCAGCAATTCCTTCAGTCGGATATCCGAGGGCCCGATCCCCAGCATGGGAGAAATCGCTCCGTGGAGCACATGATAGACGCCGCTGTATTTGCCCGTCTTCTCATAAGCTGCCAGATCCCTTGGGTTCTCTACCACCATGATGGTCGTATGATCCCGCCTTGCGTCGCCGCAAATGGGACAGACCTCCGTATCCGTCAGATTCTGACAGAATTTGCAGTAATGTACGTGCTCCTTCGCCTCCATGATGGAGGTTGAGAGCCGCTTCACCCGTTCCGGTGACATCCCAATGATATAAAAAGCGAGGCGCTGCGCCGATTTGTTGCCAATGCCGGGCAGCGCCGCCAGTTCGTCAATCAGATGATTGATATGTCCGCTGTACAGATTCAACTCTAGAAACCCAATCCGCCGATTCCGCCGGTCATCTCGCCGAGGAGCTTCTCTCTCTGCGCATCCACCTGCTTCATCGCCTCATTCAAGGCTGCAATGATCATATCCTGCAATGTCTCCACATCCTCCGGATCCACCGCATCCTTATCCAGCACCAGGCTCTTGACCTCCTTGGTGCCCAGAATCGTCACCGATACCGCACCGCCGCCCGCTGCTGCCGTAAACTCCTTCTCCTCCAGTGCCCTTTGGTTCTCCTGCATCTGATTCTGCATGCGCTGCGCCTGCTTCAGCAGGTTGGTCATGTTCCCCGGCATATTCATTCCGCCCGGAAATCCGCTTCTCTTACTCATCGCTCAATCCTCGTCTTCTTCAATTTCCATATGAATGGCTTCGGTGTTCACTGCGCTGCGCAGATCCTGATAATTGTCCGAGAATTTCCGACCCTTGTCAAGAAATTTGTACCGCACCGGGATGCTCTTCCCCGTCTTCCGGGCAAGATATTCCGAGAAGAAACGTGCGTTCTCGGCGCTCTCCTTCCCCATGAAATAATCCGCTTCCAGAAAATTCTCAAACACCACCAGCAGCTCTCCCTCCTCGGTTGCGGTGGGATGCGCTTTCTGCAGGCAGATCTTTGCAAATCGCTCCCTCGGGGGAATGCCGGCGATCAGCCGGTCCCAATTGACCGCAAGATCCGCAAGCTCCTCCGGCAGCACCTTGGGAAGTCGGGCGTGCGTCTCCTTCCCGCTCTCCCGTCCCTGCTCCCGGGATCCTTCCGGTTCTCCTGCCGCGTCGGTCTCCCCGGCGCGAATCCCGTTCCCATCGGTGTCCTTCCGCTCCCCGCGCAGAAGCTCTCCGGCCCGGTCGTTTCCAGACAGCAGCAAAAGTCTGTCCTCCAGAAAACGGATTCGTTCCTCCAGCGACAAAACCTTCGTCTGTGCATCCCGGCCAATGTCCATGGACGGCTCACACAGTCGTATGATCGCCGACTCCGTCAGAATCCTGCGGTTGGCGGAATAGCGGATCTGTTCCGTCAAAGCCGAAAAAACATTGATGTACCGCAGAATCTCATTCAGCTCCGAGACTCTGGCGTCCTCCAGCATTCTCTGCAGATGGTCCTGGGATACATCCAGCGCTGCCGCCGTCTCCTCCGAGGCCTTCAGGAGCATGATGTTCCGAAGGTAACCGATGTAATCCGTCACGAACTGCATCAGCTCTCTCCCCTGCTCCAGAATCTCATTCAGGATGTCCAAAGCTCCTTTTACATCCTGTACATGAATGCAGCGATACAGCCTGCTGAACACGCCCGCATCCAGTGCCCCCAGAATTTCCAGCGTTTTCTCATAGGTCAGAATGCCTCCCCCATAGTTGAAGGCATTGCATTGATCCAGAATGGACAGGCCATCGCGCATGGATCCGTCTGCCGCAGACGCAATGAAGGAGATCGCTTCCTCCTCCGCCCGCAGTCCTTCTCTCTCGCAGACGGTTTTCAATCGAGCCGCAATGGTGGCAAGCGGCATTCTTCCGAAATCATAGCGCTGGCACCGTGAGAGGATGGTGACCGGCAGCTTGTTCGGTTCCGTCGTGCACAGAATGAAAATGGCATAGGCAGGCGGCTCTTCCAACGTCTTCAGCAATGCATTGAAGGCCGGCGTCGAGAGCATATGGACCTCATCAATGATAAAGACACGGTATTTCCCCTGTGTCGGCGAATAGGACACCTGCTCTACGATGCCGCGGACATCGTCTACGCCGTTGTTGCTGGCCGCATCCATTTCCACCACATTGAGGTCCGCATTCGCGGCAATGGCCCGGCAGGTCTCGCATTCTCCACAGGGATTGCCGTCTGCCGGATGCTGACAGTTCACCGCCTTCGCATAGATCTTGGCGATCGTCGTCTTCCCGGTTCCGCGGGTTCCGCAGAAAAGATAGCTGTGCCCGATCCTCCCGGAATTGATCTGGTTCTTGAGCGTTTGTACGATAGCATCACGACCGCAGACATCCTCAAATGTCTGCGGCCGGTATTTGCGGTACAACGCCAGGTAATGCGTCTCCGTCATATAAAAATCCTTAGTTGTTATCTGTCGCAGATGCCCTTCAGGCATCTGCGAGTATCCTAATCCCCAAAGCAGATCCCCAGCAGCTTCGCCTCCCGAATGATATCCGACTTCGGATCCAGTGTCTTGAGCTTGCCGGCCACCTCTTCCAGCGGAACCTTCACCATCTGGCGATTTTTGTAGCCGACCATGCAGCCGAACTCTCCCTTGAGGATAAGGCGTCCTGCCTCTGCGCCCAGACGGCTTGCGAACACGCGGTCATACGGGCAGGGCTCTCCGCCTCTTTGCACATGACCGGGAACCGTGACACGTACCTCGCGTCCTGTCTTTTTGGAAATCAGGTCCGCAATTTCGTAGGAGACCGAAGGGTATTTATAGTTGGCGAGCTTCTTCTTGTAATCCTTTTTGGAGAGCTTCGCATCCTCCTTGGAGATCGCTCCCTCTGCCACCACGACAATGGTAAACCGGCTGCCGTTGGCATCACGTTCCTCAATCTTATCCACAACCTTGTCGATATCAAACGGGATCTCCGGCAGCAGAATAATGTCGGCGCCGCCTGCCATGCCTGCATTGAGCGGCAGCCACCCCACCTTGTGTCCCATGATTTCCACAATGAACACACGTCCGTGCGAGTTGGCTGTCGTATGGATCTGATCGATTGCGGTGGTCGCAATGTTGACGGCGCTCTGGAAGCCGAAGGTCATATCGGTTCCCCACAGGTCGTTGTCGATGGTCTTCGGAAGGGTGATGACATTAAGGCCTTCCTGTGACAGAAGGTTCGCCGTCTTCGTCGAGCCGTTCCCTCCCAGCATGACCAGGCAGTCCAGCTGCAGCTTGTAATAGTTCTGCTTCATGGCCGCTACCTTATCGAGTCCGTTCTCATCCGGATCATGGATGGTCTTGAAGGGTACGCGGCTGGTTCCCAGAATGGTTCCTCCCCGGGTCAGAATTCCGGAGAAATCCGCGGAGGTCAGCATATGAAATTTCCCGTAAATCAGGCCTTTATAGCCATCCTCAAAGCCGTAAATTTCAAACGGTTCCTTGCAGTTGTTGGCAATCACCTTCACCACGCCTCGCATGGCTGCATTCAGAGCCTGACAGTCGCCGCCGCTGGTCAGCATTCCGATTCTGAGCATAACGCCCCCCTTCCTTTGTGTGCATCCATTCCGCACTTCAATCCTCGCGCCGGCATTTTCCTGCATCAAAATCGAGATGTGATTGGCCGGTGGTGAACAAATACAAAAACATTATATCACAGGAGCGTTCGATGCGTTTCCCACTTGCACACACGGCCGGCTTTCATTATAATGAACTCTGTTGCTGCAATGCAGCGTTGGAGGATTACCCAAGTGGTCGAAGGGGGCGCACTCGAAATGCGTTAGGCCGGTCAAACGGTGCGAGGGTTCGAATCCCTTGTCCTCCGGATATTGCCGCCTGTGATGGCGGAGGAAGAGAGCGGATGCCGCGTGGATGCGGCATCCGCTTTTTGTCTTGACAGGAGCCAGGCCTCTTCTTATACTTCAAATCTGAACATTCCATTTTTGCAGTTATCGTCGACATCTGTATAAGCGGACCGTCGGCATTGCTGTTTCTCACAAAGCACACGGAGAATACCATGGACGCTTCCTTTCACGCACCGCTGCCGAATATGCCGCTGCCCGGCATTGAGCTCGCTCAGAAATTCGCAGCCGTCTACTCCCTCGCCTGCAAGCCCCTTTGTCAGGAGCTGGGAATTCCGCAGACCGCTCTGGACATTCTGCTGTTTCTGGCCAACAATCCGCAATATCAGACAGCCCGGGACATTGTGGAGCTGCGGCATCTCAAGGCCAATCTGGTCTCCGTCAACGTCGATCGCCTGGTTCAGGAGGGTTACCTGATCCGTCTGACGGTTGCCGGCGACCGCAGGAAAACACGGCTGCAGACAACGCCGAAGGCGCAGCCCATCATCCGGCGCGGGCAAAAGCTGCAGAGAGACTTTTTTCACGGTCTTTTTGCAGGTGTTGACGAGTCACACCTGGAGAGCTTTCGGGAAACCGTTGCCCTCATGACCGATAATCTCGAGCACCTCCTGAATAAGCACGAATGAAATCCGGCAAAGGGGAACACGTTCCCTCGTTCTCCGAAGAACCGGCACACAGACACCAGAAAGGGATTTCCTATGCAGCATCCTTCGAATTCAACCGCTTCCAATACCGCTTCGGCGGCAGACACGCAGGCCCGCACTTCCGCGCAGGGCAGCAGCCGGGACCTCGGCTCCGGCAGCATCCCCCGCCTCCTCGCACAGCTCGCCGTTCCCGCCGTCATCGCGCAGATTGTCAACCTTCTCTACAACATTGTAGACCGCATTTACATCGGACATATCGCCGATATCGGTGCGGCCGCGCTCACCGGCGTCGGTCTCTTTACGCCCATTCTGATGCTGATCAACGGCTTTGCCATGTGGGCCGGCGCCGGCGGCGCGCCTCTGGCCGCCATCGCCATGGGACGCAAGGATAACGAAAAGGCGGAGAAGATTGTAGGGAACTGTTTCACCGTGCTCCTGATCTTCGCCGCCGTTCTGACCGTTGTATTCTACGCTGCCGCCCCCCGGCTGCTGTGCCTTTTCGGTGCCAGCGATGCAACGCTCCCCTATGCCCTGGCATACTCCCGGATCTATATTCTGGGCTCCGTCTTCGTCCTCCTCGTCATGGGAATGAATCCCTTCATTACCACGCAGGGCTTTGCGAAGATCAGCATGATGACCACGCTCATCGGTGCAGTCATCAACATCCTTCTGGATCCCATTTTCATCTTCGTTTTCCGTATGGGCGTACAGGGGGCAGCCATCGCCACCGTTTTGAGTCAGGCCGTGGGCGCCGTATGGATTCTGCATTTTCTCACCGGCAGGAAGACCCTTCTGCGGTTGCAGCGCCGTTGCCTGCGCCTGGAGCGCTCCATCGTCCTTCCCTGCCTGGGTCTTGGTGTCTCTACCTTTGTGATGCTCTCGACCGAAAGCCTCCTCTCCATCACGTTCACCTCCAGCCTTGCCCGCTACGGCGGGGATCTCGCCGTCGGCGCCATGACCATCATCACCAGCGTCAGCCAGCTCTGCACGCTTCCGCTTCAGGGCATCTGTCAGGGCGGGCAGCCCATCATCAGCTACAATTACGGAGCGCGGCTTACCGATCGCGTCCGGAGGTCCTTCTTCTGCGTCCTTACTGTGTGCCTGATCTATTCCGTTCTGTTCTGCACCGCTGTCATGCTGTTCCCCTCGGTCTTTGCCGGGATTTTCACCGCGAGCACCGAGCTGACCGCTTACACTGCCCGGGTCATGCGGATTTATATGGCCGGGATCTTTGCCTGCGGTGCGCAGATCAGCTGCCAGCAGAGCTTTATGGCCCTGGGTCAGGCGAAGGTGAGCCTGCTGCTCGCCTGCCTGCGCAAGCTCATTCTCCTGATCCCTCTCATCCTGCTGCTGCCGCACATTCTGCCCGATCCGGTGTTCGCCGTCTTTCTCGCCGAACCCATCAGCGACATCACCGCGGCCGTTATCACGACCATTACCTTCCTGACCAGATTCCGTAAAATTCTGGAAGCCGCATAGCCGCGATCCTTATTTCATTTTATGAATCCCGGTCATTTATTTGGCCTTTGCGTCAAAATACGTCTATAATGGTATTGTTGCTTATCCGATAAGAACAAAGGGGGATCAAACAGCGATGGCTGTCAGACGCACACAACAATCCGACACCGAACAGAATACAGCCGTCTCGTCGCTTCCGACAGACAGAGCGGAGGGCAAGGCCTCCCAGAACAAGCGCAAAAAGAGAGAATCTCTCCTCAGCAACGCCTTCGAGCTGTTCACACAAAAGGGCATCACCGACACGACGATCTCCGACATTGTGGAGCGCTCCGGCGTTGCCAAGGGGACATTTTATCTGTATTTCAAGGACAAATATGATCTGCGGGATCTCCTGGTCCGCAAGAAGGCGGAGCAGCTGCTGGCGAAGGCCTATGAGGACATGGAGGCCGCCATCGCCTCCGGTACGCATTCCTGCGACACGCTGGAGTCACAGGTCCTCTTCTTCGCAGATAACATCCTCACCCAGCTGACGGAGGACCGGATCCTCCTGCGCTTCATTTCCAAAAATCTCAGCTGGGCGCTGCTCAAGCATGATGTCTCCACGCTGGATAACCTCGGCGGCAGCGGCGTGCCCTTCGGCGAGCGGCTGGAGACCTATTTTCTGGAATCTGCCGTGCAATACCGGAATCCGGAAGTCCTGCTCTACATGATCGTCGAATTCGTCAGCTCGACCTGCTACAGCTCCATCCTGGACGGCATTCCGCTTCCCATCGATGAGCTCAAGCCTTACATGCTCCGTGCGGTACGCGCCATCATGCATTCGCAGGAGAAGTCGTCCGCCCCGCAGGAGGTCACGCCCGTGCCGTGATCTCCACATCCTCCATGGAGAGACCGGAGACATCCGTGCAGGTCATCGCGTCCTCGGCCTGAAGATGAACACGACGCAGCGCAATCCGCTGCAGCTTCTGCTCCGGGAGACCCTTAATCTGAATTCCAAGGCCAAGGCTGCTCCCCTC
The DNA here is from genome assembly GCA_963591995.1 of Succinivibrio sp. Classification (GTDB taxonomy): domain Bacteria; phylum Bacillota; class Clostridia; order Lachnospirales; family Lachnospiraceae; genus CAG-791. The sequence continues at coordinate 10,381 of CAVAUJ010000043.1, forward strand.
CACATCCTCAATCGTGATATCCGAGAAATCCGGAGGCGTATCCGTCTTCGGCAGCACCGTGCTGGATTCATAGAACATGTTGATCTGAATTGCCTGGTCCGTTATGTCCTGCAGCCGGATGTCGCGAACCGTGACATTCCGCACATAACCCCCGCGGCCGCGCATGGATTTGAGCCGGATTCCCTGCATGGTCCTCCGAATCTCGCAATTCTCCATCCGAATGTTCTCCACACCGCCGGACATGGCGCTGCCGATCACTACGCCGCCGTGTCCGACATCCATCACGCAATTCCGGATGGTGATATCCCGGCAGGGCCTTGCAACGCGCCACCCGTCCTCATTGAGTCCGGAATTGATCGCGATGCAGTCATCGCCTGTGTGGAAATGGCAGTTCTCGATCAGCACGTTCTCACAGGAGTCCGGATTCAGTCCGTCCGTATTCGGTCCGTTGGTGTCCACGGTCACATTCTGTACGACCATATCCCTGCAATACACCGGATGAATGGTCCATTGCGGTCCATCCTGAATGGTGAAATCCTGCAGCAGAATGTCTTTGCAGGAGATGAACTGCACAAAGGAAGGGCGCAGCGCAGCCTCCCTCGTGCCGTAGATGCGCTTCTCCACCGGTACCCCGTCTCCGGCAAGGCGGTACAGCTCCTCTGCCGCAGCCTGCTGCAGGCGCTTCCAGCCCCACCACGCTTCTCCGCTGCCGTACAGGGTTCCTGCCCCCGTGATGCGGATGTCCTCCGCATCCTTTGCATAGATCAGCGGCGAATAATTGTAGCATTCCGTCCCTTCCCAGCGGGTGAATACAACCGGGAGATAATCCTCCGGAAGATCGCTGAACACCACTTTAGCCGACGGATCCAGAACCAGATGGATGTGGCTCTGCAGATGAATGGGACCCGTTTGCCATTCGCCGGCTCCGACCAGAACCGTGCCGCCGCCCGCTGCCGCGCAGGCGTCCACCGCTTCCTGAATCGCGCGTTTTCCGGCTGCCTTATAGGCCTCCGCATCCATTGTTGTCCTGCCCGTTTTTTCCCTTGTTTCCATCTCATCTCCTTTCCTTTGCAAATCCGTGCCATCCACCATCAGAACAATCCGGAAATGACACCCTCCGTTGAAACATCAATTTTCTCTGCCGCAGGGACTCTGGGAAGTCCGGGCATCTGAATGATCTCTCCGGTCAGGGCGACGACAAACCCTGCGCCTGCGCTGACATAGGCGTCCCGGACCGTAATCCGGAAGTTCTCCGGGCGTCCGAGCCTGGTCTGATCATCGGTGAGGGAATATTGCGTCTTTGCCATACAGACCGGAAGGTCTCCGTAACCGAGCTTTTCCAGATTGGCCAGCGCCTTCGCGGCCGCTGCCGTATAATCCACGCCGTCCGCACCGTAGATCTCCCGCGCAATGGTGCCGATTTTCTCGGTAAGCGGTGCCTCCGGCTCATAAATGGGATGATACGCCGAAGGCTGCTCCACGAGCTCCAGTACCTTTTCCGCCAGCTTTCTCCCGCCCTTTCCGCCGTCTGCCCAGACGGTGGCAAGAGCGAATTCGCACCCATGCTCCTTACAGTAGCTCTCGATCAGCCGGTGCTCCGCATCGGTATCCGAAGCAAACGCATTGATCGCCACCACTGCCGGAATGCCGAATTTGTGCAGATTTTCGATGTGCTTGCCAAGGTTTGCAAGCCCCTTGCGCAATGCCTCCGTATTCTCGGTCTTCAGCTCCGTCTTGGGAACGCCGCCGTTGTATTTGAGTGCCTGCACCGTGGCAACGATGACCGCAGCCGACGGCGTGAGCCCTGCCGCGCGGCACTTGATGTCCAGGAATTTCTCCGCCCCCAGATCCGCGCCGAAGCCTGCCTCCGTGATCACAATATCACCCATTTTCAAGGCTGCCTTGGTCGCCCGGACGGAATTGCAGCCGTGGGCAATGTTGGCGAAGGGACCGCCGTGCACCAGCACAGGGGTGTGCTCCATGGTCTGCATCAGATTGGGCTGCATTGCATCCTTCAGCAGTGCCAGCAGGGAGCCTGTGATCTTCAGTTCCCCGGCCGTCACCGGTGCATTGTCATAATTGTATGCAACCACCATCCGGGAGAGACGCTCCCGCAGATCACTCATGTTCTCCGACAGACAGAGCACCGCCATGATTTCCGATGCCGCCGTGATGACAAAATGATCCTCCCGCACCGGGCCGCAGAGTTTTCCGCCGAGACCGATGGTGATGTTGCGCAGTGACCGGTCGTTCATGTCAAGGCAGCGCTTCCACACGATTCGGGTCGGATCGATGCGGAGGGCATTGCCGAAATGAAGGTGGTTGTCCAGTGCTGCCGCAACAAGATTGTTGGCCGAGGTAACGGCGTGAAAATCACCGGTGAAATGAAGGTTCAGATCCTCCATGGGAATCACCTGCGCATAGCCACCGCCGGCCGCGCCGCCCTTTACGCCAAAGCAGGGACCGAGAGAAGGCTCACGAAGGGCAGCTACGGTTTTCTTCCCCATTCCTGTCAGTGCATCCGCAAGGCCGATGGTAATGGTCGTCTTGCCCTCTCCGGCCGGCGTCGGATTGATTGCCGTCACCAGCACCAGCTTTCCGTCCGGCTCTGTCTGCATCCGGTTCAGAAAGTCTTCGGAGATCTTCGCCTTATATTTGCCGTACTGCTCCAGATCATCCTCCTGCATCCCAAGCTGCTCTCCGACCTTCCGGATCGGCCAGATCTCTGCGCTGCGTGCAATTTCAATGTCCGTCATTTAAGCCTCCTTTCGCTGCAGCCTGCCTGCAGCCCGCACTCTCCGATACATCCACAGAAGCCGATAATACAGATAAAACCAAAGCGGATTCGCCATCTGCATTTTCATCAGACGCTTCTCCTCCGCGTCGGTTCTCTCCTTGTAATAGGAATTCTCCTGAAAATCCGGAAAGGTTTCCCGCATTTCCTTCGCCGTCTTTGTCACGAAGGAATATACCCCCTTCTCCTTCATCCCCTGGAGCGCCGAAAACACCGTGTTCTTATAAAAAAGCACCGTAAAGGAATATTCGATTTCCGGGCGAAACCGGTCCAGGAAGCCGTAGCGGCGGGCCTCCTCGAGCATGATGCGGCCGGCGCGCAGGCGATCCTCGAGCCGTTCCCCGGTCACGGTGTGCACGGTGGAATCGCCGTGCTGGTAGTAATAATACAACGGTCCCGGCACGTATTCATAGCGGTGCATCCGCATGATCCACGTACCTGCCAGTGCATTGTCCTCGTAAAACATATCCTCCGGAAAGCGGGAGGGACAATCGATGACGATCTCCCGTCGGTAAATTTTCACGCACAGCGATCCGGAATCCAAAAGGAGGAGTCTGCGCTTTTCGTCATTCAGCTCTCCGGTCTGTTCCATCCGGCTGTTGGGCACCACCGTGCCCGGCTCCATCGTGTGTTCGTACACGATGCAATAATCCGTTCCGACACAGTCCGCGCCGGTTTCCTCTGCCTTCTGCAGGAGCCTTGCAAAATAATCCGGCACCACCCAGTCGTCGGCATCGATGAAGGCAATCCACTCTCCCGCGGCAGCGGCCAGGCCGCGGTTCTTGGCTCCGCCCTGGCGGTGGTTTTCCTCCGAAGAAATCACATGCAGCTTCTCCGGGTTCTGCCGCTCCAGGCTCCGCAGCAGCTCCAGCGAGCCGTCCGTCGAGGCATCATCCACGGCGATGATCTCATAGTCTGCAATTCCCTCTTGGCCGAGGAGGCTGTTCATGCACCATAACAGCCGATCCTCCGAGGCCATGTTCCAGACCGGAACGATCACCGACAGCAGGCATCTTTTCTCTACCACTCCATCCTCCCTCTGTTCTCCCTGTCCTTGCCGTCTGTTCCTTTAAAAAGGCCGGCCGGGTAACTCCCCGGCCGGCCTTGGCTCCCTGCATCAGCGTTCATAATATCTTGCAATTCTTGTCACCGCCCGAATGACATCCTCTATGTCCTGATCGCTCATGGCATAATACAGCGGAATGGTCAGCATGCGGGAATAAAGCTGCTCTGCCTGCGGACACAGCCCCCGCCGGTATCCCTTTTCCTCGTAATACGGGAAATAGTAGACCGGTATGTAGTGCACGTTGCAGATGATATTCTCCGCAGCAAGCGCATCATAGAGCTGCCGCCGGTCAATCGAAAGATGCTCCGGATTCACCTGCAGAATGTACAGATGGCGGACGGTATCCGACCCTTCCGTCTCCTTCTGCAGAATCAGCCCCGGCAGCTTTGCAAATGCTTCATCGTATCGGCGCACAATTTCCTTCTTGCGTGCCGCAAAGGCCGGCAGCTTATCCAGCTGTGAGGAAATGACGGCCGCCTGCATGTCCGTGATGCGATAGTTGGGTGCCAGCATCAGCTGCTCGTAGTACCACGGTCCGTCCGGTGTGTGCTGCATCCTGGCCGGATCCCTTGTGATTCCGTGGGTGCGGTACAGCAGGAGCTTCTCGTAATACTCCCTGCTGTTGGTCACTACCGCACCGCCTTCTCCGCCGGTGATGGTCTTCACCGCGTGAAAGGAGAGCGTCGTCATATCGGCGATGCTGCCGTTGGGCCTACCCTTATACCGGGTGCCGATGACATGCGCACCGTCTTCAATATAAACAAAGCCGTACCGCTCCTTCAATGCCAGGAAGGCGTCCTCATCGACCGACTGTCCGCCGAAATCCACCGCAACAACGGCTTTTGTTCGCTCTGTGATATGGGCTTCCACCGAGGCCGGATCCAGATTGTACGTATCCGGCAATATGTCAGCAAAAACAGGTCTCGCCCCCACATAAAATGCACAATTGGCAGAGGCCGCAAAGGTAATGGGGGTGGTGATCAGCTCATCGCCTTCTCCCAGACCCGCCGCCAGGCAGGCCATATGCAGCGCCGCTGTTCCGTTGGCACACAAAACCGCGTACCGCGCTCCCGTCACCCTGCACAGCTTCTCCTCACACTCCGCAATGTGCGGTCCGGTCGTAAGATAGTCGCTCTTTAAAACCGCCACCGCCGCGTCGATATCCGCCGCATCGATGTATTGATGAGAATAATACAGCTTCGTTTCTCTTACCGGCTTTCCTCCCTCTACGGCAGGAAGCCGGTCCTTGTTCTGCAATTCCGTCATACCACTCCCGTATTTTTCCGCGTCAATGCTCCTCCACCGTCCGCAGAAGTGCCCGGATCTGCTCCACACTCAGCCACTCCTTGTTGCTGCCGGAGGAGTAGACAAAGCCGTCCTCCACAGCCTTCCCCGAAGGGTCTCTCCGCTGCCGCTCATTGTAGGTGATCTGCGGATAAATGATGTAGTTATGCGCAAACTCCAGTGTATTGGGCGCATCCTCCGCCGTCACCATCACTTCGTGCAGCTTCTCGCCCGGGCGGATTCCCACCTCTACGGTGCGGCAGCCGGGCAGCAATGCCTCCGCAAGATCCTTGACATAGAAGGACGGAATCTTGGAAATAAACGTCTCGCCGCCCTTTGCCTCCTCCAGCGCCTTGATCACCAGCTCTACGCCCTGCTCCAGGCTGATCCAGAATCGTGTCATCCGGTAATCCGTGATGGGCATCGTGGTCTCTCCCTTGGCGATCCGTTCCCGGAAGAACGGGATCACCGACCCGCGGCTCCCCGCCACATTGCCGTAACGGACGACCGAAAAGGAGATGTCCTTGTTGCCGGCGTAGGCATTGGCCGCAATGAAGAGCTTGTCGCTGACCAGCTTGGTGCCGCCGTAGAGATTCACCGGATTGACCGCCTTGTCCGTAGAAAGGGCCACCACCTTCTTCACACCGGCGGAAAGCGCCGCGTCGATGATGTTCATCGCACCGTTGACATTGGTCTTGATGGCTTCGGAGGGATTGTACTCACAGGCAGGGACCTGCTTGAGGGCTGCGGCATGGATGACATAATCAACGCCCTCCATGGCGCGCTCCATCCGTTCCTTATCCCGCACATCGCCGATGAAAAACCGCATGACCTCCGGATGCTCCCGGTACGGAGACTCGTTGGACATGACGAACTGCTTGAATTCGTCGCGGGAATAGATGATCAGCTTCTTCGGATGATAATGCTCCAGCACATATCTGGTGAAGCAATGTCCGAAGGAACCGGTTCCTCCGGTGATCAGGATGGTTTTGTCATCCAGCAAATGTGTATCTGCCATAGCCTTGCTCAATGTCCTTTCTTCATCCGCTGCTCGTAGTAATCGTTCAGCTTGTTAAACGTATCATCGTCAATCACATGCTCAATGCGGCAGGCCTGGTCGGCCGCTGCCTCTTCCTCCACGCCGATGGCAAGGAGTACCTTGCGCAGCAGCTTATGTCTGGAATAAATGCGCTCTGCAATGGCACGTCCGGAGGGACAAAGCGTAATGTGTCCTCCGCCGTCCATCTCAATATATCCGTTCTCCCGCAGCTTCTTCATGGCAATGCTGACGCTCGGCTTGGAAAAGCCCATTTCATTCACGATGTCAATGCTGCGGACCTGCGCCATGCGCCCTTCCAGAACCAGAATCGTTTCCAGATAATCCTCTGCAGATTCATGAATTTGCATATCTTTCTCCCCTGCGTCCGCTTCCTCGCCATCGCCCCGCATCGCCTCATTCCGCGCGCTCCGGCCGTCTCATGCGGCAGGGCGAAGCCCGGCGGATACGTCAGAACTCCAGCACCAGTCCGCCGTAGGCCGGCATATCAAAGGCAATGTACTGCGTCTTGTAATCACAGTCGCCCTTGACCGCCCGGAAGGTCTTCGGAAGCTTCGCGCCGCTCCCGCCGAACTGTGCGTCCGTGCTGCTCAAAAGGAGCTTGTAATTTCCCATGGCAGGAACTCCCACCCGGTAGTCCTTGTATTCCACCGGCGTCATGTTCAGAATGAACATGATCCGTCTCTTGTCGGTATCGCACTTGCGGATAAAGCTGTAAATGCTGCGGCTCTTGTCATCCGCATTGATCCATTCAAAGCCGTCCCAGCTGTCATCTATCTCGTGCATGCAGGGATACTTGCGGTAAATTTTCAGGAGCTCTGCGTAATATCGCTGCATTCCTTCGTTCAGCGGATTCTGCAGCAGGAACCAGTCCAGCTCCCTTGCCTCGCTCCACTCTCTCTCCTGCGCGAACTCCTGCCCCATGAACAGGAGCTTCTTGCCGGCATGTCCCATCATAAACGTGTAGCCGAGGCGAAGGTTGGCATATTTATCCACCTCATAGCCCGGCATCTTGTTGATCATGGAGCACTTCAGATGCACCACCTCGTCGTGGGACAACGGCAGAATGTACTTCTCCGAGCTGTTGTAGCTCATGGCGAAGGTCATGCTGTAATGAGAGCCGCTGCGCATCACGGGATCCAGCTTCATGTACTCGCAGAAATCATGCATCCAGCCCATGTTCCACTTGAAGGTAAAGCCAAGGCCCTCCGTTCCGATGTCGCTGGTCACCTGCGGCCATGCCGTAGACTCCTCCGCCACCGTGATAAAGCCCGGATAGGATCCGCGCACCACCGAGTTCATATGCTGGAAGAAGACAATCGCATCCAGGTTCTTGTTGCCGCCGTATTGATTCGGCAGCCACTCACCGTCCTTCTTGCCGTAGTCCAGATAGAGCATGGAGGCCACCGCATCCACACGAATGCCGTCCACGTGGAACTCCCTCAGCCAGTAAAGGACATTGGCAATGAGGAAATTCTTCACCTCCGGCTTGCCGAGATTGAAGATCTTCGTTCCCCAGTCCGGATGCTCGCCTCTTCTCGGATCCGGATCCTCATAAATGCACTCCCCGTCGAAGCGCGCAAGCCCGTGCTCGTCCGGGCAGAAATGCGCCGGCACCCAGTCCAGAATCACGCCGATGCCGTGGCGGTGCAGCGTATCCACCAGATACATGAAGTCCTTCGGACTCCCGTAACGGGACGTCGGTGCATAATATCCCGTGACCTGATAGCCCCAGGAGCCATCGAAGGGGTGCTCGAGAATGCCCATGAGCTCAACGTGGGTGAACGGCAGGTCCTTGAGATATGCCGCAATCCGGTCCGCGAATTCGCGATAGCTGTAGAAGCCGTCTCCGCCGTCCGGATGCTTCATCCAGGAGCCGACGTGGCACTCATACACCGCAAGCGGTGCGCGGAACACATTGGTCTTCTCCCGCTCCTCCAGCCACTTCGCATCTCCCCATCGGTACCCGGACAGATTGGCTGTCTTCGAGGCCGTGCCGGGACGAAGCTCTGCCGCATTGGCATAGGGGTCCGCCTTGTAGAGCTTTTCGCCCTTCGGTGTCCGGATCAGATACTTATACAGCTCGTTCTCTCCCACGCCGGGAATGAAGCGGGTCCAGATACCGATCTCTCCGACCTTCTCCATGGGATATTGCTCTTCGTTCCACCCGTTGAAGGAGCCAATGACATGGACGCTCGCCGCATTGGGAGCCCACACGGCAAAGAACGTGCCTTCCACACCATTCTCCACGGAAGGATGTGCGCCAAGCTTCCGGTAGATATCGTAATGGGTTCCCTGTCCGAAAAGATAGCAGTCGTCCTTTGAAACAAAGACCCTCCGGTCCTCTTCTGCGGCTGCCGCAGCCTTCCCGGATGCCTTCTTTGCGGCGGGCTGCGCCTTGGGCGTCGCCTTTCGTCCTGCTGCCCTTCCTGTGACAGTCTTCTGTCCTTTTGCTGCAGTCTTCTTCATCGCCATACCTTACCTCCCCCTGCGGGCCTTTCGGTTCTTCCGAAACCGTCCTGCACCTTTTCTGCTCCGGCACTGCTCTCCCCGCGGGCTGCGCCGGTGTTCCGTATGTTTCTGCTGCGTCTTCGTGATCAGGACTGTGCAAAATCCTTTTCGTGCAGAATAATGCGATCCTCCTCATCAAAGCGGTTCTTCGAGAACAAACGCTTGAGCGGTGACACCCGCGATGCCGAATCAATGGCCTCATCCACCAGATCCCGGACCTCCTTGAGGGTCACCTGGTGCGTGGAGGTCTGCATCATCGAGATCCTCTGCGCCAGCGCCAGCTGTCCGAACTCATCAATCGAATAATCCTGTGAAATCGCGTAGTCCCTTGCATAAGCGACAAGCGCCTTATCGTTGAGCGGCCGGATGTTGATCACCGCGGTAAAGCTGCCGAGGTATCGCTCATTCTCATGGCGGAACTGCTCCATCTTCTTGCTGCCGTCCGTCATGATGAGAATCATGCCGCGTTCCTTCTCCTCCAGCTCATGGTACAGCCGTTCCACGGCCTTGGGTGCCAGCTCCGCTGCCTTTCCTACGATCAGCGCTCCGTTGGAGAGCTTATCAAAGGTTTTCGCAAAGCCCTCCGCCGAGAGCTTGTTCAGTGCGCTCCCGTTCACGCGGGCAATTTTTCCGGTGAAATTGGAATCCGTCCGGCGCGTCACCTCCAGAATTCCCTTGGCCACCCGTTCCGCGGTCGCATCATTGCCGATCACCAGAACATTTCCCGTGGAGGAGGCAAGGCTCACCTGCTCCAGTGCCTCCATCAGCTGCTCGACATTCTCCCGCATGCGGCAGAAGGGTCCGAACAGTCGTCTTTCTTCCTTGCTCAGCTCGCGGCCCTTACCCGCGGCCTTGCCGGCCGCTGCATTCTCTGTCGGACGGACCGGTCTGCCGGACTCCGCTCCCGGAGCTTTGGTCGCTTCCACGGTGGCGTTTTCCGCAGCTGCTGCCTTCGGATTCGGTCTTCTCCTTCGTCTGTCCTCTTCGCCGTGCGCTTCCTCCCGGCGTCTTTCGGCAGGTCTCCCGCCATCGACAGGTCTTCTGCCATCGACAGGCCTTCTGCCATCAACAGGTCTCCTGCTATCGACAGGCCTTCTCTCCGGCCGGCCCGCACCGCGCCTCTGAGGCCCGGCCTCACGGGCCGGCTCCGCGCGTTCCGGTATCTCATCCTCCGGCGGAACCTCGGTCTCTTCCGAAGCCGTTTCCGCACCGGTCTGCGCGGGCGTCTCCGGCTCTTCCGTTTCTTCGGGCTCTTCTGCTTCTTCCGCTTCCTCCGGATATCCGTCGGCGACCGGAAGCGTTTCCCTCGCCGGCTCTGTGCCCGGCTCCTCCTGCGGCGCCTCTTCATACAAGGGCGCTTCCGG
>CAVAUJ010000044.1:0-20118 GCA_963591995.1 Succinivibrio sp.
TACGCTGAGGATTTTTGACACGTGCAATCAGGAAAAAGGACCAGTTAGTTTGGCTAGTTATTTAAAAATCGATGTACTACTTCCGCCCCCGCTGCGGAATGCTTCCAACTGTTTCAGAAAGGATCGTACAATGCAGCAATTCAATGTAACCGGCATGAGCTGTGCCGCCTGCCAGGCACGTGTGGAAAAGGCCGTAGCAAAGGTTCCCGGTGTCACCTCCTGCGCCGTAAGTCTCCTGACCAATTCCATGGGCGTGGAGGGAACGGCCTCGCCCTCCGATATCATCCGGGCCGTAGAGAATGCAGGCTACGGCGCAGCCGCAAAGACGGCTGCCGCAAAGACGACCGCCGGCACCTATACCGCCCGTATGGCAGCCGAAGAGGAGGCCCTGCAGGATAAGACCACTCCTGTTCTCAAACAGCGCCTGATCTGGTCCCTGCTCTTTCTCCTCGTCCTCATGTATTTCTCCATGGGAGCACATATGTGGGGATGGCCTGTTCCCGGCTTTATGAAGGGGAACCATGTCGCCATGGGTCTTGCCCAGCTCCTTCTCTCGGGCATTATCCTCGTGATCAACCAGAAATTCTTTCTCTCCGGCTTTAAGAGCCTCCTTCATGGTGCACCCAACATGGATTCCACCATTGCGCTCGGCGCAGGGGCTGCCTTTGTCTATTCCACCGTCATGCTCTTTGCCATGACGAGGGCCCAGGTCGACGGCGGAAGCGAAGCCGCCATGCCCTACATGAATGAATTCTATTTTGAATCCGCGGCCATGATTCTCACTCTCATCACCGTCGGAAAAATGCTGGAATCCATCTCCAAGGGGCGCACCACGGATGCTCTGAAGTCACTCATGCGGCTGGCACCGAAAACCGCAACGCTCCTGCGCGATGGCCGGGAGGTTACCGTCTCCGTGGACGAGGTGGCGGCCGGCGACCTTTTCGTCGTCCGACCCGGCGAGAACATTCCGGTGGACGGCGTTGTTGTCGACGGAACCGGTGCCGTCAACGAAGCTGCCCTGACCGGAGAATCCATCCCGGCGGATAAGGCTCCCGGCGATACGGTCAGCTCTGCCACGGCCAACCAGAGCGGCTTTCTCACCTGCCGTGCCACAAGGGTAGGAGAGGACACCACGCTTTCACAGATCATCGCCATGGTCAGCGATGCCGCAGCCACCAAGGCGCCCGTAGCAAAGCTCGCCGACCGGATTTCCGCGGTCTTTGTTCCCTCGGTCATCGCCCTTTCGATCTTTACCATTGCCGTCTGGCTCCTCCTCGGAAGGGAGATCGGCTTCGCCCTTGCCAGAGGAATCTGCGTTCTCGTGGTATCCTGCCCCTGTGCACTTGGACTTGCAACGCCCGTTGCCATCATGGTAGGAAACGGTGTAGGTGCAAGGAACGGCATTCTCTTCAAGACCGCAGAGGCTTTGCAGGAAACCGGCCGCATTCAGATTGTCGCTCTGGACAAGACCGGCACCATCACAAACGGCACCCCCGTTGTAACCGAGCTTCTGCCCGCAGCCGGTGTTTCCAAAGCCGAGCTTCTCGCCAAGGCCAGACTCCTCGAGGCCAAATCCGAGCATCCTCTCGCAAGAGCCGTCATCTCCTGTGAAGAAGAAGCCTCCTTCTCCGACAAGCCCCTCGGCACACTGACGGATTTTGCAGCACTTCCCGGAAACGGCTTAAGCGGAAAACTGCAGGGCAGGACACTTTTCGGAGGTAACGAGGAATTCATCCGCACCCGGGCGGCAATTCCCGGCGAGCTCTCCGAACGGGCCTCCCTTCTCGCACAGCAGGGAAAGACACCGATGTTCTTTGCTGAGGATACGAGAATTCTTGGCATCATCGCCGTTGCGGATACCATCAAGGAGGACTCTGCCAGGGCCATTCGTGAACTCAAGAGCATGGGAATCCATGTTGTCATGGTGACAGGCGACAATCCGCGCACGGCAGCCGCCATCGGGAGAGAGGCCGGCGTTGACGAGGTTGCGGCCGGTGTCCGGCCGGACGGCAAGGAAGAAATTGTCCGAAGGCTTCAGGAAAAGGGAAGAGTCGCCATGGTCGGCGACGGCATCAACGACGCGCCGGCTCTTACAAGGGCGAACATCGGCATAGCGATCGGTGCCGGCACGGATGTTGCGATCGATGCCGCAGATGTCGTTCTCATGAAATCAAGGCTTTCGGACGTATCCGCCGCCGTTCGCCTCTCCAAGGCCACCTACCGCGACATTCTTGAGAATCTGTTCTGGGCATTGATCTACAATGTCCTCCTGATTCCTCTCGCAGCCGGACTCTACTCCCATTGGGGACTCACCATGAATCCCATGTGGGGTGCAGCGGCCATGAGCTGCTCGAGCTTCTTTGTCTGCATGAATGCACTGCGGCTGAATCTCCTGCATATTCACGATGCAGGTCATGACCGCCGGGCCAAGGATTCGCTTCCGAATGCAAGACTTCTTGACGGAGAAGCTCACGCAACATCCGTTGATTTCTCTCCGAAATTCTCCGGAGAGCATTTCAATACAGACATTCACACGGAAAACGGCCATGCTGCCATGGCCGAGGCTCCCAAGGAGAAGAGAGCCGGAAAGGAGATTGTTATGACGAAAACCATGAAAATCGAGGGAATGATGTGCGGACACTGCGAGAAGGCCGTCCGAACTGCACTGGAGGCGGTTGACGGTGTTGTCCGTGCCGACGTTTCACACGAAACGGGTACTGCCGTTGTCGAGCTCTCTTCGGACGTGAACGATTCCGTTCTGAAAAAGGCTGTGGAGGATAAGGACTATAAGGTAACTGCAATCGAGTGATCTGTGCTACACTGAAGGGACAATGCAGCTACGGCACTCACATCGGTGATGCCGCGCAACAACACCACGGAGGATACATCAATGGCAGAAGTAAATGAAACCGAACAGAGCAAGGATCCCATTCGCTCCGATATGATCGTAAGAGATGTCATTCTGGCACATCCGGATGCCGCAGAGGTTCTCATGCGCGTCGGAATGGGATGCATCAGCTGCCCGGCCGCTCTCATGGAGAGCCTCGGGGATGCCTGTGCCGTACACGGACTCGACGGCGAGGAGGTTGTAAAATACCTCAACCAGGAGCTGAATCTTCCCCAGGCGGAATAATCTCTGATTTTTAGACGCTTACGTTAGAAACGTGCGCCGCCAGGCGCACCAAGTACAGAAAATGAGGGAGAAGGCGTGATTGCCTTCTCCCTCATTTTGTCATTGTAATGTTGCATCTCCGGAACCGGTTACGGTAACTGTACCGGCTTTTCGTCCTCGGCTTCCTCGCGGACCTTGGCAATCTTGACAACCTTGACGCCTTCCTCCAGATTGATCAGCTTAACGCCGGAGGTGATCCTGCTGTGAACCGGGATCTCACTCATCCGAATCTGAATGATAATGCCCGCAGATGTGATCATCATGATCTCGTGTTCGTCATCCACCGCCTTGACACCTGCCACATTTCCGGTTTTCTCTGTAATTTTATAGCACTTCAGTCCCTTACCGCCGCGGCTCTGAACCCGGAATTCATCCCATGCACTCCGCTTGCCCATGCCGTTCTCCGAAACCACCAGAACCGAACTGCCCTGCGAACGCAGCTGCATTCCGATGACTTCATCTCCGTCCTCAAGCGAAATGCCACGCACGCCCATCGAACTGCGGCCGGTGGTGCGCACCTCTGTCTCGCGGAAACAGATGGCCATTCCCCTTCGGGTGACAATGATCACCTCGTCCTCTTCACAGGTCTCCTTGACCTCTATGAGAGAATCCCCCTCCTGAATGACAATGGCATTGAGGCCGATGGACCGGATGTTGGCAAAATCCGTACATCTTGTCTTCTTAACCACACCCTTTTGCGTGACCATAAAAAGATTCCTGTCATCGCGGATTCCCTTTACGGGGATCAGCGCCGCCACCTTCTCGTCCGCATCCAGCTGCAGAAGATTGACAATTGCCGTTCCGCGGGATGTCCTGGAGGCCTCCGGAATCTTATACGCCTTCAGCTTATAGACGCGCCCCTTGTTCGTGAAGATGAGGAGCGTGTCCTTGATGGCCGTCATCAGCAGGTCTTCCACATAGTCATCCTCGATGGTATGTGCACCCTTTATACCGCGTCCCCCACGGTTCTGTGCCTTGAATTCATCCGCTGAGGTTCTCTTGATGTAGCCAAGGCTCGTTCTGGTGATGACGCAGTTCTCGTTCTGGATCAGATCCTCCAGCTCCAGCTCGGACAGATCCGCATGGACATTGATCTGCGAACGTCTCTCATCTCCGTATTTCTCCGCGATAGCATTCATTTCCTCCCGGATGACACCCAGAAGGAGATTCCGATCGGCCAGGATGGCCTGCAGACGCCCGATGGTCTTTAACAGCTCCGCATGCTCTGCCTCCAGCTTGTCTCTCTCCAGACCGGTCAGGGCGCGCAGCCGCATATCCACAATGGCCTGCGCCTGTACGTCATCGAGACCGAACCGCTCGGTCAAACGTCCCTTTGCCTCCTGCACGGAGGAAGAGGAGCGAATGATACGGATCACTTCCTCGATGTTGTCGATGGCAATGAGCAGGCCCTGCACGATATGATCCCGCTCCTGTGCCTTTTTGAGATCATATTGCGTCCTGCGGGTGACAACCTCCTCCTGGTGCCGGAGGTAATAGGTCAGCAGGTCCTTCAGACCCAGAATTTTCGGCTCCCCGTTTACGAGGGAGAGCATGGTGACACCGAAGGTGTCCTGCATCTGCGTGTGCTTGAACAGTTGATTCAGGATAATTTGGGCATTGACATCGTGCCGCAGCTCGATGACGATCCGCATGCCCTCGCGGTCCGATTCATCACGCAGATCGGTGATACCCTCGATCTTTTTGTTTTTCACAAGATCGGCGATGTTCCTGATCAGATTCGCCTTGTTCACCAGATAAGGGAGCTCTGTCACCACGATGCGGCTCTTGCCGTTGCCCATGGGTTCGATGTCCGTGACCGCACGGGTAATGATCTTTCCCTTTCCGGTGAGATATGCGTCCCGTGCTCCCTGCAGTCCCATGATGATGCCGCCGGTCGGAAAGTCCGGTGCCTGCACGATCTGCAGCAGCTCCTCCGCCTCGGTTTCCCGGTTTTCCTGCACACGGTTGTCGATCATCTTCGTGCAGGCCGCGACCACCTCCCGAAGGTTATGCGGGGGAATGTTCGTCGCCATACCGACGGCAATGCCGGTTGTTCCGTTCACCAGAAGGCTCGGGAAGCGGGCAGGCAGGACAGATGGCTCCTTCTCCGTTCCATCAAAATTATCCGCAAAGTCGATGGTATCCTTATTGATGTCTGCCATCATCTCCGTGGAAATCTTCGTCAGACGGGCCTCGGTATATCGCATTGCCGCTGCACCGTCACCGTCGACGGAGCCGAAATTTCCATGACCGTCCACCAGACAGTAACGCATTGACCAGGGCTGTGCCATATAGACCAGGGCGCCGTAGATGGAGCTGTCCCCGTGGGGATGATATTTTCCCATGGTGTCGCCCACGATACGCGCGCATTTGCGGTGCGGCTTATCCGGCGTGTTGCCAAGCTCGCTCATCGCCCAGAGAATTCGTCTCTGCACCGGCTTGAGTCCGTCTCGTACATCGGGAAGTGCCCGCTGTACGATGACACTCATCGCGTAATCAATGTAGGAATTACGCATGGTCTTGTTCAGGTCCACATCCCGGATTCTTGTGTCAAATACGTTGTCTTCCATGAAGCTTCCTTACCTTAAATGTCCAGATTCTGTACGAATCGCGCGTTCTGTTCGATGAACTCCCGCCGCGGCTCCACCTGATCTCCCATCAATGTTGTAAAGGTCAGATCCACCTCGGATTCGCTTTCCTCATCGATGCTCACCCTCTTGAGGATTCTTGTTTCCGGGTCCATGGTTGTTTCCCACAGCTGCTCCGGATCCATTTCGCCCAATCCCTTATAGCGCTGGATACGGTTGCTGTTGTCCCGTCCGACCTCATTCAGAATGCTGTTGAGCTCCTCATCGCTGTAGGCATACCAGACCTTCTTATTTCTCTCCAGCTTGTAGAGCGGCGGCATAGCCAGATACACATGTCCCTGACGGATCAGCTCCGGCATGAACCGATACAAAAAGGTCAGCATCAGGGTATCGATGTGCGCGCCGTCCACGTCGGCATCCGTCATGATGATGATCTTGTCGTAGCGGAGCTTCTCGATCTTGAACTCATCGTGAATTCCCGTGCCGAAGGCTGTGATCATGGCTTTGATCTCTTCGTTGGCATAGATCCGGTCTTCTCTTGCCTTCTCCACGTTCAGTATTTTGCCGCGAAGCGGCAGAATCGCCTGGGTTGCACGGCTTCTCGCACTCTTTGCGGAGCCGCCGGCGGAATCTCCCTCCACCAGGAAAATCTCGCAATTCTTCGGATCCTTATCGGAGCAGTCCGCAAGCTTTCCCGGAAGTGCCATGGTCTCAAGGGCCGTCTTGCGTCTTGTCAGATCCCTTGCCTTTCTTGCAGCCTCCCGGGCGCGCTGCGCCATCTGCGCCTTGTCGCAGATGGTTTTGGCGACGGTCGGATTCTGCTCCAGATAATAGGTGAGCTTTTCGCTGACAACGGAATCCACTGCACCGCGTGCCTCGATGTTGCCGAGCTTCTGCTTTGTCTGTCCTTCGAACTGCGGATCCTCAACCTTGACGGAAATGATCGCCGTCAGACCCTCGCGGATATCGTCTCCGGACAGATTCGGATCGCTGTCCTTCAGAATCTTGTTCTTTCTCGCGTAATCGTTGAAGGTCTTGGTGACCGCGTTATGGAAGCCGGTGAGATGCATGCCTCCCTCCGGCGTATTGATGTTGTTCACAAAGCTGTATTCCGACACGTTGTAGGCATCGTTATGCTGCATCGACACCTCAACATAGACATTGTTCTTGGTCCCGTCAAAATACAGAATGTCGTTATACAGCGGCGTTTTGCTGCGATTCAGATACGCAACGTATTCCTTGATGCCTCCCTCGTAATGGAAGACCTCCCGCCTTTGTTCTCCGTCCTCCTTCCGGCCCTCCTCCCGAAGATCCGTAAGAGAGATGGAAAGTCCCTTCGTCAGAAATGCCATTTCCCGAAGCCGTGTGCGGATGATGTCATATTCATAGACCGTCGTCTCCTGGAAGATGGAAGGATCCGGCTGAAACGTGACACTGGTCCCGGTATCCGTCGCATCACATTCACCCACAACCTCGAGTTTTCCCTCGGTATGTCCTCCGTTCACAAAGCGGATCCGGTGAATCTTTCCGTCCTGACGAACCGTAACCTCCAGCCAGGTTGAAAGCGCATTGACCACCGACGCACCGACGCCGTGCAGTCCGCCCGAAACCTTATATCCGCCGCCGCCGAATTTTCCGCCGGCGTGCAGAATGGTATAGACAACCTCCACGGCTGTCTTTCCCGTCTTGTGGTTGATGCCGACCGGAATGCCGCGCCCGTTGTCCGTAACCGTGATGCTGTTGCCCGGATTGATGGTAACCTCGATATGCGTGCAGAAACCCGCCAGCGCTTCGTCCACGGAATTGTCTACAATCTCATACACCAGATGGTGCAGTCCTCTCGAGGATGTTGTGCCGATGTACATGCCGGGGCGCTTGCGGACCGCCTGGAGTCCCTCCAGAATCTGGATGTCATCTGCCGTGTAGGACCCCACATCCTTCGTGTCCTTCACGTTGTCATCCTTGTATTCCCTGTCGTTCTCGGCATATTCCGTTACATATTCTTCCGAATCCGCAAGACCCTCGCTTTCTCCGGCCCTTGCATCTTCCTCTGCTGCCTCTAACAGGTTCTTTATTTCCTCTGCTGCCATTCTATGTCCCCAGCTTCCTGATTCGTTTCAATCACCTGCCCGTTGCTTATATGGTAAAGGCGGTCGATTGTAAATCGATTGTTGACGAATTCGTCCAATCCGGTGCATGTGATGAAGGTCTGAATGCCACCGAGAGAATTCAACAGATAATTCCGGCGGTTGGTATCCAGCTCCGACAATACATCATCCAGCATCAGAACCGGCGCTTCCCCGATTGCACGCTTTACGAGTTCAAGCTCCGAGAGCTTGAGTGAGAGTGCACAGGTTCTCTGCTGTCCCTGTGAACCGAAGCGCCGCAGATCGATCTCATCACAGACGAAAACAAAATCATCCTTGTGCGGACCAAGCGCCGTGGAGCCGATGTATTTCTCCCGCTCCCGGATGCGCCGCAGCTCCTCCCTGTAACGGTCCTCCTCCACATTCGGTTCGTAGGAGAGGGAGAGATGCTCCGTTCCGCCGGACAATTTCCCGTGCATTTCCAGAATGATTTCATTCAAATCCCGTAAGAATTCCCTTCTCCTGCGGATGACGCGGCTCCCGTATTCCACCAGCTGCTCATCCCACAGATCCATGGTGGACTCCAGGGACGGCACATCCATCAGCTGACGCAGCAGCTTGTTGCGCTGCTCCACCACCTTGTTGTATTGGTTCAGATCATGGAGATAGGACGAATCCAGCTGACACAGCTCCATGTCCATGAACCGCCTTCTCTGCGACGGACCGTCTTTTACAATGGACAGATCCTCCGGAGAGAAAAATACGATATGCAGGAGTCCTATCAGATCCGAGGCCTTTCGGATTCTCTGCCCGTTGACAGCAACACCCTTCGCCTTTCCCTTTCGCAGATGCAGGTCCACCTGATAATCCATTCCGCCCTTCCACACAATGCAGCGGATGTGCCCCTCTGTGCTTCCAAAACGAATCAGATCCTTGTCAAAAACGCCCCGGTGAGACCTGGTGGTTGCCACCAGATACAGAGCTTCCAGAATATTCGTTTTCCCCTGGGCGTTATCACCGTAGAGTATATTCGTTCCTTCCGAATACTCCATGGAAAGGGCTTCATAATTGCGATAATCTGCCAGCCGTAAGGACTGAATGTACATACTCTTATTCCGTCTCTTCCGGAGTCTGAATGACAAACGACGCACCACGCACGCTGACCGTATCCTTGCTGCGCAGCTTCCGGCCCCGGCGGGTTTCCGCCTCACCGTTTACCGTGACCTCGCCCTCCTCGATCATGATCTTGGCATCCACGCCGGAGGAGGCAATGCCGGCCAGCTTCAGTGCCTGCCCTAATTTGATGAATTCATCACGAATGGTAAGTGTCTTCATTTCATACCTTCAGAAGTTGATAAAGTTTACCGGCAGCACCAGATAGCAATAGGAATGCTCATTGCGGATAAAGGCCGGTGCCCGTTGGGAGAGAAGATAGATGTCGATTTCCTCATCATCGATGACACGAATCGCATCAATGAGGAACTTCGGATTAAATCCGATATTGATGTCTTCTCCCTCTTTCTCGATGGCAATCGTTTCGTTCATGCTGCCGAGGGCCGTATTGATCTTCAATTGCATCATTCCGTCGCTGACGATCAGAATGATGGGTTTCTTGTCCTCTTCCTTAACGAGAAGCGTTGCGCGTTCCAGACTGCTCTGGAGCTCATGCCGGTTGATATGGATATGCGTCTGGTAATCTCCGGAGATCATCTGATCTACCTTGAAATATTCTCCCTCGATGAGACGCGATACCACCACCGTCTCGTCGAACTCGAAGAGAGTATGACGCTCCGTAAAATAGATGCGGACCGTTTTGTCCATGTCGCCGGGGAGAATCTTGCTGATATCCGACAATGTTTTGCCCGGAATGATGACCTTACGGTTGTCGTAGGACTGCTTCAATTCCACATTGCGGATGGAAATACGATGCCCGTCCAGTGCTACCACGCGAAGCTCGCTGTTCCGTATTTCAAACAGCTCACCTGTCATCACCTTGTTGCCTTCATTGGTAGAAATCGAGAAGATGGTGCGATTGATGACGTCTTTTAAGGTAAACTGTGAAATTTCGATTCCGTAGGACTTATCAATATCCGGAAGATAGGGAAATTCGCTTCCGTCATTTCCCATGATGGTAAAGTGTGCCTTTTCACATTGAATCTGAACCTTCTCTGCATCGGTCTCAATCCGTACCATGCCGTCCGGAAGCTTCCGGACAATATTCGAAAAGATGTCGGCGCTGATGGCAATGATGCCATGCTCGTCGATGACACCCGGTACGGTGGTCTCGATCCCCAGATCGGTATCGTTGGCCATCAATTTGATTTTCTCCGTGGAAGCGTCTACCAGAATGCATTGCAGAATCGACATGGTGGTTTTGCCGGGAATGGCTCTGGAGACGATATTGACGCCGGAAATCAAGGCGTTTTTTTCGATACGTAATTTCATGGCTGTGTCCTTTTTGCGAATAACTTTCTATTTCTCATCCTTTCGGGTATCCAAAGGGCGGCGGGAGAATAAAAAGAATAGAATCGTCGTAGTACATCGTAGCAGATGTTGAAATGAGGATAACCTACTAGATTGTACCAAAAAAGCCCTGTAGAAGCAATGAAACGGGGTTCGCTCCGATCGTTGACAGCGAACCCCGCAACCTGTGGAAAGTGCGGTATTTATGCACGTTTCAGAGAAGATACCCTTTTTACTGCAAATTGAGTTTCTTCTTAATTATTATTATGTTGGAGCGCAATTCCTCATTATTCTCCATTTCCTCCTTCACTTTATCCACACCGTGCATAACGGTGGAGTGATCCTTTTTGTTGAGGAGCCGCGCGATGGAATCGAGGGTGGCATCGGTGTATTCCCGGCACATGTACATGATCACCTGTCTGGGAATGACGCATTCGGCATTCTTCTTGCGGGAGGCGACGTTGGAGAGCTTGACGCCATAGTGCTCGCAGACGATATTGGCAATCATCTTCGGCGTTACGACGTGTTCGGCGTTGGGATAAATGATATCCTTGAGCACATCCTGGGCCATGGTGAGGTTGATCTCAATATTGTTCAGCTTGGAATATGCGATGATCTTGTTGAAGGCGCCCTCCAGCTCACGGATGTTGGATTTGATATTCGTGGAGATGTATTCGAGTATCTCATCCTCTACATCGAGGTGCTGCTCGTCGGCATTCTTGCGCAGAATTGCCATTCTCGTCTCATAATCGGGAGCCTGAATGTCCGCAATGAGTCCCATTTCAAAACGGGAGCGGAAGCGCTCGTCGAGGGTCTCCATTTCCTTGGGAGGACGGTCGGAGGAGAGGACGATCTGCTTGCCGGCGGCATGGAGCTCGTTGAAGGTATGGAAAAACTCCTCCTGCGTGGATTCCTTGCCGATGATGAACTGAATATCATCGATGAGAAGGACATCGACGGTGCGGTATTTATCCCTCAGGCGCGTCATGGACTGTGCGTTACCGCTTCGAATGGATTCGATGACCTCGTTGGTGAACTGTTCACTGGTGACGTAGAGTACGCGTACATCCGGATTCTGTTCGAGAACATAGTGTCCGATGGAATGCATCAGATGGGTCTTGCCCAGTCCGGCACCTCCGTAGAGAAAGAGCGGATTGTATACAGAGCCGGGGGTTTCGGCAACCGCCACGCAGGCAGACTGCGCAAAGCGATTGTTGGCGCCTACGACAAAGGTAGAAAAACGATAGCGAACGTTGAGATTGGCATCCTCGGCCTTTACGTTGATGGATGCCTTTTTCTGGAGCTCGGCCTGCTGATCCTCCGTCTTCTGATCATTCTTGAGAACGAACATAATCTGGAAGGGATAATCCACTGTTTCGGAAATCGTTGCCTGGAGGGGCTCCCGATATTTCTTATCATAATAGGAGAGCATCAGCGGATTGTCGCTGGGAATGCAGATGGTGAGGACATCGTTCTCGACGCTGCCGATTTCGAGGTCCTTGATCCAGGTATTATAGGAAACATCCGAAATTCGGTAGATTTCCCGGATCCCTTCCTTGATGTCATTCCATTTCCGTCTCAGCTCATCCAGATTCATGGTTCGTTATCCCCTCACATAAGACTTTTCCGCTGCCGCCCGCGTTTTCCACATCATCAAATGACGCTTTGCGCGTGAGCAGTAAACTTCTTATCACCGTTGAAAATGTGCATAACCTCCGATGCAGGCTGAAAAGCCCTTAAAACAAGGCATTTTCCGGCGACGCAGAAGTAATATTATACTAAATGATGGCATCTTTCAAACTGTGGATAACGGGGGATAAGAGACTCGGATTCCGGAAAACAACCATGGAATGTGGAAATGTGGATAACTTAGTGGATAGCTCATCCACAGAAATAAATCCGCGAAAATAAAGGGATTCGATAAAGATAAAAACATAATATCCGCCTGAAATACAAATCTTATCCACATCCTATCCACAAATTGTGGATAACTTTTTTGGTATCCACGTTTTGGGGATAAAATGTGGATACCAAATATGGTCCCACTTTTTTTATTTTTTCTATATGTTGTATCGTCCGAAATGGCCGAAAAAGCCCTGAAACAGTGCATTTTTTGGTGTTGACAGCAAATCTTCTCTTACAATATAATGTGATAGCTGTTCGTATCATGATTCTGTTATGACAGAGCAATGGATCGTCACCCCCGCGGTGCGATGTAGAATTGATAATTCGATGAAGGAGGTGGAACTGAAATGGCAAAGATGACATTCCAGCCGAAAAAGAGACAGCGTTCCAAGGTTCACGGTTTCCGTGCGAGAATGGCAACTGCTGGCGGACGCAAGGTTTTATCAGCAAGAAGAGCAAAGGGAAGAAAACAGTTAACTGTTTAATCCATCCGGGACCGCAGCAATGCGGTCCTTTTGTATATCCGGCTTACATTAAGGGGAACTGTGGAATCGATTAAGAAAAATGAAGATTTCAGGGCGTGCTACAGGCTCGGGAAATCCTATGCCAACAAGTACATGGTGGTCTATGTTATGAACAATGGCACAGACCGCAGCAGAATCGGAATATCGGTCAGCAAGAAGGTAGGGAACAGCGTTGTGCGGCACAGGATCAAGAGGCTGGTGCGTGAGAGCTACAGACTGCATGAGCATTCATTCGATAGCGGTTCGGATATTGCAGTTGTCGGGCGCAGATCGGCAGACGGTGCCAGTTATTGGGAGATCGAAAGAGCGCTCCTCTTCCTGTTGAGAAAAGCCGGAATTTATCATGGGGAATCAGCCGATGCTTAAAAGGATTCTGTTGGCCGGAATCCGGTTTTACCGGAAATACATCTCTCCTCTCAAAGGATTTCACTGCCCTTATACGCCTACCTGTTCGGAATACGGACTGGAGGCAATCGAAAAATACGGGGCGTTCAAGGGAGGGTTATTGGCGGTATGGAGGATTCTTCGCTGCAACCCATTTTCGCACGGGGGCTATGATCCGGTTCCCTGAACGCAAATCCAAAGGAGGATTAGATTCCTATGGCATGGACAGCCAACACTACATTTCTGATAGGACCCATCGCAACGCTCCTGGGATATCTTATGGACGGGATCTTCTGGGTGCTCGATAAGATCGGCATTCCCAACATCGGTCTTGCGATCATTATTTTCACCATCATCATCTACATGGCATTGATGCCTCTTACCATCCGTCAGCAGAAATTTTCCAAGCTACAGCAGAAGATGCAGCCGGAGCTGGCAAAGATTCAGGCAAAATACAAAAACCGCAAGGATCAGGAATCCATGATGCGGATGAACGAGGAGCAGCAGGCTCTGTATAAGAAGTACGGCGTATCTCCGATGGGAAGCTGCGTTCAGCTTCTGATCCAGATGCCGATTCTGTTCGCCCTGTATCGTGTTATTTACAACATTCCGGCTTATGTGGGAATTGTAAAGGACGCGTTCTTTCCGCTGGTATCCAATCTGATGAATTCCGAGGGGGCGACAGAATACCTTCAGGCAACCTCTGCGGCTGCGCAGTTTGCCAATTCGTTCAAGTCGGATGATTTTGTAAACGGTGTCACCTCTACGGTTCAGAATGTTTACATCGATGTTCTCAACCGTTTTTCCACGGCGGATTGGTCCGCCCTCGCCGACAACTTCGGAAATCTCTCGGCTGAAATTCAGACAACGGCGGCGAAGCTGGAGCAGTACAACAATTTTCTGGGTCTGAACATCGGCAATTCGCCGTGGTTCACATTGCAGAATGCATGGTCTGACAAATCGGTGATCGGTATCATTGCGGCATTGAGCGTTCCGCTTCTTGCCGCGATCACGCAGCTTATCAACGTGGCCTTGATGCCGATGTCGAACAATTCCACCGGCGATGCCCAGCAGGACCAGATGATGTCGTCCATGAAAACCATGAACTACACCATGCCGATCATGTCCGCATTTTTCTGCTTTACGCTCCCTGCAGGTATGGGACTGTACTGGATTGCCGGTTCTGTGATTCGTTCCGCGCAGCAGGTCTTCATCAATAAGAGCGTGGACAAAATGGACATGGATGCGTTCCTGAAGGAGCAGGAGGAGAAGAATCGGAAGAAGGCGGAAAAGCGGGGCGATAAGCCGACGGCGTATGACCGCATGATGCAGTATTCTCAGATGAGCACCAAGAACGGTCAGGGATTGTCCGGCGAGGAGGCTCCCAGACGCAAGTCGCTTTCGGAAAAGGCAGCTTATCAGAACCGCGGGACCAAGGGGAACGCCGATGCTGCGTCCGCAGGCGCACAGAGCCGCCCGCAGTACCGCAAGGGCAGCCTTGCGGAAAAGGCGAATATGGTAGCAGAATACAATTCCGTATCCAGAAAATCCGGTCAGAGCAAGGAGAAAAAGGATTGAGGATGGGATAGAAAGGAATCCTATGGCAAACGAATATATTGAAATCAGCGAGAAAACACTTGATGATTGCATCACTACGGCGTGCCGCAAGTTTTCCATCACCAGCGACAATCTGGATTATGAAGTTATTGACCAGGGCAGCCTTGGTTTCATGGGATTCAATTCCCGCAATGCTGTGATTAAGGCCAGAATTAAGGAAAATGAGCATGGCTCGGCTGCAGCCGGCGGCGATGTTCTGGGCA
Source organism: Succinivibrio sp. (assembly GCA_963591995.1). Lineage (GTDB taxonomy): Bacteria > Bacillota > Clostridia > Lachnospirales > Lachnospiraceae > CAG-791. The sequence continues at coordinate 14,944 of CAVAUJ010000044.1, forward strand.
ATGTTCACGAATCACAGCTGCAGGAGGGATACGGAACGGAGCGTGAGGACGAGACGCCTGCGGAAAGAGATTTTCATTCATCCGATTTTACAAGGTCTGCCGGCTACGGTAAGGGCAGAGATTACGAATCGAATTCCAGATCCCGAAAGGGAGGCGTGAAAAAGGATTTTACCCAGACGTCTGCGCATGAGAGCAGCCCCCGGCGGTCCGCGGAACCGAAGGTGGATTACACGGAGGAACAGGTAGAAGAATTCAAGGAAAAGGCAGATGCCCTGCTGGAGCCTATGTTCCGGGCTATGGGAATGGAGGTATCGATTTCCTATCGGTTCGATCCGGAAGAAAACATTCTGAACGTCGACTTCGAAGGGGATGATATGGGAGTTCTCATCGGAAAGAGAGGACAGACCCTTGATTCCATCCAGTACCTGGTTTCACTGGTGGTTAACAAGAACATTGCGGGATATGTTCATGTAAAGGCGGATACGGAGAACTATCGCGCAAGACGCAGGAAAACATTGGAAAGTCTGGCAAAGAATGTCGCCTTCAAGGTGAAAAAGACCCATAAGGCACAGGCGCTGGAGCCGATGAATCCCTACGAAAGAAGAGTGATCCACTCGGCATTGCAGGGAGATCGTTACGTCACAACATACAGTGAGGGAGAGGATCCCTACCGCAGGGTTGTGATTACGATGAAAAGGTAAGAGCCGGTACATCGATTTTTAATTAACCAGCCAAACGGTGTAACGGTACAGAGGAAGGAAAAGGGTTCGCATTCATGCGGACCCTTTTTGCTGATTGAGAGGAAAAGGAAAATGGCACTGACCTTTGATCAGGACAGAGAGGATACCATTGCTGCGATTGCAACCGGGCGGTGCGAGGCCGGAATCGGAATCGTGCGTGTGAGCGGTTCCGGTGCGGCAGATATCCTGAAAAGGATCTTTCGTACCCCGAAGGGAAACATACGGACGGATTGGAAGCCGAATACCATCCATTACGGCAATATTGTGGATCCCGACAGCGGGGAAGAAATCGATGAGGTTCTGGTTTCCTGGATGAAGGGGCCCCACAGCTATACAACCGAGGATACGGCGGAGATCAATTCCCACGGAGGGATTTATCTGCTGCAGCGTGTGCTGGCTGCGGTGCTGCGGGCAGGTGCGAGGCCGGCTGAACCGGGAGAGTTTACCAAGAGGGCATTTCTGGGAGGTCGGATCGATCTTTCCGAGGCCGGTGCGGTGATGAATCTCATTCGTTCGCAGAATGAATTTTCCAGACGCAGCAGCCTGCGGCAGCTGCAGGGATCCGTGTCGGAGAAGGTGAAGGAGCTCCGGGGTAAAATTCTGTATGAAATTGCCTTCATTGAATCTGCACTGGACGATCCGGAGAACTATTCTCTGGAGGACTACCCGGATCATCTCCTTTCGGTATGTGAGGCTCTGCTGGAGGAGCTGCAGGCTTTGCTGGAACGCTCCGAAAACGGCCGGGTTCTGCAGGAGGGAATTGAAACGGTCATTGTCGGCAAGCCGAATGCCGGGAAATCGTCATTGCTGAACTTTCTGACCGGAGAGGACAGAGCCATTGTAACCTCCGTCGCGGGAACCACGCGTGATACGCTGCGTGAAACGGTACGGCTGGGAGATGTGCTGCTGCATCTTACGGATACGGCCGGAATCCGTGAAACGCAGGACATGGTGGAAGCCATCGGCGTGGAACGGGCAAAGAAAGAGATGGAAACCGCACAGCTGATCCTCTTCGTTGTGGATCTCTCCTCAGGGATTACGCAGGAGGACAGGGAAATCGCAAGGCTTGTGGAAAAGGAATTGGAACTGGGCAAGCATTGCATTCTGATTCATAATAAAGCTGATCTTTGCTGCGACGTCGGTTCCTGCGGGAAGGAGAGCACGGCGCAGCAGCTCCTCTCGGGAGAAAATGTGACATCGGTGACCCTCTCCCTTTTGCTGGGAGACGGGACGGAGCAGATCAAGGATGCCATTCTGCAGCTCTTTCATCTGGGGGAAATCATGGATTCCTCTGAGATTTTCCTCACGGAGGAATACCAGAAGGCAGCGGTTCGCAATGCCATTCACTCTCTTGTCTTGGTGTCGGAGAGCATTCGCAACGGTCTGAGCGAGGACTTCTTCTCCATTGATCTTCGAAATGCCTATGCGCAGCTGGGACGGATGATCGGAGAGGAAGTGGAAGACGACCTGGCAGAGGAAATCTTTCATCGCTTTTGTCTGGGGAAATAATATCTGTTTAGGGAAACGCTGATGAAAGCGTTTCCCACGCCGGATTTGTGCTGCGAAGCAGCAAATTCCTTTGCAAATCCGTGCGATCCACCGGAAGGGATACGATTTTATGTCGGAACACGGATTTCAAATCGATACGGATGTGTGTGTAATCGGTGCCGGTCATGCGGGCTGCGAAGCGGCTCTTGCTACCGCACGGACAGGACTTCGCACGGTCCTTTTCACAATGAATGTGGACAGCATTGCGATGATGCCCTGCAATCCCCACATCGGCGGGTCCTCGAAGGGACATCTGGTGAGGGAGATTGATGCTCTCGGCGGTGAAATGGGCAAGAACATTGATAAAACCTTCATTCAATCCAAGATGCTGAACCGTTCAAAGGGACCTGCCGTACATTCCCTGCGGACGCAGGCCGATAAGGCTGCGTATTCGCGCAGCATGCGGAGCGTATTGGAGCATCAGGACAATCTGACCATCCGTCAGGCGGAGGTGACAGAAATTCTGACAGAGCTCTGCATGGGAGAACAGAAAGAGGAGAGACGGCGCGTCTGCGGCGTGAGGGTTCACCAGGGAACAATTTATCACTGCACCGCGGTGATAATATGCACCGGAACTTATCTGAATGCCAGATGCCTGGTGGGGGAGAGCATTACAGAGACCGGCCCTTCCGGCATGCAGCGTTCCACTTACCTGAAGGATTCTCTGTCACAGATGGGAATCTCTCTGCGCCGGTTCAAGACGGGCACGCCGGCACGTATGGACGGCAGAACGCTAGACTACTCGAAGATGACAATCCAGAAGGGCGATGAGAGGGTGATTCCCTTCTCCTATTCCACCGATCCGGAAACGGTTCAGATCGAGCAGGTGCCGTGTTATCTCACTTATACAAATGAAGAAACGCACGAGATCATCCGGCAGAATCTGGATCGCTCGCCCATTTATGCCGGAATCATCGAAGGAACGGGACCCAGGTATTGTCCGTCCATTGAAGATAAGGTGGTGAAATTCGCGGAGAAAACAAGACACCAGGTTTTCATCGAGCCGGAGGGACGGGATACCAATGAGGTTTATGTGGATGGTATGTCCAGTTCCATGCCGGACGATGTTCAGCAGAGAATGTACCGAACGGTGCCGGGACTGGAGCATTGCTCGATTGTCAAAAATGCGTATGCGATTGAATACGATTGCATCAATGCAAACGATCTGAAATTATCCCTTGAGGTAAAGAGCGTGGACGGTCTGTTCTGCGCCGGACAGTTCAACGGCAGCAGCGGTTATGAAGAGGCTGCCGCACAGGGATTGATTGCAGGAATCAATGTTTCCAGAAGGTTCAAGGGAAAGGATCCCCTTATTCTGAAGCGTTCGGAAAGCTACATCGGCGTACTGATTGATGATCTGGTCAGCAAGGACAATCGGGAGCCCTATCGCATGATGACCAGCCGGGCCGAGTACCGGCTGCTGCTGCGCCAGGACAACGCGGATCTGCGGCTGCGCAAATACGGATATGAATCCGGCCTTATTACGGAGGAGCAATACCGGCATGTTCTCTGGAAGGAAGAGAGAATTAAGGCGGAAATGGATCGGCTGCGAACCGTCAAGGTTGGCGCGGCTGCGGCAAATCAGGAATATCTGCTGCACATTGGGTCGACCGAATTAAAAACCGCCGTATCGCTCGCCGAGCTTCTCTGCCGGCCGGAGCTTACCTATGAGAAATTGCAAGGAATCGATCCGGACAGACCGGAGCTTCCTGCAGAGGTCACTGAGCAGGTGGAGATCAACCTGAAATACGAGGGATATATTGATCGGCAGCGGAAGCAGGTGGAAGAGTTCAATCGTCTGGAAAACCGTCGGATTCCGGAGAATATCGATTATGATCAGGTGCAAAGTCTTCGCCTCGAGGCGAGACAAAAGCTGAAGGAGCTGCGGCCGTCTTCGATTGGACAGGCTTCCCGTATGGCGGGAGTAACACCGGCGGACATTGCCGTGCTGCTCGTATACCTTCATTGACAAAAAGTGGAGAAAAGCATGAATAAGACCGAAGAACAATTCATTTCCCGATTGGAACAGTTTATTCCGGATTTCACTTTATCTTCTGATCAGCTGGAACAGCTCAGAACCTTTTATGAAAATCTGATGGAATGGAATAAGGTGATGAATCTGACGGCGATCACAGAGGCCGAGGATGTTTATACCAAGCATTTTCTGGACAGCTATTCCATTCTCACCAGTGTTCCACGTGGAACATTGGAAGCCTTGAGGGCAGATGGAAAACAAAAGAAAATGATTGACATCGGTACAGGAGCCGGATTCCCGGGAATCCCCCTTGCCATTGCTTTCCCGAAAATTCAGATTACGCTCATGGATTCCCTTAACAAAAGGATCAAATTTCTTGAGGATACGGTACAGAAGCTGGGACTGGAAAATGTGAATTGCATTCATGCCAGAGCGGAAGAACTGGGGCGTGACGCAGGATACAGAGAACAATACGACTATGCAGTGTCGAGAGCTGTGGCAAATCTTGCAACATTGAACGAGTACTGCCTGCCGTTTGTCCGGGTCAAGGGCTGCTTTGTTGCGTATAAGGGAGATAAGGTTGCAGAAGAGCTGCCGGACGGGAAAAAGGCGGCGGAAATCTTAGGCGCAAAGCTGACACGGGAATTCTCGTTTTATCTTCCGGAAACCGATTATCACAGGACCGTATTGACCTTTACCAAACAGAGGCCAACGCCCGGGAAATATCCGAGAAAGGCGGGAATACCGGCAAAAGAACCCTTACATGCGCTGTAAATCCCGCGGGAGAAGATTTTATTACTGTAACTTCTCTCGTCAGCCAAGTGAAGGGGTCTTGGCAGAGTTGTCCAATCAGGGGACGCCACGCTGACTTCGTCAGCTACGAGATGGCCTTACGGCCACTCGGCAAAAACG
>CAVAUJ010000045.1:0-19570 GCA_963591995.1 Succinivibrio sp.
GACCCTCAGGAGTGACCTAAATCGGATAGAGAGTTAATTTTTCAGGAAGTTCACAATGCAAGGTGGAAGGAGGGGTATCGCTGGACCTCCTTTGTTCAAATGGGGATTCTGGCGGTGGTGATTCTGTCCCTGCCGCTTTGGCAGCGCAAGAGCGGGGCAGATGAGGAGGACGAGAAGGAAGGTGCGGGAATCCGGGATACCCTGCGGGTGCCCGGCGTGCTGCCGACACTGGTGTCCTTCTTTGCGTACTGCGCAGGCGAGGCCACCTGTTTTCTGTGGACACCCAGCTATTTTGCCGGTACGAAGGAAGGAATCCCGGATGAGCGGATCGCGGCGTTCGGTTCTCTGGTATTCGGAGGTCTGATGGTGGGGCGCCTCATCTCAGGCTTCATCTCCGATCGATTGGGAGACAGGAGGCTGGTCCGCATCGGGTGCGCGGTGGAGCTTCTGGGGATTGTGCTGGTGCTCCTTCCGACCGGCAATTATTGGATGGCGGCAGCAGGCTTTGCGGTGATCGGAACGGGAATGGGACCGGTTTATCCTGCCATTCAGCATATGGCGCCGATCAATTTCGGCAAGAAGTACAGCGCGGCGGTCATCGGACTGCAGATGGCAGCGGCCTATGTCGGCAGTACCTTTATGCCGATGATTTTCGGGCTGCTGCAGCAGCACATCGGGATCGGCTTCATGCCGATCTACCTGTGCGTATTCCTTCTGATCAATCTTACACTGCTGGAGGTGGCGTACAGAAGGTGCAGACAAACGGCGGCACAAACGTGACAGGACAGGGTTTCCTGTAACGATCATATCTTGATTCCGGTCCATTTGCCGCGCCGGTAGCGCACGGCGCTGAGGGTGAAGCGACACACCTGATCGGCCAGAATGCCCATCCAGATGCCGACCATGCCAAGTCCCAGTACAAAGCCGAAAAGATAGGAGGCAGCGGTCCGGACGATGGTTACGCTGATCGTAGAGGCAATGGCGGTATAGACGGTGTCCCCTGCCCCGCGCAGGCAGCCCATGTAGATAACCTGCGAAACCTGGAAGAGGACGATGAGAATAATGCTGCGGATGATCTCTACACCGATGGCAACAATCTCCTCCTCCGCAAAGAAGAGGCCGTAGATCCATTCCCCTCCCAGAAAATAGAGGACGGCAAGGCAGCAGGAAATGCACAGGCCGATCCGCTGGCAGGTTTTGCCGTACTGCCAGGCTTTGTCCGGCTTGTTCTCGCCGAGGCTCCTCCCGATGAGGGCAACGGCCGCCACCTGCATGCCATCCCCGAAGGAGAAGGTGAGCCCCAGGATGTTCATGCCGACCTGGTGCGCGGCGAGGGCATAGGTGCCCATTTTGGCTGCCATCATGGCAGTGGACATAAAGCCGACGCGCATGAGGATCTGCTCGATGAACACGGAGAAGCCGAGCTTTACAATCGAGATCAGGGGCTCTGCCGCAGGGCGGATTTTCTCCCGCAGGAGATAATGCAGACTGACAAAGCTTGCATCCGGGAGAAGAGAGCAGAAGCTCATGATGCAGGCAATTACCGTGCCGAATACGGTTGCGATGGCAGCCCCGGCCATGCCAAGTGCCGGAAAGCCGCAATGTCCCTGGATGAGCAGATAGTTGCACAGAATGTTCACGAGATTGGATACGATGTTGGTCCGCATGGCAATCATGGTGTTGCCGGAGCCGCGCTGTGCCGCATTGACTACCATGGACAATGCGCTGAAAATCATGCCGCCCATGATGATACGATAGTAGATGACGGCCGGTGCATGCGTGTCGGCGGTGGATCCGCAGAAAGAAATGATCTGATTGGCAAAGAGAACGCAGACCGTGGAAATCACAGCGGCAGCGAGGATGACGAAAAGGATCGCAGTGAGGAGAATTTCGTTGGCAGAGCGCCGCCGCACCTCCCCCTTTCGTCTGGCAACCAATGCGGATACCGACACATTCATGGCGAAAAAGATGGAAAAGCCCATGAATTTCGGCTGCGTCGTCAAACCGACGGCAGCCACGGCATTCGCGCCCATGGAGCTCACCATCAGAGAATCCACCATGCCGGCCAGCGCGACGAAAAAGGATTCGCACACCGCCGGCCACGCCATCTGCAATACATCCGCTGTGATCTTCCTGTCAAAATGTCCCCTCATGATGTCCTTCCCCCATTGGATGGCGCCCCCCGGATCGGACAACTCCGCCGGGACCCGTCGACTGGCCGGCGTCTGTACAGTAACGTCAACGTCGCCTGCGCATGGTTCCATTATACACCGCTTCGCCCCTTTACAAGAGATGCGTGAGGGGTGTATTCTTACGAGATGTGCAGGGCGCTTCACACGACGTGACCTGACGGGAAGAGTTTGAACAGAGAGTGCATGCTCCGACGGTGCATGGTGCAATAGCAAAGGGTGGCAATGGCGTCGTCTGAAATGAGTGACATTTCAGCGGGGGGCGTTGTCACCTTTTTGGTATGGAAAGGGAAAAGAGAATATGATTAAGTATGTTTTTGTCAGCGGGGGCGTTGTATCGGGCCTTGGAAAGGGGATCACCGCAGCTTCTCTGGGAAGACTTCTGAAGGCGCGCGGATACCATGTTACCATGCAGAAGTTTGACCCTTATCTGAACGTGGATCCCGGCACCATGAATCCGATCCAGCACGGCGAGGTTTTTGTCACCGATGACGGAACCGAAACGGATCTGGATCTGGGACATTACGAGCGATTCATCGATGAGAGTCTGGATCACAACTCGAATGTAACCTCCGGAAAGGTATATTGGTCGGTGATCAACAAGGAGCGCCACGGAGATTACGGCGGAGGCACGGTGCAGGTGATTCCGCACATCACCAACGAAATCAAATCGCGCTTCTATACGGGGCAATCGGAGAACTACGGCAAGAGGCCGGCGGGAGAGGTGCGCCCGGAGGATGTGACCGTCGCCATCATTGAAGTGGGCGGCACAGTGGGCGATATTGAGTCGCAGGCCTTCTTTGAGGCCATCCGCCAGTTCCAGCAGGAGCAGGGCGACTACAACACCTGTATGATTCATGTGACGCTGGTGCCTTATCTGTACGGCTCCGCCGAGATGAAGACGAAGCCGACCCAGATGAGCGTAAAGGCATTGCAGCAGATGGGCATCCGCGCGGACGTCATCGTCTGCCGCTCGGAGATGGAGATGCCGCAGTATCTCAAGGATAAGATCGCGCTCTTCTGCAATGTTCCGGGAAGTCACGTGCTGCAGAATCTCAATGCCAGCAGCATCTATGAGGTTCCTCTCATGATGGAAGAGGAGCATCTGGCCCAGGCGGTCTGCGACTGTCTGCAGCTGCCCTGCCCGGAGCCGGATCTGTCGGAGTGGCAGGAAATGGTGGATCGCCTGCAGAATCCGAACAAGAAGGTGGAGATTGCTCTGGTCGGAAAATACACCCAGCTGCACGATGCTTATCTGTCTGTGGTGGAGGCCCTGCATCACGGCGGCATCGAGAATCGCACCGAGGTATCCATTCGCTGGGTGGACTCTGAGGAGCTGGAGAAGGAGGGCGCAGAGGCGATGCTCTCCGGCATACACGGCATGATCATTCCGGGAGGCTTTGGCAACCGCGGAACGGAGGGAATGATCCAGGCGGCGGAGTACGCCCGCGTCCGCCATATTCCGTATCTTGGCATCTGCCTTGGCATGCAGATGGCGATGATCGAGTTCGCCAGAAATGTAATCGGCTATGCGGATGCGAACAGCTCGGAGCTTGCACCGGATACGACCCATCCCGTCATTGATCTGATGCCGGAGCAGAAGGGCGTAACGGATCTTGGCGGCACCATGCGTCTTGGCGCATACCCCTGCATTCTCAAGAAAGGGAGCAAGGCCAGCGCGCTCTACGGATCGGAGGAAATTCACGAGCGGCATCGTCATCGCTATGAGGTGAACAACGAGTACCGCGATGTCTACGAGGAGAAGGGAATGTCTCTTTCCGGAACCAGTCCGGACGGTCACATCGTGGAGATGATCGAATTAAAGGACCATCCTTATTTCATCGCAACACAGGCTCATCCGGAGTTTAAATCCCGGCCGAATCACGCACATCCCCTGTTTGCGGGACTGGTGAAGGCGGCGGCGGAGTACGCAGAGGACGAAAGGGGATTTTGAGAATGCAGACCTATGAGGATGTACTGGATTTCGTCGAGGAAGAAAATGTGAAATTCATCCGGCTCGCCTTTTTTGATGTTTTCGGTGAGCAGAAGAACATCGCCATTATGCCGCAGGAGCTGAGGAGAGCCTTTACGGACGGGATCTCCTTTGACGGGTCTGCCATTGCCGGATTCGGAGAGGATCTGCGCTCGGATCTCTTCCTGCGCCCGGACCCGACGACCCTGTCCATTGTGCCCTGGAGACCGCTGGACGGCGGCGTGTGCAGAATGTTCTGCGATATTTACAAGCCGGACGGAACGCCCTATGAGAAGGATACCCGTTATCTTCTGAAGCAGGCGGTGAAGGCGGCGAAGAAGGCGGGCATCCGCGTCGCGCTCGGACCGGAGGTGGAGTTCTACGCTTTTGAACGGGACGAGAAAGGGAATGTGACGGAGAATCCCATCGATCACGCAGGCTACATGGCGGTCGGACCGGATGACAGAGGGGAGAATCTGCGCCGGGACATCTGCTTTGCTCTTCTGGATATGGGAATTTCTCCGGAGGCTTCGCACCATGAGCACGGACCCGGGCAGAATGAAATTGATTTTCATTACGGAGATCCGCTGACGACGGCGGACAATACATCTACGGTCAAGTGGGCCATCCGCAATCTGGCGGAGACCACCGGAATGGCGGCGGATTTTTCGCCCAAGCCGATTCGCGATGAGGCCGGCAGCGGCATGCACTTCAACATCTCGGTTGAAGCGATTGATGGAGACGAGGAAAAGAGCGGGGAGCTCTCGAAAATGTTCATGGCCGGCGTTCTCAGACATATCCGGGAGATTACGCTGTTCCTGAATCCGGTACAGAAATCCTATGAGCGTCTGGGACAGATGGAGGCACCGTATTACGTGAGCTGGTCGGAGCAGAACCGTTCGCAGCTGATCCGCATTCCGGCCACCAAGAGCGGCAGGAAGCGCTTTGAGCTGCGTTCTCCGGATCCGATGGCCAATCCGTATCTTTCCTTTGCCATGGTGATCTATGCGGGACTGGATGGGATCGAGGGAGCGATGCGTCCGGACCTTCCGATGAATGTGAACCTGTATAAGGCAGATCCGTATCTGACGGCGAAGCTGGAGAAGCTGCCGCGCCATCTTGATGAGGCGATTTCCTGTGCGCGCAACAGTGAGCTGGTAAGAGAGCATATACCGGAATCTGTACTGGAGGCTTATTGCAGCCGCAGATAAAAAATGCTGTCATGCGGGCAAAGGAGCCTGAACATGGCGCCGGGAGAACGGAGGCATTATGGCAGCTGGTACAAAGAGAGGCCGCATTCTGGTTGTGACATCGGGCCAGGATGCGTTTGCTGTTATACGTAAGATCATAGAAGGAACCTGTGATCAGGTTGTGCAGGCTTCGTCCATTACGGAGGCGAGGCGCGTCCTGTCTGCGGGAGATATCGGTCTGGTCATCATCAACACGCCGTTGCCCGATGAATTCGGGCTGGAATCCGCGAAGGATTTTGCGGATGGGAAGGATGTTGCCGTACTGCTTCTCGTGAAGGCGGAGCTGTATCATCAGGTGACGTACAAGGTAAGAGGGAGCGGCGTTTTCGTGCTGTCGAGACCCTTGAAGGGGCAGCTTTTGCTGGAAGCGGTCGGCATCATGGATGCCATGCGGCTGAAGATTTTCACCCTCAACGAGCAGAACCAGAAGCTGCGAAGACGGCTGGACGAGATGGGGCTGATCACCCGAGCGAAGTGTCTTCTGATTGAGAAGAGACAGATGACGGAGGAGGCATCCCACCGCTATCTGGAGCAGGAGGCCATGAATCACTCGCTGAGTAAGCGTGAGGTTGCGCAGAACATCATCCGGGAGCTGGAGGATGAATGAGAGAAGGCACAGGGGAACACGGAAGCGTGTTTCCTCTGTGCCTTCCTGTATTAAGGAAATGCTGCTTAATCGAGAATGATGTCGGCAATCTCCTCCGGCCGTGACACGATGGCCTGCGCGTGGTTGTCCTCCAGGAATTTACGCCCCCGGAAACCCCAGTCCACACTGATGCAGTCCAGTCCGGAGTTCACGGCGGTCTGCATGTCGATCTCGGAATCACCGATGTACACGGCATCCTCCTTCCGGGCAATGCCGAGGTCCTGCAATACCTTTTCGGTCATATCCGGTGCCGGCTTTCTGCGGACGCCGTCCGTTTCGCCGACGGAAAGGTCGAAGAGCCCTTCGAAAAGCTCCTTCACCAGGGTCTGTACCGCGGGATCCGGCTTGTTGGATACGACGGCCGTGAGAACACCGGCCCCGCGCAGCCGGCGCAGGACCTCGGGGATGCCGTCGTAGGGTCCGGTTTTGTCATTGCAATGTGCCTCATAGTAGGGCAGATAGATGTCCTGAACGCGTTTTACCTCGTCGGCGTTCATTGTCTTTGTGATCGCATCGTGATCCGTTCCAACCTGCAGAAGCGCATCGGCCGGCACACCCTGCTCTGTGGCCAGTGCCCGGACGATGGCGACCGTAACGCCGCTTCCGAAGAACCGGCGCACCAGATCTTCCGTGTAGTCATGCCGGTGGCCGGTTGCGGCCAGTGCATAGTTGATGGAATCCGTAAGATCACCGAGAGGGTTCAGAACGGTTCCGTCCATGTCGAAAATAGCAGCTCTGTATTTCATAATAGGAATCCTCTTTCATCTTCATTGTTTGTACCTGCAAACCACATAAGAGTATAATGCATGCATTACCAAACAGACACTTATTTTTGTGCCTGTGTCGAAAAAACGGACAGCTGCGGCAGGAATGCGCGGGTGAGAAAACCCGTGGCTGCGAAGGAAAAGGAGAAAAACGGATCATGAAATTCACACAGATGCCGTACAGGCGGGTTGACTTTGAGAAGGTAAAGGAGGCGTTCGGGCAGCTCCTTGCAGAGCTGGAGGGCGCCGCCGATGCGGACGAGCAGATGGCGGTGCATGAGAAATACTATTCTCTGACGGGCTCGGTGATGACGCAGATGACGCTCGCGGAAATTCGGCACGACATTGACACAACGGATGAATTCTACAGCAAGGAACAGGATTTTTACGATGAGAACCGCCCGATCTTCCAGAATCTGTGCGTTTCTTACCAGAAAAAGCTGTACGAATCGCCCTTCCGTCCGCAGCTGGAGGAGAAAATCGGCAGAGTTGCCTTTAAGAACATTGAGCTTGCCATGAAGTCGGTGGATGAGCGGATTCTGCCGCTGATGCAGGAGGAAAATGCGATTCAGACGGAGTACAACAAGGTTCTTGCCTCGGCACAGATTGACTGGCGGGGGGAGACCCTGAATCTGTCGCTGATGAATCCTTACCTGCATTCCAACGACCGGAATGTCCGCAGGGATGCCTGGGAGAAATACACGGACTTCTTCCGCCGCAACCGGGAACAGCTGGACGACATCTATGACCGTCTGGTGAAAAACCGCACCCGGCAGGGAGAGGAGATGGGATATGAGAACTATCTGCCTCTCGGGGATGCGAGGATGATCCGCAATTGCTACAGCCGCAGTGATATGGCTTCCTTCCGGGAGCAGGTGAAGCGGGATTTCGTCCCCTTTGCCGAGAAGCTGCACGAGCGCAGGAGGAGACGCCTTGGCATCGATCATCTCCTCTACATTGATGAAGGCGTGTATTTCCCGCAGGGGAATCCTGCGCCTATCGGAACACCGGAGGAGATTCTGGAAGCCGGACGTGCCATGTATCATCAGCTGTCGGCAGAGACCGGGGCGTTCATGGATTTCATGTGCGACAATGAGCTTTTTGACGTGCTGGGACGCAAGACGAAAAAGACCGGCGGCTATATGACCTACCTTCCGGATTACGGAGCACCGTTTATTTTCGCCAACTTCAACGGAACCAGCGGGGATGCGGACGTCATCACGCATGAATGCGGACATGCATTTCAATGGTATCTGGTCAAGGATGACCCGATCCGCGAGCATTGGGACATCACGATGGAGACGGCGGAAACCCACTCCATGTCGATGGAGTTCTTCACGGAGCCGTGGATGAATCTGCTGTTCGGGGACCGGGCAAAGGATTATACGGATATGCATTTTGAGGATTCCATGGCCTTTATTCCCTACGGAACCATGGTGGACGAATTCCAGGAGCTTGCCTACCGGAATCCGGGACTTACGCCCGCACAGCGCAATCAGGTCTGGCGCGACCTGGAGCGCCAGTACAAGCCGCATCTGGACTATGCGGGGAACGATTATTACGAGCAGGGCGGCTTCTGGCAGAAGCAGCACCATATTTACGACTGCCCGCTGTACTATATCGATTATTGCATTGCCCAGACCAACTCACTTCAATATAAGGTCTGGATGGACAGAGATTTCAAAGGCGCCTGGGAGAGCTACATGAAACTTTGCCGTCTGTCGGCCTCGGATTTCTTTGACGGCTTGATGACAAAGGCAGGATTGGACAATCCTTTTGAGGATGGCTGTCTGGCCCATGTGGTCCGGGAGCTGGAGGATAAAATCTGAGTCAGGGGCGCTGCGCCCGCCCATAGACGGATGTGCGTTGAAAAAGCTCCTCTTGACAGGCGGACCGGAATAGAGTATTGTATATCAGCTATGTTCTGCGATTATGCCCACCTTTGCTCTCCTTAAGGATTAAGTTCCGGAAGAGAAAGCGGGATAAGGCACAATATGGTGGTACCTGTACACACAGCAAACGAACGCCGAGGGATCGGCAGGGACACAGACCGCCTGCAGTATGTATATTCGCGGCTGTTTCGGGCATCCGGGGGTTTTCCGGGTGCGGGGACAGCCGTATCACTTCTGTATGCATATCCTATCCGGCTCTGTGAATCCCTTGCTGGAAGATCGATGATAACCGGCACCCGTTGCTCCGTTGGGGCAAAGGGCTGATGTTACGGCTTTCGGACACAGCGAGGTAAATGAATGAGCAACGAGATCAGGCTTCACCGCGTTGGAAGCGGTAAGAGCATTCGCATGAGCTATTCCCGCCAGAAGGAAGTGCTGGAGATGCCCAACCTCATCGAGGTACAGAAGGCATCCTACCAGTGGTTTCTGGATCAGGGTCTTCAGGAGGTGTTCGATGACATCTCTCCGATCGAAGACTACAGCGGGCATCTGTCGCTCTCCTTTGTGAGCTATCGGCTCTGCGAGGATGAGATCAAATATTCCATTGCCAAATGCAAGGAGAGAGACGCTACCTATGCGGCTCCCCTTCGCGCCAAGGTCCGTCTGTACGACAAAGAGAATAAGAAGGAAGTCAAGGAGCAGGAGATCTTCATGGGAGATCTGCCGCTGATGACCCGGACGGGAACCTTTGTCATCAACGGCGCAGAGCGTGTCATCGTTTCCCAGCTGGTCCGTTCCCCGGGCATTTATTACGGCATCGATAAGGATAAATACGGCAAGGAGCTCTATTCCTGCACGGTGATCCCGAACCGGGGCGCATGGCTGGAGTACGAGACGGACTCCAATGATATTTTCTATGTCCGCGTGGACCGCACCAGAAAGGTGCCGGTTACGGTCCTCATCCGCGCCCTGGGCGTCGGAACCGATGAGGAGATCATCGACATGTTCGGCGATGAGCCGAAGCTTCACGGGAGCTTCACCAAGGATCCGGCCCACTCCTACGAGGAGGGCCTTCTTGAGCTGTACAAGAAGATCCGTCCCGGTGAGCCGCTTTCGGTTGAGAGTGCGGACAGTCTGATCAATGCCATGTTCTTCGATCCCAGAAGATATGACCTTGCGAAGGTCGGACGTTACAAGTTCAACAAAAAGCTTGCGCTGCGCAATCGTATTGCAGGGCATGTTCTGGCGGAAGATGTCGTGGATGAAGCGAACGGCGACATCCTTGGCAGCGCCGGCGAAACGGTTACCCGCGAGATGGCGGACGAGATCCAGAACGCGGCCATTCCGTATGTCTGGCTGCAGACAGAGGGACGCGACCGGGTGAAGATTCTCTCCAACCTGATGGTTGACATCACACACTTTGTGGACTGCGACCCGAAGGAGCTGGGAATCACGGAGGATGTTTATTATCCGGCACTGCGTGAGATCCTGATTCAGTATCAGGACAACGAAGACCCGGAGGCTCTGGCGGAGGCACTGCGCAAGAGCGTCCGCGAGCTGATCCCCAAGCACATCACCAAGGAGGACATCCTCGCATCCATCAACTACAACATGCATCTGGAGTACGGCATCGGAACGGACGATGACATTGACCATCTGGGCAACCGTCGGATCCGCAGTGTCGGCGAGCTGCTGCAGAACCAGTACCGCATCGGTCTTTCGAGACTTGAGCGTGTGGTGCGTGAGAGAATGACGACCCATGATGCGGCGGAGGAGATTTCTCCGCAGGCGCTGATCAACATCAAGCCGGTGCAGGCAGCGGTGAAGGAGTTCTTCGGATCCTCGCAGCTGTCCCAGTTCATGGATCAGAACAATCCGCTGTCGGAGATTACGCACAAGAGACGTCTGTCGGCCCTCGGTCCCGGAGGACTTTCGAGAGACCGCGCAGGCTTCGAGGTGCGAGACGTACATTATACGCACTACGGACGTATGTGCCCCATCGAGACGCCCGAGGGTCCGAACATCGGTCTGATCAACTCGCTGGCATCCTTCGCCAAGATCAACCAGTACGGCTTTGTGGAGGCGCCCTACCGCAAGATTGATCAGAACGATCCGAAGGGACCGCGCGTGACGGACGAAGTGGTATACATGACGGCGGACGAAGAGGATAACTACCATGTAGCGCAGGCCAGCACGGTGCTGGACGAAGAGGGCTACATCGTAGACACCTATGCATCCGGGCGTTTCCGGACGGAGACCTCTTCCTATCCCAGAACGTCCTTCCAGTATATGGACGTGTCGCCCCGCATGGTATTCTCCGTGGCGACGTCGCTGGTGCCTTTCCTGCAGAACGACGATGCGAACCGCGCATTGATGGGCTCCAACATGCAGCGTCAGGGCGTGCCGCTGATTTCCACAGAGGCGCCGGTCGTCGGAACCGGCATGGAAGAGAAGGCGGCCAGAGATTCCGGCGTCTGCGTTATCGCAGAGAAGCCCGGCACGGTTCTGTTCGTGGACGGAACGAAAATACTGGTTCAGTACGAGGATGAGACCACCGAGGAAATCGAGCTGACCAAGTATCTGCGCTCCAACCAGTCCAACTGCTACAACCAGAAGCCGGTTGTGAACACAGGGGACCACTTTGAGGCCGGCGACGTTCTGGCTGACGGTGCATCCACGCAGAACGGTGTTCTGGCTCTTGGTAAGAACCCGCTCATCGGCTTCATGTGCTGGGAGGGCTACAACTACGAGGATGCCGTTCTTTTGTCGGAGCGGCTGGTGCGTGACGATGTCTATACCTCCATCCACATCGAGGAGTATGAGGCAGAGGCCAGAGATACCAAGCTCGGACCGGAGGAGATTACGCGCGATGTGCCGGGCGTCGGTGAGGATGCCCTGCGCGATCTGGATGAGTTCGGTGTGATCCGTGTCGGCGCAGAGGTACGCGCCGGGGACATTCTGGTCGGTAAGGTGACGCCGAAGGGAGAAACCGAGCTGACGGCAGAGGAGCGGCTGCTGCGCGCGATCTTCGGTGAGAAGGCAAGAGAGGTGCGTGACACCTCTTTGAAGGTGCCGCACGGCGAATACGGCATCATTGTGGACACCAAGGTGTTCACCCGCGAGAACGGCGACGAGCTGGCACCCGGCGTGAACAAGGCGGTCCGCATTTACATCGCTCAGAAGAGAAAGATCTCGGTCGGTGATAAGATGGCCGGTCGTCACGGCAACAAGGGTGTCGTTTCCAGAATCCTGCCGGTGGAGGATATGCCTTATCTTCCGAACGGACGGCCTCTGGATATCGTGCTGAACCCGTTGGGCGTGCCTTCCCGAATGAACATCGGACAGGTGCTGGAGCTGCATCTGTCGCTGGCCTCCAAGGTTCTGGGCTTCAATGTTGCTACGCCGAATTTCGACGGTGCAACCCATGAGGACATTACCAAGCAGCTGGAGATGGCGAATAAGTACGTCAACTGCAGCTGGGATGAGTTCGAGGCGGAGTACAAGGACAAGGTGGACGGAGAGGTAATGGAGTACCTGCATGAGCACCTTGACCACCGCGAGGAGTGGAAGGGCGTGCCGATCACTCCGGACGGAAAGGTCCAGCTGCGCGACGGCCGCACCGGTGAGAAGTTCGACAACCCGACCTCCATCGGCTTCATGCACTATATGAAGCTGCACCACCTGGTAGATGATAAGATCCATGCACGTTCCACGGGCCCCTATTCTCTGGTTACCCAGCAGCCGCTGGGTGGTAAGGCGCAGTTCGGCGGACAGCGTTTCGGAGAAATGGAGGTTTGGGCTCTGGAGGCATACGGCGCCGCCTATACGCTGCAGGAGATTCTGACGGTGAAGTCGGATGATGTGGTGGGCCGCGTGAAAACCTACGAAGCGATCATCAAGGGTGAGAACATTCCGGAGGCAGGTATTCCGGAGTCCTTCAAGGTATTGCTGAAGGAGCTGCAGTCGCTGGGACTGGATGTTCAGGTTCTCAAGGAAGACGGCACCGAGGCGGAGATCAAGGAAGACATCGACTACGGCGAATCCTCGATCTACAAGTTCGCCATGGCCAACAACTTCAAGGATTCGGGCGATACGGACCGCGAGTCTCTGGCCAAGGGCGGCATGTCCCTTCAGGAATTCAACGCGGAGGGAGAGCTGCAGGAGGCCGAGGAGCAGTCTGCAGAGAGCGAAGAGCCCGAGTCTGGCGACTTCGATGATATGGACAACGACATTTTCACTGATGCAGAGGAGTGATGATAGATGCCTACGAACAAACAGCAGAGTTATCAGCCTGTGACCTTTGATGCAATCCGTATTCGGCTTGCAGCTCCGGAGCGCATCCGTGAGTGGTCCTACGGCGAGGTCACCAAGCCGGAAACCATCAACTACAGAACGCTCAAGCCGGAGAAGGACGGTCTGTTCTGCGAGAAGATTTTCGGACCCACGAAGGATTGGGAATGCAAATGCGGTAAGTACAAGAAGATCCGCTATAAGGGCGTGATCTGTGACCGCTGCGGCGTCGAGGTCACCAAGTCCTCGGTCCGCCGCGAGAGAATGGGCCATATCGAGCTGGCGGCTCCGGTATCTCATATCTGGTACTTCAAGGGAATTCCGTCCAGAATGGGTCTGATTCTGGACATGAGTCCGAAGGTGCTGGAGAAGGTTCTGTATTTCGCCAATTACATCGTTCTGGACAAGGGCACCACGGATCTGGAATATAAGCAGGTTCTCACGGAGCGTGAGTACCAGGATGCGAAGGAGCAGTGGGGCAACAAGTTCCGCGCCGGCATGGGCGCGGAGGCCGTCAAGGAGCTGCTTCTTGCCATCGACATTGAGAAGGAGTACGAGGAGCTCTCGGAGCAGATGGTGGAATCCACCGGACAGAAGAGAGCCCGCATCATCAAGCGTCTGGAGGTTGTGGAATCCTTCCGCGAGAGCGGCAACCAGCCCTCCTGGATGATCATGGACTGCATCCCGGTCATTCCTCCGGATCTGCGCCCGATGGTACAGCTCGACGGCGGTCGTTTTGCGACCTCCGATCTGAACGATCTGTACCGCAGAATCATCAACCGCAACAATCGTCTGAAGAGGCTCCTGGAGCTGGGCGCACCGGACATCATCGTGCGCAACGAGAAGAGAATGCTGCAGGAGGCGGTGGACGCGCTGATCGACAACGGCCGCAGAGGCCGCGCCGTGACGGGCCCCGGCAACCGCGCGCTGAAGTCGCTCTCCGACATGCTCAAGGGTAAGAGCGGACGCTTCCGTCAGAACCTTTTGGGTAAGCGTGTGGATTACTCCGGCCGTTCGGTTATCGTTGTCGGACCGGAGATGAAGATCTATCAGTGCGGCGTACCGAAGGAAATGGCACTGGAGCTGTTCAAGCCCTTTGTCATGAAGGAGCTGGAAAAGCGCGGCATTTCACAGAACATCAAGAATGCCAAGAAGCTGGTGGAACGCGTAAATCCTCAGGTTTGGGACATTCTGGAGGATGTCATCAAGGAGCATCCCGTGATGCTCAACCGCGCACCTACGCTGCACCGCCTGGGAATTCAGGCCTTCGAGCCGATTCTCGTAGAGGGCAAGGCAATTAAGCTGCATCCGCTGGTCTGCACGGCCTTCAACGCAGACTTCGACGGTGACCAGATGGCCATTCACCTTCCGCTGTCGGTGGAGGCACAGGCCGAGTGCAGATTCCTTCTGCTCTCTCCCAACAACCTGCTGAAGCCTTCGGACGGAGGCCCGGTGGCGGTTCCTTCTCAGGATATGATTCTGGGAATCTACTACATCACGCAGGAGCGCGAGGGAGACATCGGCGAGGGCATGGCCTTTACGTCGATGAATGAGGCGATTCTGGCCTATGAGAACGATTACATCACGCTTCATTCCAGAATCAAGGTAAGACTCTCCAAAAAGGATGCCGAAGGCAGAACGGTGTCCGGCATGGTGGAAACGACGCTGGGACGGCTGATGTTCAATGAGGCCATTCCGCAGGACCTTGGCTTTGTTGATCGCTCCAAGCCGGAGAACTTCCTCCTGCCGGAAGTTGATTTCATGGTCAAGAAGAAGGATCTGAAGAAGATTCTTCAGAAGGTAATCGACAAGCACGGTACCTTCAAGTGCGCCGAGGTTCTCGACCTGATCAAGGCGATGGGCTACAAGTGGTCCACCATTGCCTGCCTCACCATCTCCATCGCGGACATCACGGTTCCGAAGGAAAAGCAGGAGCTGCTGGAGGAGGCACAGAAGACGGTTGACCAGATTTCCAAGAATTACCGCCGCGGACTCCTGACGGAAGAAGAGCGCTATCGCGCGGTGGTAGAGACCTGGACCAAGATCGACAATCGTCTGACGGACGCGCTGCTGAACTCGCTGCATAAGTACAACAATGTCTACATGATGGCGGATTCCGGTGCGCGCGGATCCAATCAGCAGATCAAGCAGCTGGCGGGTATGCGCGGATTGATGGCGGATACGACGGGACGTACCATCGAGCTGCCCATCAAGTCCAATTTCCGCGAGGGACTGGACGTTCTGGAATATTTCATGTCGGCGCACGGCGCCCGGAAGGGATTGTCCGATATTGCACTGCGTACGGCAGACTCCGGATACCTGACCAGACGAATGGTGGACGTGTCCCAGGAGCTGATCATCCGCGAGATCGACTGCGCGGAGGGAAGAGATACCATCCCCGGCATGGATGTGAAGGCATTCATGGACGGAAAGGAGAACATCGAGAAGCTTCAGGACCGCATCACGGGCCGTGTCTCCTGCGAGGATATCAAGGACGCGGAAGGCAGGATTCTGGTACAGAAGAACCATATGATCACGCCCAGCCGCGCCGAGGCGATTATGTCCCGGGGCGTCAATGCAAAGGGCGAGCCGATCGATCCGGTGAAGGATTCCATCCGAATCCGTACCATTCTGACCTGCCGCAGCCATCTGGGAATCTGCGCGAAGTGCTACGGTGCCAACATGGCGACCGGCGAAATGGTGCAGGTCGGTGAAGCGGTCGGCATCATTGCCGCAGAGTCCATCGGTGAGCCCGGTACGCAGCTGACCATGAGAACCTTCCATACGGGAGGCGTGGCCGGCGCCGATATCACACAGGGTCTTCCCCGTGTCGAGGAGCTGTTCGAGGCGCGCAAGCCCAAGGGTCTTGCCATCATCTCGGACATTCCCGGTAAGGTCGAGGTCCGGGACAGCAAGAAGCAGCGCTCGGTGGTTGTCACCAATGATGAGGACGGAGAGGCAAAGGAATATGCCATTCCCTACGGCTTCCGCATCAAGGTGGCGGACGGTGAGGTGATTGAAGCGGGCGATGAGCTGACCGAGGGCTCGGTGAATCCCCACGATCTTCTGAAGATCAAGGGAATTCGCGCGGCACAGGACTATCTGCTCCGTGAGGTGCAGAGAGTATATCGTCTGCAGGGCGTAGATATCTGCGATAAGCACATCGAAGTGATTGTGCGCCAGATGCTCAAGAAGATTCGGATTGAAGAAGCGGGCGATTCCTGCTTCCTGCCGGGAAGCCTGGTGGATTTCCTGGACTTCGATGATGAGAACGAGAAGCTGGAGGCAGAAGGCAAGAATCCGGCAGAGGGCACCAGGATCATCCTCGGCATTACCAAGTCGGCTCTGGCCACCGATTCGTTCCTTTCCGCAGCTTCCTTCCAGGAGACGACAAGGGTTCTGACGGATGCGGCGATCCGCGGCAAGGTAGATCCGCTGATCGGTCTGAAGGAGAACGTCATCATCGGTAAGCTGATTCCGGCCGGCACGGGCATGAAGCGTTATCGCTATACGGAGCTGAACACAGATGCCAGATTGGCGAGCCAGACGGCACTCCTGGAGCAGGATGTTCTGGGGGCCGAGGAGGATGAAACACCGGCGGTATTGAGCGATGCCGGAGTCGAAAACCTTCTGGATGCGGTACAGAGCGGAGACGATGCGGCGGATATGGAGCTGGAATGAGGCAGCCATACCGGGAAATTGAATTTTCCGTTGACAGCAGGAGATAAGATGCGTAAACTTAGAGCGATGTGCGTAAATGCACATCGCTCTTTTGCTGTCCTTGACGATCAGAAGGGACGGCGAAGGAAGACACGTAATGTCCGGTCTGGGTTAACAGACGGATAAATCTAATAAGGAGGTAATCAGAATGCCGACATTTAACCAGCTGGTAAGAAAGGGACGTGAGGTTTCTGCCAAGAAGTCCAAGGCTCCCGCACTGCAGGTAGGATTCAATTCTCTTAAGAAGAAACAGATCGCACAGCCTGCACCTCAGAAGAGAGGCGTATGCACTGCAGTGAAGACCGCAACACCGAAGAAGCCGAATTCCGCGCTTCGTAAGATCGCCAGAGTACGTCTTTCGAACGGAATGGAAGTAACTTCCTACATCCCGGGCGAAGGCCACAATCTGCAGGAGCACTCCGTTGTCATGATCCGTGGCGGACGTGTAAAGGATCTTCCCGGTACCAGATACCACATCATCCGTGGAACTCTCGATACTGCCGGAGTTGCAAACCGCAAGCAGGCCCGCTCCAAGTATGGCGCAAAGAGACCGAAAGCTGCAAAATAATACTTTCTAAGTGAATGGTAATGTTGGAATCTGGTTTCGATAAGATGTAAGATCCTTCGCGATCCACTGCGGCGGCGATGCCGCCGGCGGGATGGCTGATTGGAACCCTAGATCGCCAGCATGGACACATCAAATTAGTGAGTACCTGTGAATTATCCACTGGAGAGCTCGCTGCAGGAATGCGGCGGACTCGACACAAATTGATAAGGAGGGAAGTATCATGCCGCGTAAAGGACATGTACAGAAAAGAGATGTATTAGCAGACCCCTTATACAACAGCAAGGTCGTTACCAAGCTTGTGAACAGCATCATGCTGGATGGCAAGAAAGGTGTTGCCCAGAAGATTGTATATGGAGCATTTGCCAAGGTAGAAGAGAAGGCCGGAAAGCCTGCCCTTGAGGTATTCGAGGGCGCAATGAACAATGTTATGCCCGCGCTGGAGGTTAAGGCAAGACGTATCGGCGGTGCTACGTATCAGGTACCGATCGAGGTCAGACCGGAGCGTCGGCAGGCACTGGCTCTGCGTTGGATCACCATGTTCTCCCGCAAGAGAGGCGAGAAGAACATGGAGGACAAGCTGGCCGGTGAGATCCTCGATGCATACAACAACACGGGCGCTTCCGTAAAGCGTAAGGAAGATATGCACAAGATGGCAGACGCAAACAGAGCATTCTCTCATTACAAATTCTGATCGGAGAGAAGGCTGGCTTAGGAGGATAAACCTGTGGCAAAGAGAGAATATCCCCTGGAGAGAACCAGGAACATCGGTATCATGGCGCATATCGATGCAGGTAAGACTACTCTGACAGAGCGTTTCCTGTATTATACCGGTGTTAACTATAAGATCGGTGAGACCCACGACGGCACCGCAACCATGGACTACATGGCACAGGAGCAGGAGAGAGGTATCACCATCACGTCCGCGGCAACAACCTGCCACTGGACGGAGGAGGATCACCACAAGAAGAAGGCGGGAGCTCTTGAGCACCGCATCAACATCATCGACACCCCCGGGCACGTAGACTTCACCGTTGAGGTAGAGCGTTCTCTTCGTGTTCTTGACGGAGCAGTCGGTGTGTTCTCCGCAAAGGGCGGCGTAGAGCCGCAGTCCGAGAACGTTTGGCGTCAGGCAGACACCTACAACGTACCCCGTATGGCCTTCGTCAACAAGATGGATGTCATCGGTGCGGACTATTACGGCTGCGTTGACCAGATCAAGAACAGACTGGGCAAGAACCCGGTAATGATCAACATTCCGATCGGAAAGGAAGATTATTACGAGGGCCTGATCGATCTGTTCGAGATGGAAGCGTACTATTACAGAAACGATGACGGTACGGAGTGCGAAATCCTTCCGATCCCCGAGGATCTGCAGGACGAGGCACAGATGTATCATGATCAGCTGGTAGAGCAGATCTGCTCTCTGGATGATGAGCTGATGGAGCAGTATCTTGAGGGTGAGGAGCCCTCTGTGGATGCGCTGAAGGCAGTGCTGCGCAAGGCAACCTGTGCCTGCGAGGCGGTTCCGGTCTGCTGCGGTTCGGCTTACAAGAACAAGGGAATTCAGAAGTGCCTGGACGCGGTCATTGAGTTCATGCCTTCTCCGCTGGACATTCCGGCAATCAAGGGAACCGACCTTGATGGCAATGAGGTTGTTCGGCATTCCTCTGACACGGAGCCTTTTTCTGCGCTGGCATTCAAGATCATTTCGGATCCCTTCGTAGGAAAGCTTGCGTTCATGCGCGTGTACTCCGGTGTCTGCAAATCCGGCTCCTACGTTCTGAATTCCACAAAGGATAAGAAGGAACGTGTCGGCCGTATCCTGCAGATGCATGCAAACAAGAGATCTGAGCTGGATGAGGTGTTCTCCGGCGATATCGCCGCAGCCGTTGGTCTGAAGGTTACGACAACCGGCGACACGCTGTGTGACGAGTCGGCTCCGGTTATCCTTGAATCCATGGAATTCCCGGATCCCGTTATCGAGCTCGCCATCGAGCCCAAGACGAAGGCAGGTCAGGACAAGCTTACGGATGCACTTCAGAAGCTGGCCGAAGAGGATCCTACCTTCCGCGCACATACGAATACCGAGACGGGCCAGACCATCATCGCGGGCATGGGTGAGCTTCATCTGGAGATCATCGTTGACCGTCTGCTGCGTGAGTTCCATGTGGAGGCGAACGTAGGTGCACCGCAGGTTGCCTACAAGGAGTCCTTCACGAAGGCAGTGGATCAGGAATACAAGTATGCCAAGCAGTCCGGCGGACGCGGTCAGTACGGAC
>CAVAUJ010000046.1:0-10705 GCA_963591995.1 Succinivibrio sp.
AACGATGGCCGTTGAATTTCTGACGGTGCAGCGGCAGAACATTGCATCCCCCTGTTAAGTTGGAGTAAACTGTTCTCTGATTCTGCCGTGGGCGACAGAATCTTTCAACCTACAGTCATTTCGGGAGAGAACAGATCATGACAGATTTCCAGCACTTTCGCTTCGGCTTCATCGGACTCGGACTGATCGGCGGATCCATTGCCAAGGCAATTCGCCAATATTGGCCGGAGGCAGACATCTGTGCCTACAATCCTTCCCCTGACACGCTGGAGGAAGCCATGCAGGACGGTGTTGTCCGAAGCGGGCGCAGCAGTGCAGACGGACCGCTGGACGGCGCAATGTTCGAGGATTGCGATATCGTATTCCTCTGCGCGCCGGTTCAGAAGAATGCGGAGAATCTGCTGGCATTGCAGGGGCATTTGAAGGAAAGTGCCATTCTGACCGACATCGGCTCCACCAAGCGCGACATTCAGGAACATGTGGAGCAGGCCGGTTTGTCCCGCTTTTTCGTCGGCGGGCACCCTATGACCGGCTCCGAGCGGACAAGATATCACAATTCCCGCGCTTCCCTGCTCGAAAATGCCTACTACATCGTGGCACCGACGCAGGATACACCGGCGGATAAGACCGAGTGCATGAAGGAATTCGTACAGGAGATCCGGGCCATCCCGCTGGTCATCTCCTGTTCCTTCCATGACTATGCCGTGGCGGGAATTTCCCATCTGCCGCACGTTGTATCCGCCTCTTTGGTGAATCTGGTGAAGCAGGCAGATTCCGAGGACGCCGTGATGCATGCCATTGCCGCCGGGGGATTCAAGGACATTACGCGCATATCCTCCTCCTCTCCGGTGATGTGGCAGCAGATCTGCATGACCAATGCCGATAACATCACGAAGCTTCTGGATGCCTACATCGAAAGCCTCCGCGACATTCGCAGCAGCATTTCCGAGCATCGCGCCGATCAGCTCTATCACTTTTTCGATTCTGCGAAGAATTACCGCGACAGCTTTGACAGCACCTCCTCCGGAGCCCACAATCTGCTCCATGTCCTCTACGTCGATATCGAGGACCATCCCGGCATGCTGGCGGAGGTCGTGACGCTTCTTGCGGTCAATGCCATCAACATCAAGAACATCGGCATCACGCACAATCGGGAATACCAGGAGGGTACGCTGCGCGTGGAATTTTACGCTGAGACGGATCTGACGGAAGCCAGGGATATTCTGACAACGCGGAATTACACGCTTCATTGAGAAAGGGCACAAAGGAGAATCATGCACAGACAAATTCTGATCAAAGACACGAACGAGCAGCTCCCCTGCACGGAGCAGCAGGAAAACTGCCTGCAGCCGATGACCTTATCTCCTGCCGCTGCCTTAAAGGGTGAGGTGGATATTCCGGGCGATAAGTCGATTTCGCACCGCGCCGTCATGTTCGGCTCGCTGGCAAAGGGCGATACCGTTGTCACGCATTTTCTCGAGAGCGCAGATTGTCTTGCCACCATGGATTGTTTTGCAAGACTCGGTATTTACATTGAGCGGGATTTCACGGAGCCCGGGCGTCTTATTGTGCACGGCACCGGCCTGCACGGCCTGTATCCTTCCCACTCGCCCGTTGCGCTGTATTCGCAGAACAGCGGTACCACCACGCGCATCATGAGCGGTCTTCTGGCGCCGCAGCACTTTACCGCTTATATTTCCGGAGATGCTTCCGTGAACAGGCGTCCCATGAAGCGCGTGATGGAGCCGCTGCGTGAAATGGGTGCCGATATTGTAAGCCTGAACGACGACGGATGTGCCCCGCTTAAAATCACAGGAAAACCGCTGCACGGCATCACCTTCCGCACCAAGGTTGCCTCGGCGCAGGTAAAGTCCGCCATCCTCTGCGCAGGGCTCTACGCGGAGGGAACCACAACGGTCATTGAGCCGGTCATTTCGCGGGACCATACGGAGAGAATGCTGGCGGCCTTTGGCCATGCACCTGCCATCGAAGAGCTGTCGGAAGGCCATCAGGTTTCCGTTACACCTGCCGAGGAGCTCTTTTCTCCCGGGCAGATCACGGTCCCCGGCGACATCTCTTCCGCCGCCTATTTCATTGCGGCAGCCAGCCTCGTCCCCGGCTCCGAGATTCTCATCCGGAATGTCGGCATGAACGAGACGCGGGACGGCATCCTCCGGGTTGCAAGGGCCATGGGCGCGGACATCACCGTGATGAATGAGAGCCGTGCGGCCGAGCCGGCAGCCGATCTTCTCATCCGCAGCGCCTCGCTTCACGCAACAACGATAGAAGGAGCCATGATTCCCGCACTCATCGATGAACTGCCCGTGATTGCCGTTATGGCTGCCGCTGCGGACGGAACCACCGTGATTCGGGATGCCGCAGAGCTTAAGGTCAAGGAATCCGACCGCATCGCCGCGATGACGGAGGGGCTGTCGGCCATGGGCTGCCGGATTACCGCGCAGCCGGACGGCATGATCATTGAAGGCGGCGCTCCCCTGCACGGAGCGGAAATCCGTACCTTCCGGGATCACCGCATCGCCATGTCGTTCGCCGTGGCATCCCTGATTGCAGAAGGTGAGACCACGCTGGACGATGCCGGCTGCGTGAACATCAGCTATCCGTCCTTCTTTGATGACCTCCGGCGTCTGCGGCAGAACTGAAATCCGCCGGTGCGGTGTCATCGGAGCCATACAAAGCGGAACAAAACAGCCGTGCGGCTTCTCCTCCCGGAGAAATCGCACGGCTGTTCCTGTTATTCCGTTGATGTGATGCTTTATGCCTCAAAGGCTGCCTTGAGCGCCTGATCCAGATCCCAGAGAATGTCGTCAATGTTCTCCGTACCGATGGAGAGGCGGATGGTGGAGGGAAGAATGTTCTGCTCCGCAGCCTCCTCCTCCGACAATTCCGCATGTGTTGTCGTCAGAGGATGAACCACCAGCGACTTCACATCCGCTACATTGGCCAGAAGAGAGAAAATCTGCAGATGGTCGATGAAGGCAAAGGCCTCCTTCTGTCCGCCGTTGATGTCAAACGTAAAGATGGAGCCTCCCCCGTTCGGGAAATACTTCTCGAACAGTGCATGATCCGGGTGATCCGCAAGTGCCGGATGGTTTACGCTCTTTACATAAGGGCTCGCGGTGAGATACTCGAGAACCTTCTTGGTATTCTCCCAATGCCTCTCCAGACGCAGGGAGAGCGTCTCGGTGCCCTGGAGCAGCAGGAAGGCGTTGAAGGGAGAAATGGCAGCTCCCTCATCCCGGAGAATGATCGCGCGAATGTAGGTTACGTACGCAGCCTTGCCTGCCGCCTGTACAAAGGATACCCCGTGGTAGGATTCGTTCGGCTCCGTGAACTGCGGGAACAGAGTGCTGGAAGCCCAGTCAAAGGTGCCGCCGTCGACGATGATGCCGCCAAGCGTGGTGCCGTGCCCGCCGATGAATTTCGTTGCGGAATGAATCACGATGTCCGCTCCGTATTCAATGGGACGGATCAGGTAAGGAGTTCCGAAGGTATTGTCAATGACCAGCGGCAGTCCATGACGATGTGCAATGTCAGCAATGGCTTCGATGTCCGGGATATCGGCGTTGGGATTGGTCAGCGTCTCAATGTATACCGCGCGGGTATTCTCATCGATGGCAGCCTCTACCTCCTCCAGGTTCCGGGTATTCACAAACTTGGCGGTTACGCCGTAGTTGGGCAGGGTATGCTTGAGCAGGTTGTAGGAGCCGCCGTAAATGGTGGTCTGCGCGACAACATTCTGTCCGGCGTGTGCCAGAGCCGTGATGGCATAGGTGACCGCTGCTGCGCCGGAAGCAAGCGCGAGTCCGCCGACGCCTCCCTCCAGTGCCGTAATCCGCTCCTCGAATACGCCCTGCGTCGAGTTCGTCAGACGACCATAAATATTGCCGGCATCACGGAGTGCGAAACGATCTGCTGCGTGCTGTGCGTTGTGGAACACATAGGAGGTTGTCTGATAAATCGGGACTGCCCTGGAATCCGTTGCCGGATCGGCCTGCTCCTGTCCTACGTGAAGCTGCTTGGTTTCAAACTTAAATTCATGCTGGCTCATGGTATAATCTCCTTTTGTATGTGCGGTAATCGGTCTGTTGGTCTCTTCTCATCAAAAAACAACCTGTAACCGGCACATTCGCCCGAAGCGATAATTCCATCGATCCAGTTCCGTCATTCGAATGCTCATGTTCTCGTCCATTCCTATTTGTTTACTAGGTTTTGCGTTGGTGATACAATACTACACCGTGCAATGGCTTGTCAACATGATTTTCATCGAAGCTGCCATTTCTTATACGGACAGCGGCTTCTCTTCCCTGCCGCGCGAAGCTCCACATAGCAGCCGCAGGCGTTGCAGGTTCCCCTTGAGAGATAATCGCACGCTCTGCAGACCTCCAGCCTTCTGCGGTACTCTTCCTCCGACACCTTCTCACTGCGGTCCATACCGCTTAACAGTCTTTTGATGTCCGCCTCATATTTCTGCGGATCGATTTCCTCCAGCAGACAACGGATGCAATGCTCTTTCACTCCGGTCTCCTTTCCGTCTCCTGTTCCTCTGCGGCTCTTTGCACCGTCCCAGTACATCGTTTGCAAAATAACCGGCCAAATAACGCAGAACTTTTTTCGGAGGGTGCGTGTCAAAAAAATCCGGGCCCTTCGGCCCGGATCCTGTTCAACATAGATGTGCTGTACTCCGCATCCCTGACTTTTGGAAAGCCCGGCTGCGGGAGCGGTTCGGACCGCAGGGTGGGCGGGACCTTACTGTATGCGGAGCTTCACAACGGAGCAGGGCGGTACGGTAAGCGTGCAGCCTCTGTCGGTGAGCGCAATGCCGGTCAGCTCCTTTTCCGTCACCGCGGCAGGCTCTTCAAAGGTGTTGTGTGCATGCATCTCCTCCGTCACGACGCGGCCCTCGACGCCCGCAGGCTTTCTGCCCGCGAATTCCACGGTAAGGGGATAGCTCTTGTCCGGATCCATGTTGGCGATGGTGACCGTGACAACGCCGTCCTTTTCGGAGACCGATTCCGACAGCGCAGGAAGCGGGTGTGCCTCGTTTCCGGTTTCTCCGTTTTCCAGCAGCATGGAATCCAGAAGCTCGGCATCCTGGTGATCCTTGTACATATGGAACACATGGTAGGTGGGCGTCAGAATCATCTTCTCGCCGTCGGTCAGAATGACGGACTGAATGACATTGATCATCTGGGCAAGGCACGCCAGCTTTACACGGTCGCAATGCCGGTTGAAGATATTCAGCGTTACACCCGCAATCAGGGCATCCCGCATGGTGTTCTGCTGGTACAAAAAGCCGGGATTGGTTCCGGGCTCCACCTCATACCATCCGCCCCATTCATCAAACGAAAAGCCGATCTTCTTTTCCGGATCAAAGGTGTCCAGAATGTCGCCGTGGAGCTTGAGCAGATCCTCGGTATAGAGGGTTTTCTCCATGGTCTGGTAGAACATATCCTTTGTGAACTCTGTTGCGGAGCCCTTGTTCTCCCATCCGCCCGGATGCACATAATAGTGGATACTGATCAGATCCATGAAGCCGTGGCTGGCAGCCCCCGCAGGCGGCGCAAAGCAGGTCTCCAATACCTTTTGCGTCCAGTTGGTGTCCGCCACGTTCGGCCCGCCGCAGACCTTGAGGAAGGGCTTGTCGGGATGGAACTGACGGCAGTAGGTCTGGTATCTCCGGTAGAGATTGCCGTAGTATTCCGGTGTCATGTTGCCGCCGCATCCCCAGTTCTCATTGCCGATGCCGAAATAATCCACGCGCCACGGCTCCTCGTGCCCGTTCTCCTTGCGCAGCTGCGTCATGGGGGAAACGCCGTCAAACGTCATGTATTCAATCCACTCAGACATTTCCTGTACGGTGCCGGAGCCGAGATTGCCGTTGATGTAGGTTTTGCACCCAAGCTGTCTGGTCAGCTCGAAAAATTCATGCGTGCCGAAGCTGTTGTCCTCCAGAACACCGCCCCAGTGCGTATTGATCATTTTCTTACGGCCTTCCTTGGGACCGATGCCGTCCTTCCAGTGATACTCATCGGCAAAGCATCCGCCCGGCCAGCGCAGCAGCGGCACCTTCATCTCCTTCAGCGCCTCGACGACATCCGTGCGCATCCCGTTGACGTTCTCGATGCCCGAATCCGGACGAACGTAGAGTCCCTCGTAGATGCCGCGGCCGAGGTGCTCGGAAAACTGTCCCTGAATCTCGGGGTTGATGTGTCCTTTTTTTCTGTTCTCGTTGATGAATAGTTTCGTCATCGAATCATACCGCCTTTCTGTTTGCGCATGACAATGGTAACAAAGCTCGCGGGCTGCAGCATCGCACGGAGGGTGCCGTTATCCCAGCGATAATCGGTACGCAGGACCGGCTTGACCGTCTCCTGCTCCGGAGAATTGACCGCCTTCATGTCCGTATTTTCCAATGCCCAGAATTCCGTAGGACAAAAGCCTTCGAAGCCGCGAAGATCCGCCTCGAACTCCACCTGCTCTTCGGTGTTCCGGTTGACGGCGAAGATGGCAACCT
Organism: Succinivibrio sp.; assembly: GCA_963591995.1. Lineage (GTDB taxonomy): Bacteria > Bacillota > Clostridia > Lachnospirales > Lachnospiraceae > CAG-791. Next base: position 6,536 of record CAVAUJ010000046.1, read on the forward strand.
GTTCGTCCTCCCGGTAGACCGAGACAGCCTCCACATCCGTAACGTGATCGTGCCGGCTCGTTGCGTGATCGTCGCCGTGCAGCACCGGGCGCAGCGCCGTCCCCCTGCCGTATCTGGACACCAGATAGAAGGGATAGAAGATGGTCTGTCGCCATGCCGGACCGTCGTCCTCTGTCATGATGGGTGCAATGACATTTACCAGCTGCGCCAGGCAGGCGATCTTCACACGGTCCGCGTGCTGCAGGAACTTGATCAGGGCGAGTGCATCGACAATGGCATCCTCGTAGTTGTAGATATCCTCCAGAAGATGCGGGTGCGACCTCCACGGAAGGCTCTCCATGTCCTCATTGTCCTGCACCGTGGAGTGATACCAGACATTCCACTCATCAAAGGACAGATGGATGTCCTTTTTGCCGTGCTTCACCGCCTTTACATAATCGCAGGCCGCAATCACCGACTTCAGGAAATAATCGAGATCATCGGACATGGCAAAGAATTCCGCCGTATCGCCGTCCGGATTTCCCCAATACTGGTGCAGGGACACATAATCCACGTAGTCATAGGCTTCCTCGAGCACAGCGGACTCCCACTTGCCGAAGGTCGGCATTCCTACGTTGGAAGAGCCGCAGACCACGGTTTCAATGGAATGATCCATGGTCTTCATGGCCTTGGAGGTTTCTGCCGCCAGATGTCCGTACTCCTTTGCCTCCTTATGTCCCATCTGCCAGGGACCGTCCATTTCATTTCCCATGCACCAGAGCTTGATGCCGTAGGGATCTTTATCTCCGTGGGATCTCCGAAGGTCGGCATAATGGGAACGGGTATCCAGATTGCAATATTCCAGAAGATTCAACGCATCGGCCGTTCCTCTTGTTCCGAGATTCACGGCCATCATGATATCCGTGCCGGCCTTTTCCGCCCATTTTGAAAACTCATTGATCCCGATGGTGTTCGGCTCGTAGGTCCGCCAGGCAAGATCCAGTCTCGCCTTCCGTTCCGCCAGCGGTCCCACCGAGTCCTCCCAGTAAAAATTCGAAACATAATTCCCGCCCGGATACCGGACAATGGGGACATTCAGCTCGCGAACAAGGTCGATCACATCCCGGCGAAAGCCCATTTCATCGGCCGTCGGATGATCCGGCTGATAAATTCCGTTGTAAACCGCTCTGCCCAAATGCTCGATGAAGGATCCGTAGATTCTCCGATCGATCTCACCGATCTTAAAATCCCTGTCGACGATCAGTCTGGTTTTCCGCGCCATTTCCCGTTCCCCCTTCCTTGAATTCATCGCAACCGTTTATCGAAACCGTTGCTGTAAAAATCCCAGGCAGTGTCTGCGTTTCTGCCCCTTGCAGCTCCAATATACAATTCGTGGCGGAAGCATGTCAATCTAATCTTTAGGAAATTCTTAATACTTTTGATTTTTCTAAATAATCGTGTGTCTCCTTATGGATTTTTGCCGATTGACGCAGGGTATATTCTCCTTTTTCCGTTGCCTTAAACAAAACCGCACAGTAGAATGGTTGAGAGAAACGGATATCGACCGTATTCCGCATCAAGAGAGAAAAGGGGACAGATATGCTGCAAATCACACGTCTGGAGGACGGCCTTCCTGTTTTTAAGGCACTCGGATCGGAAATCCGTGTGCGCATCCTCACGCTCCTGCTGGAGGAGAATGCTCTCAGCATGAAGGAGCTGGCCGCCCGGCTGAACATCACCGGCGGAGCGCTCACAAGTCACGTGCGTCTGTTGGAGGAGTGCGGCCTCATCCGGGTGACCCCGCAGCAGGGCGGCCGCGGCAACCAGAAAATCTGTTCCGTTCATCAGGACAAAATTCTGATTGAATTCAATCACGGCATCGCCTGCCAGAGGGTCTACCGCACCTCCATTCCGGTCGGCCACTATTGTGACTGCGATGTGTATCCAACCTGCGGTCTTGCTTCCAAGGAACATGTGATCGGCACCGTGGATGATCGCCGGTATTTCTTTCACGACGATCGTTTTGAAGCGGATATTCTGTGGTTTACAAAGGGATACGTGGAATATGCGGTTCCGAATTTCATTCCCTACGGACAGAACATCGATGAGCTGTGCTTCTCGCTGGAGCTTTGCTCCGAGGCGCCGGGCGTCAACAACAACTGGCCGTCGGACATCTATTTTTACATCAACAATGTAAACGTTGCCATGTGGACCTCCCCGGGGGACTTTGGAGACCGCAGGGGCATCCTGACGCCGGATTGGTGGTTTCCGGACTGGAACCAATACGGCCTCATGAAGATCCTGCAGATCAACCGGCAGGGGACCTTCGTGGACGGTGTGCAAAAGTCCGATGTAACCATTGATTCCTTTCATTTCACAGACAGCAGCACCATTAAATTCCGCATTGCCGCTCCCGAAGAGGCCGCCAACGCGGGAGGCGTGACGATCTTCGGCAAATCCTTCGGCAACTACAATCAGGACATCAACGTCCGCATTGCCTATTCTCCGCGCACGCAGCAGGCTGCAGCTCCTGCGCCGTGACTCCCCGCAAGGCGCAGCACAATGCAGATCCTGCGCCACGATCCCGCAAGGCATAGCAAAAGGGCACCGGAAGATCACAAAGATCCTCCGATGCCCTTTTGTTATGCCGGAGAAGGGACTCGAACCCTCACTCCCTTTCAGAAAACAGATTTTGAGTCTGTCGCGTCTACCATTCCGCCACTCCGGCTCACAGCGTCCGTCCGTATTCCAAACAGACAAACGCTATTATATCATTTCAAAAGTGTTTGTGCAAACTCTGTCTGATCAAAAGTTGCAAAATAGTCGCGCAACGTCTCCGCTCTGCGGATTTCCTTCACCGAGCCGTCCTCCTTCAGAAGGAGCTCCGCACTCCAGAGGCGGCCGTTGTAGTTGTAGCCCATGGCGAAGCCGTGGGCGCCGGTGTCGTGGATGTAGAGGAGGTCTCCCATCGCAATCTCCGGAAGACTCCTGTCCACTGCAAATTTATCGTTGTTCTCACACAGCGAGCCGACGACATCGTACACATGGTCTGCAGGAGAATTTTCCTTTCCCAGGACCGTGATGTGATGATACGCGCCGTACATGGCCGGGCGCATCAGATTGGCGGCGCAGGCATCCACACCGATGTATTCCTTGTAAATGTGCTTTTCATGAATGGCGCGTGTCACCAGAGCGCCGTAAGGAGCCAGCATGAAGCGACCCATCTCGGTATAGATGGCGCAATCTCCCATCCCGGCCGGCACCAGCACCCGGTCATACACCTCATGGACACCCTCCCCGATGATGCGGATGTCATTCGGTGTATCCTCCGGCCGGTAGGCAACCCCTACGCCGCCGGAAAGGTTTACAAACGCAAAATGAATGTCCAGCGCCTCATGTATCTCCTTGATCAGCGTGAACAGCTGTTCTGCCAGCTGCGGATAATATTCGTTGCTGACCGTATTGGAGGCAAGAAAGGCATGGATCCCGAAATTCTTCACACCGTGTGCCTTCAATTGACGGTATGCTTCGAAAAGCTGCTCCCGGGTCATGCCGTATTTGGAATCACCGGGGTTATCCATAATACCGTTGCTCAGACGGAACACACCGCCCGGATTAAAGCGGCAGCACATGGTCTCGGGGAACGTATCTCCGAAGAGCTTCTCCAGCGAAGCGATGTGCGTAATATCATCCAGATTGATGATGGCGCCCAGCTCTCTCGCCTTTACATACTCCCGATCCGGCGTCTCATTGGAGGAAAACATGATGTGCGCACCGTCCGCACCCACGGCCTCCGAGAGCACCAGCTCCGCCTCGGAGGAGCAGTCAAAGCCCATGTCGTAATCCTGCATGATCTGCATGATATAGGGATTGGGCGTTGCCTTCACCGCAAAATATTCCCGGAAGCCGGGGTTCCAGGCAAAAGCCTCGCGCACCGCCGCACAATTCCTCCGGATCCCCTTTTCATCATAGATATGAAACGGGGTGGGATGGCCGGATGCTGCGATTTCTTCTGCCTTCTCCTTCGTCAGAAATGCTGTCTTTTCCATAATAATTCTCCATCTGCAGACTTATTGCATGCTGCCTGTGCCAAGGGGCTGCGGTAGAGGCACCGACATCCTTGCATTCTTGTATTTTTGTATACAAATTAGCCGCTGCTAATTTTAGCACAGGTTTCTCACATTTGACCAG
>CAVAUJ010000046.1:10791-19249 GCA_963591995.1 Succinivibrio sp.
CTGCCCCGTTCTCCGTCAGAAAGCGATTGCACTTGGAAAAGTGCCCGCACCCGAAGAAGCCCCGGTAGGCGGACAGCGGGCTCGGGTGCGGAGCCCGGAGGATCAAATGCCGGGGATTGGTCAGCATGGGGATTTTGGCCTGGGCCTGCGAGCCCCAGAGCATGAAGACAATCGGACGATCCTGTTCGTTCACGGCCCGCAGAATGGCATCGGTGAATTGCTCCCACCCCTGTCCTTTATGGGAATTGGCGGCATGCGCACGCACGGTCAGAACCGTGTTCAGCATGAGCACACCCTGCTCCGCCCAGTGCACCAGATAACCGTTGTCCGGCATGCGGCAGCCGACATCGTCATGAAGCTCCTTGTAAATGTTGACAAGGGAGGGCGGCAGCGTCTGCTGCGATGGCAGCACGGAAAAACACAGGCCGTGTGCCTGCCCCGGCTCGTGGTAAGGATCCTGTCCCAGGATCACCACCTTCACCTTTGCGAGCGGTGTCAGATGCAATGCGTTGAAAATATCCTCCGCAGGAGGATAGACAACCTTTGTCTGATACTCCCGCTGTACAAAGGTATAAAGCTGACGATAATAGGGCTGCCGGAATTCACTCTCCAGAGCAGGCAGCCAGTCATTGGTAATCCCTGCCATATCTCTCACCTTTCCGAGAAGCGGATTTGCCGGAAGCATCCGGCACGCATCGTGGTTATCCGAAAGGAAAAATTGATGCACTAAATCGCCTTCAGAACCTCGAGGAGGAAAGCCCAGGTTCGCTGCACCGAGGAAAGAGAAAGCTTCTCTTCCGATGTGTGAACGTTCATCATATCAGGTCCCATGGAAAGGCAGTCCAGATCCTTGATCTTATCTGTGAACAATCCGCATTCAAGACCGGCATGGAAAACCGCGACCTGCGGCTTCTCTCCGGTCAGGCCTTCGTAAATCCCGGCCATTTTGTCACAAAGCGCCGAGTGGCTCTTCCGTTCCCAGGCCGGATAGGAATGCTCCGTTCTGCTGTCTCCGCCAAGCGTGCAGGCCAGCAGATGGATTCTTTCCAGGAGATGCTCCTTCTGGGATTCCACGCTGGAACGGGCCATGTGCACCATCTCCAGATGCGTCTTTGTTGTCCTGAGAATTCCGAGATTCACGGATGTCCGCGGAAGATTATCCAGGCCGGGTTCCGTTTCCATGATGCCGTTTGGCACCAGCATCAGGTAATCGATGATCTTCCCGGTATCTGTTCGGGTGATCGCCCGTACCTGCTCTCCGTTCGCTTCACCCCAGGTCAGGGACCAGGTGATGTCCGGATCGACCTGCGCATATTCCGCCCGAAGCTGTTCCATCCAACCGGAAATCAGCTCCTCTATCCGCGCAGGATCGGTCTTCTTTTTCAGCAGCAGCTCTGCGGTGCAGCTGCGCGGAATCGCGTTGTCGCGCCGGCCGCCCTCCAGAGAAATCAGACGAAGCTTCTCTTTCTCCTCCAGCCTGTGCAGAATCCTCCCCATCAGCAGATCGGCATTGGCTCTGCCAAGGTTGATGCATTCCCCGGAATGTCCACCCAGCAGCCCCTCAATCGTAAGGGTCAGCCGTCTCCCGGCATGCGCCTTCCTTTTGAGAGGAAGTACCACATTTTCTTCCGCTCCGCCGGCACAGCCGACGATGAAAACCCCTTCTTTTTCCGAATCGAGATTGATCATCCGGCGGCCGGAAAGAACGCTGGCATCCAATGCCGTCGCCCCCTGCAGTCCGACCTCCTCGTTGACGGTGAAAACACATTCCAGCGGCGGATGCGCGATGGTGTCGTCATCCAGCAGGGCCAGCATCATGGCAACAGCAATGCCGTCGTCTCCGCCAAGGGTGGTTCCCTCCGCATAAAGATATTCTCCGTCACACCGCAGCACGATGGGCTGGGTTTCCAGATCCAGCGGACAGTCCTTCTCCTTCTCGAGCACCATGTCCATGTGCCCTTGAAGGATCAGTGTCTCCCGACTCGCGGCACCCTTTGTCGCATCCTTTCGGATGATCACATTAAAGGAGGAATCCTGAAGGTACTCCAGCCCTCTCTCCTGTGCAAAGGCCGTCAGATAGTTGCTGATCTCTTCTATATGATAGGAGCCGTGCGGGATTCTGCAGATCTCCTCGAAAAAGTGCAGCACCCGCTGCGGCTGTGCATCTCCGCACACCTTATTGTGTGTGACCGTATTGTGTATGGCCTCGTTTTCCATTTTTCTCTCTCCCTCGCAAAGCAGTGAATGTCTACAGCCGGACCGGCACCTTATGCTCCCGCAGGTATTCCTTGACCTGCGCAATCTCCAGCTCCTTGTAATGAAACAGGGACGCCGCCAGCGCCGCGTCCGCTCCGCCGTCGGTCAGAGCCTCCAGAAAATGCTCCTTCGTTCCCGCTCCGCCGGAAGCCACCACCGGAATGCGCACCGCGTCGGAAACGGCCCTTGTCAATGCGATGTCATAGCCCGCCTTTGTGCCGTCCCCGTCCATGCTGGTGAGGAGAATCTCTCCTGCTCCCAGCTCCTGCACTCTGCCGGCCCATTCCACGGCGTCCATTCCCGTGTCCGTGCGTCCACCGGCAACATAAACCGTCCAGCCGTCTCCGTCGCTCCGGCGCCTTGCGTCTATGGCCACCGTGATGCATTGGCTGCCGAACTTCTCCGCTCCCTCGGCGATCAGTTCCGGTCTCTTCACAGCGGCGGAATTCACGGAAATCTTATCCGCTCCCTCCCGCAGGATGGCTTTCATGTCTTCTACGGTGCGGATTCCGCCTCCCACCGTGAAGGGAATGAATACGTTTTCCGCCACGCGGCGCACCATATCGGTCACCGTATCTCTTGCATCGCTGGTAGCCGTAATGTCCAGGAAAACCAGTTCATCTGCGCCGGCGCGGGAATAGGCCGCTCCGATTTCCACCGGGTCTCCGGCATCCTTGAGCCGGACAAAATTAACACCCTTTACGACACGTCCGTCCTTTACATCCAGACAGGGAATGATTCGTTTGGTCAGCATCCTGTGCCTTCTCCTTCGGTATCTGTTGCCGTGAATATTCCGGACCGCGGCTGCGCTCCGATCAAGCGTTTACCTGCAGAAAATTCCGGAGAATCTGCATGCCGATGCGCTCTGATTTCTCCGGATGAAACTGGCAGGCGAACACATTTCCGTATTCCACGCTGGCATCAAAGCCGATGCCGTATTCCGATCTCGCCGTTACAATGGACGGATCCTCCGCCCGGAGGTAGTAAGAATGCACGTAATAGACATAGCTTCCCTCCGGAATTCCCCGGAACAGCCGTCCGGTTGTTCTTTTCTCCGGGCCGCAGGCGGTCGATCCCGGATACTGCAGCGCATTCCAGCCGATCTCCGGTACCTTCAGAACCGCATTCGCTGCCCCCGATGCCCTCCGGAAGGAATCCGGCAGATCCGACGGAAAACGGACCACCCGCCCCTTCAGGATGGAAAGACCGCGAACGCCGGGACTCTCCTCGCTCTCGTCGAAGAGAATCTGCAATCCGAGGCAAATTCCCAGAAAGGGGGTTCCCTTCTCACAGACATGATGAATCACATCCTCCAATCCGCGCTCCCGCAGGTGCTGCATGGCATCGCCGAAGGAACCGACTCCCGGCAGGATGACATGATCCGCCCCCGCAATCACAGCCGGATCCGAGGTTGTCTGCGAACAGACGCCCAGCGTATGAAGCGCATTTTCCACACTGCGGATATTCCCTGCACCGTAATCGATAATCGCAGCTTTCATCTTTTTCTCCTGTTGTCATCGGGTGGAAAATTCATACCAGAATTCGACGCCGTTTTCATGATTGCAGACACCGTACGCTTCGTGCATCAGCTCCATAATGGCCTTCACAATCGAAAGTCCTACGCCGGAGCCGCCGTATTCTCTGGTACGCGCCTTGTCCACCTTGTAAAATTTATCCCAGATTCTGGAAAGCGATTCCTCCGGAATGGGAGAACCGGTATTGAAGACACAAACTCGAACCTTATTTTCCTTTCGTTCGAAACGTATGTCAATCACTTTCTCTCCGTCACAGTGATTCACTGCATTGGTAAAGTAATTCTGGAACACTTCTTCGGCATAAAAGGGATCTCCCCAGACATAAACCGGTTCGGTCTGCTCCAGGCGTACCTGAATCTCATGGCTTTGAAGCAGCAGCTCCGACGTTCGCAGATATCCCTGAATCAACTCCAGCAGATCGAAATTCTCATAATTGAGCTCGTTGTCCTGTCCGAACTCCAGGTGCGTCAGCGCGAGAAATTTCTGTACCATTCCGTTCATTTTGCGGGTTTCATCGACAATGACGCTGCAATAATAATCACGATCCTCCTTTTCCTCTGCGAGACCGTCCTGCAGTCCCTCGGCATAGCCCTGGATCAGTGCAAGAGGGGTCTTCAGCTCATGCGTGACATTGGATATGAATTCCCGCTGCATGATTTCTGTCTGGTTCCGGCGCTCAATATCCTGCAGCAGCTGTGCATTGGCATTTTTAAGCTCCGAGATCGTGCTCTCCAGCGTCTCGGACATTTCATTCATGTTTTTTCCGAGAATCGCGATCTCATTGTGCGCCGTGCCCTGGTATTTGGCAGAGAAATCCAGTCGTTTCATTTTCTGCGACAGCTCAGCCATCTCCAGAATGGGCCTTGTGATGCGTCCGGACAGCAGCAATGCCACCGCAAACCCAAGGACCACCACGAATCCCCCGGCAAGCAGAATGAAACGGTTGGCAATACCGGCATTGGTGCGCAAAGAGTCCATTGCCGTGCGCAGAAGATAATAGGATCCGTTGGAGAGCATTCCCCAGCGCTCCATGAACTGTGTCCCGGAGGCCTTGTCGAGGACCACCTGCACCCTGGTATTCTTCTCGTCCAGAAGGGTCTGTACGATGTAATAATCCGGCGCATGACGGTCTGCCTGCCAAGATTGCACCCGTGTCTCGTCGAAATCCTCCGGAAGCTGGTCCGTGTTCTCCAGCAGATTGTCCCACATGCGCATCATCATGGTATCCAGATCCTGGCACATGGAACGAACGGTCTTCGACTCTTCGTCAATGACGAGAATGCTGATGTTGTCCTTGTCGGCAATCCGCGTCAGCTCTCTGCCGAAGGCAATGGACGCAATGGAATTGGAAGAGGCCGCCTCCTCCAGCCGTACATAGGTTTCTTTGAGCGTTTCCTGCTTCTCCCGGTTGTAGTAGCGCTCCAGAAAGGCCGTATTGACGAGCAGAATCAGGGCAATCGCTCCGGCCATCAGGCCGAAGAAAAGAGCGGCAAACTCCCATTGAATCGAAAAAAAGGATGCCCCCTCTGCGGCATCCCTTGCACGGTCAAGATTGGTTTTTGGGGATGGAAACGGAAAGCCTCTTCGCAATTTCATCGGAATACACCTTCCCCCTTCCTACCGCGGATCATCGGCGGGCGGCTGCTCTGCAGGGCTGAATTTATATCCGAGCCCCCAGATGGTCTTGATGAGCTCGCCCTTTTCACCCATCTTGCTGCGCAGCTTCTTTACGTGTGTGTCAATGGTGCGCGCATCTCCGTAATAATCGTAATTCCAGACATGGTTGAGAATCTGTTCTCTGGAAAGAGCGCGGCCGCTGTTCTCCAGGAAATACGTCATCAATTCAAACTCCTTGGCGGACAGCTCGACAGGCTTGCCGTCGATGGTAACCTGATGCGCGGCTTTATCGATGATGATGCCGCTGCTCTCCAGTCTCTCCGTATCCCTGCCGTGCCCTTCCCGTGCCAGCAATGCCTCCACACGGGCAACCAGAATGCGCGGGCTGAAGGGCTTGCGCACATAATCGCTGACGCCCAGCTCAAACCCCTGCAGCTCATCCTGTTCCTCGGATTTTGCTGTCAGCATGATAATGGGAACCTTGGATGTCTTACGGATCTGTCTCGTGACGCCGTAGCCGTCCAGCTGCGGCATCATAACGTCCAGAATCACAAGTGCGATGTCCGGGTGGCGGTCATAGACATCCAGAGCCTCAACCCCATTGGACGCTTCATACACCTCATAGCCGGATCTGGCAAGGAAATCGTGCACGAGCTTGCGCATGCGCTCTTCATCGTCTACCACCAGAATCTTCAACATATCCGCCTCCGCTTCAAACCGCTCCTGTTTCCGCCACGAGGACAACAACGCCGCGCCCCGCCAGCGCCACTCTCCCGCCGGCAACCGGCACCCGTGATGCGGGAAGATAGCCTTCACAGTTGACGGCCGCCGTATCGATGGCAACACGCCAGGACATTCCCTCGGGCAGATCCGGAACCCTTGCCGAGGTGTTCTCCCAGTGAGAATTCACCAGAACATAAACGACATCATCCTTCTGCCGGTCTGCGTCATAGCCGGCATACAGGACGCCGAGCGTCTTGGTCTGGACGGTCACCTCGTGAAAGGCAGGATCGCCGCCGTTGACCGACACATCCGGGAAGCCGCAGCGGGCCGGCTCCATCTTGCGGCTGATACAGGGGTGCTCTTTGCGGAAAGCAATCACACCCTTGTAGAACTCGTAAAAGCTGCGGTTCTTCTCCAGAAAATTCCAGTTCAGCCAGGAAATTTCATTGTCCTGACAATAGCCGTTGTTGTTGCCGTACTGTGTGTTACCGAATTCATCGCCGGCCAGGATCATGGGCGTCCCGCGGCTGCACATAAGGGTTGTGATGGCATTGCGCATCATCTGAAAGCGCAATGCATTCACGGCAGGATCGTCTGTTTCCCCTTCTGCGCCGCAATTCCAGGAGCGATTGTCATTGGAGCCGTCGGAATTCTCCCAGCCGTTTGCCTCATTGCGCTTGTGGTTGTAGGCATACAGATCATACAGCGTGAAGCCGTCATGACAGGTCAGGAAATTCACGGAGCTGGTATAGCCCATGTAAACGCCGTAATACAGGTCCATCGAGCCGGTCATGCGGACCGCAGCCTCCGGCGCGTTCCAGTAATTTCCCTTCAGGAAATCCCGCATGCAGTCACGGTACTTGCCGTTCCACTCCGCCCAGCGGTTGTATGCCGGGAAGGAACCCACCTGGTACATACCGCCGGCATCCCAGGCCTCCGCAATCAGCTTCACATTGCCGAGGATCGGATCATAGGCCAGCTTTTTCAGCAGAGGCGGATCCTGCAGCGGCGTACCGTCCGCAGCCCGGCCGAGAATGCTGGCAAGATCGAAGCGGAAGCCGTCCACGTGAAACCTTGTCACCCAATAGCGCAGACACTCCACGATGAAGCTCTGCACGATGGGATGATTGCAATTCATGGTATTGCCGCAGCCGGAGAAATTATAATACTTCCCGTCCGGCGTCAGCATATAGTAGATGTTGTTGTCGATGCCCTTGAAGGAAATAAACGGGCCGCCCTCGCCGCCCTCCGCCGTGTGATTGAAGACGACATCCAGAATGACCTCAATGCCGTTTTCCTTCAGCAGCTGAATGGTTTCCTTCAATTCGCGTCCCTCGCGGTTGTATTCCGCAGAGGCGGCGTAGCTGGTGTTGGGAGCGAAAAAGGCTACGGTATTGTAGCCCCAATACTCATAGAGGCGTTCGCCGTTATAGGTATGGCCGTTGGCCACCTCATCGAATTCAAAGATCGGCATCAGCTCCACGGCGGTCACGCCCAGATCCTTGAGATAAGGAATCTTCTCAATGATGCCGGCAAAGGTTCCCGGATAGGTGACGCCGCTGGACGGATCCTTGGTGAAGCCCCGGACGTGCATTTCATAAATGACGGAATCCTCCATCCTGGTATTCGGAAATTTCGAGGTGTCCCAGACGAAATTATTCTTCACCACCCGGGCGTGATAGGAGCCGGCCTGACGTTTTTTCTCTCCCCATTTGCGCTGCCCCACCACTGCTCTTGCATAGGGGTCCAGCAGCTCATTGTTCTTGTTGAACAAAAGCCCCTTGGCGGGATCCCAGGGACCGTCCATCCGGTAGCTGTATTCAAAATCCTCGACGTTCAGCCCGAACACGATGATGGACCACACCTTTCCGATGCGGTAGCTGTCCGGAATCGGAATAATGGCGTAGGGAACCTTCTCCTTTCGATGGTAAAGGAGAAGCTCACAGGCGGTCGCACCGAGGGAGGAAATGGTGAAGCTCACACCGCCCGGAATCTGGTTGGCACCGTTCTCCATATAGATTCCCGGGCGAACCTGAAAGCCGGAAATCACATCGGTCGGCTCCCAGGTTGTCATGGCGGAATCTCCCATGGACTTATACTGCTGCGCAACCTCCTCCATATGCGTTTTCTGATAGCTCTTCTCTTCCTTGGATTTTGCAATCAGCTCTTGTACTGCATCGTTCAGCCGCATAAAAACGCCCCCTGCACGGACTGTAAATGTATGTCTATCGTTTGTTACATAGGAATGTCAATATTGTATCATCTTCATATACAATTAAAAAGGAGCCATGTTCGAAAGAACACGGCTCCTTTTCGTTGCGCATTAT
>CAVAUJ010000047.1:0-19021 GCA_963591995.1 Succinivibrio sp.
ACATCCAAATTGTATCAGGACAATCTTTCATTTCACTTTCAAAAAACGAGCAGAAATCTTACAGAATTGTAAGATTTCTGCTCACTTAAAATTTAACCAACATATGGTAATTGTTATCAATTTGTTATCAAAAGACTTCTTGAAGTGCCGCAAACCCGCATAAACGCTGGGTTCACGAAACATTTTTGTTTATTCGAGCTCGATGGTTCCCGGCGGCTTGCTCGTAAGATCATAGAGCACGCGGTTCACGCCCTTCACCTCATTGATGATTCGCCGCATACAGATCTGCAGCACGCTCCACGGAATTTCTGCGGATTCCGCCGTCATGAAATCTGACGTCAGAACCCCTCGCAGGGCCACGGCATAATCATACGTGCGGCCATCGCCCATGACGCCAACGCTGCGCATGTTGGTCAGTGCAGCAAAGAACTGCCCCTTTCCCATATCGATGCCGCCCTTCTCCAGCTCCTCCCGGAAGATGGCATCGGCATCCTGTACGATGCGGACCTTCTGTGCCGTCACCTCGCCCACAATGCGCACGCCCAGTCCCGGTCCGGGGAACGGCTGCCGGAACACCAGTGCTCTGGGAAGTCCGAGCTCCAGGCCGGTCCTGCGAACCTCATCCTTGAACAGGTCGCGCAGGGGCTCGACAATCTCCTTAAAGTCCACGTTCTTCGGCAGTCCTCCCACATTGTGATGTGACTTGATCACGGCACTGCCGGAGCCGACGGCGCCGCTCTCCACAACGTCCGGATAAATCGTTCCCTGTGCCAGGAAATCCACCTGACCGATCTTTCTGGCCTCCTCCTCGAAGACCTTGATGAACTCCGCGCCGATGATCTTGCGCTTCTGCTCCGGATCCTCCACACCGGCCAGCAGTTTATAAAACCGCTCTGCCGCATTGACACGTACAAAATTCAGTTCAAAATTACCCTTCGGCCCGAAAACCGCCTCTACCTCATCGCCCTCGTTTTTGCGAAGGAGACCGTGGTCTACGAATACACAGGTAAGCTGCCGGCCGACGGCCTTTGCCAGAAGTGCTGCTGCCACCGAGGAATCCACACCGCCGGAAAGACCCAGCAGAACCCTTCCGTCTCCGATCTTCTCACGCAGCGCCCGGATGGTATCCTCTGCAAAGGATGCCATTTCCCAGCTGCCGCTGCAGCCGCAGATGCCGCGCACGAAGTTCCGCAGAATCTTCATTCCCTCTTCGGTATGCTCCACCTCCGGATGGAACTGCACTGCGTAAAGCTTCCGGTCCGGATCCTCCATCGCAGCCACCGGGCAATCCGCCGTGTGCGCCGTGATGTGAAAACCGGTCGGTACCTCCGCAATATAATCCGTATGGCTCATCCACACCGTGGATGCATTCTTCACGCCGTCGAACAGCGCGGATCCTGCATCGTCCACCTGCGTGTTCGTGTGTCCGTATTCACTGACGGGAGCCGTTGCCACCCTTCCTCCCAGACGATAGGCCATGAGCTGCGATCCATAGCAAATTCCCAGGATCGGGACACCGATCTCGAACAGGTCCGCCGTGTACGTGGGAGAGGTCTCCTCATAAACACTGTTGGGGCCGCCCGTCAGAATGATGCCCTTCGGATGCATCGCCTTGAGCTTCTCCAGGGAAATGGTGTAGGGATGGATCTCGCAATACACCTGATTCTCACGAACTCTCCTGGCAATCAGCTGCTTATACTGTCCGCCGAAATCCAGCACGACGATCAATTCTCTTTCCATACGCACCTTTCTCTTTTTCCGCTGCTGTCCTTATTGTCCTTCATGTCGTGGCATCCGGACATTGCTGAATGTCCGGTAATCGGATTGCGCGCATCTGCGTGCCCGTTTCCCTAATAAATCACTCTGCGGATGCAGATGTACGCCCGATAGGTCGCCGCACTGTATTTGATGCCGGTCGCTGCCGTGCTCGCATGCACAACGGTGCCGTTTCCGATGTAAAGTGCGACATGTCCCGGGTAACAGATGATGTCTCCCGGTAATGCATCGGCCAGAGAGTCAACCGCAACTCCGGCGCTTCTCTGTGAGGAATCGGTTCGTCCGATGGAATATCCGAAATGCGCATACACCAGAGAGGTGAAGCCGGAACAGTCGGTTCCGTTGGTCAGGCTGTTGCCGCCGTACACGTATGGATTGCCCACGAACTGGCACGCATAGCTGGCAACGGTCTGTCCCGACACGCCGCTCGAGTTCACCGGTGCCGAGGTGCTCGATGTAGAGCTCCCCTTTTCCTCGGAATCCTTCGTTGTATCCTCCGATGCGGTTTCTTCGGCAGCGGTCGTGTCACTGCTCTTTCCCGCAGCCGCTTCTGCCGCCTTCTTCGCCGCTTCCTCTGCGGCCTTCTGGGCTGCGGCCTGCCGTTCTGCCTCTGCCCTCGCTGCCTCCGCTTCCACAGCGGCCGAGAGTTCAGCATTCTGCGCCTTCAGCTGCGCAGCCAGCTCCTGAGCGGCAGCCTGCGCTTCCTCCAGCTGGGCGCTGATGTCCTCATTCTTGGCCTCCAGCTCATCGACCGTTTCCTGCAGAGCCTCCTGCTCACCCTCAAGGCCTCGCTTGGATTCCTCGTGCTCCGCCTTCTGCTCTTCCAGCTGCTGCTGAATCTCCGCTACCTGACGCTGCACTTCCTGAAACTCTTCCAGCTTCCTGCGGTCATACTCATAGAGCTGCTCAACGTAATCCACCTTGTTGAGGACATCCGAGAAGGACGTCGCCTTCATCAATATCTGCACGTAGGTGGCGTTCCCCTGCTCGTACATGTATTTGATGCGCCGCTTCATCGCCTCGTATCTGGCCTCTTCGTCCGCCTTCGCCGCGTCGTATTCTTCCTGCTTCACCGCGATCTGATCCTCAAGATCCGCGATGGTCTCCTCCAGCATCTGAATGCTGGCCAGAATCTCCACCAGCTGCGAGTTCTTCTCCTCCAGCTCCGCGTTGATCGCCGCCTCCTGACTCTTCAAGCTGGAGGCCTCGCTCTGGGCTGCGTTCAGCTGATTCTTCGTTGCATTGGTTTTCTTCCGGAGGGCGTCTACACTCGATGCATGAACGCCCGCCGACGGACCGGCCGCCAGGACCAGTGCCAGCAGCACGCCGATGCATCTTCTGCGGAACGCCCGATTCCTGTGATGTCTTCTAAAACGAATTGTCATGAACCATACTTCCTGAATTACCTTCAAACCATCGTCTGCACCAAGGGGAAGGTGGTATTACAACTCACAGTTTCCGACGGTCCGGGGGAACGGCAGCACATCACGGATGTTCTCCATCCCGGTCAGATACATAATGGCACGCTCGAAGCCGAGGCCAAAGCCGGCATGCCGCACCGAGCCATAGCGGCGCAGATCCAGGTAGAAGCCGTACTGGCTCTTATCCATGCCCAGCTCCTCCATGCGTCTCTCAAGGATGGACAAATCATCCTCGCGCTGCGAGCCGCCGATGATCTCACCGATGCCCGGAACCAGACAATCGCAGGCTGCCACCGTCTTGCCGTCCGGATTCAGCTTCATATAGAACGCCTTGATGTCCTTCGGATAGTCGGTAACGAAAACCGGCCGTTTGAACTCCTTCTCCGTGAGGAACCGCTCGTGCTCCGTCTGCAGATCACAGCCCCAATAGACCTTGTTCTCAAATTCGTCGTTGTGCTGCTCCAGAATCTTTATCGCTTCCGTATAGGTGATTCTTCCGAAATCCGAGGAGGCCACATGCTCCAGTCTCTCCAGAAGTCCCTTGTCCACAAACTGGTTGAAAAATGCCATCTCATCCGGCGCATTCTCCATGACATAGCGGATGATGTATTTGAGCATGTCCTCGGCCAGCTTCATATCGTCTTCCAGATCCGCAAAACAGATCTCCGGCTCGATCATCCAGAACTCCGCAGCATGTCTGGTCGTGTTCGAGTTCTCCGCACGGAAGGTGGGGCCGAAGGTATATACGTTGCGGAATGCAAAGGCATAGGTCTCCACATCCAGCTGCCCGGACACCGTGAGATTCGTAGGCTTCCCGAAGAAATCCTGCGAATAGTCCACACTGCCGTCTTCCTTGCGGGGAAGATTCTCCAGATCCAGTGTCGTCACCTGGAACATCTCTCCGGCGCCCTCTGCGTCACTCCCCGTAATCTCCGGAGCGTGTACATAGACGAAATCCCGCTCCTGGAAAAACCGGTGAATGGCGTAGGCTGCCAGGGAGCGTACCCGCATCACTGCCTCAAAGGTATTGGTGCGCACGCGCAGATGCGGGATGGTCCGCAGATATTCGAAGGTGTGTCGCTTCTTCTGCAGCGGATAATCCGGCGTGGATTCTCCTTCCACCTCTGCCCGAAGAACCTGCATCTCCAGCGGCTGCTTGGCCTCCGGGGTTGCGACAATCTTTCCGACAACGATGATCGCCGCGCTGATGTTCAGCTTGGCCAACGTGGCAAAATCCGGAATCTCTGCCGAATAAACCAGCTGCAGATTTCGGAAGCAGGAGCCGTCATCCAGCGCAATAAAGCCGATGGACTTGGAATCACGGTTGGACTTGACCCATCCTGCCACCGTTACCTCGCGGTCATAATACTCCTCCGGTCTGGCGAAAATATCCCGGATCTCTGCAAGCTTATAGGTATCTCTCATCTCATCTCTCCCACCCGGCGGACCACACGGAGCTGCAAGGGATGCTGCTGTCTTGCAGCATTGCATTGCCGGGGAACCCCTGCCCTGGTATATCGTCTGTATAACAACCGGCCGGATAACGCAGAATCGTTGATACAGCTAGAATGTACTACTTCTCCTCTGCGCTGTCTGCCGCACTGTCTTCTGTGCTTGCGCTGTCTTCCGTGCTCTCTTCTGTGCTTGCGCTGTCTTCCGTACTCTCTTCCTCATCGGAGGGCTCGCTGACGACAGCCTTCTTCTGCAGGAACTCCAGCACGTTCTGCAGCATCATGGATTCGCGTACCGACTCGGCATCCTCGTTCTTTTTGAATTCATCCACGCTGCTGTAACCGGCCTGCGCCGCATAACCGGACAGCTGCGTGTTGAACTCCGTGCGGGAGGGGTTCAGGTCCTCCCGATCCGCGATGACCTTCATGACCAGCAGCTCTTTGGCCGACTCCGTTGCATTGTCCGTGATGATCTGTTCCGGATCGTCCTCATCCGCTCCCAGGAAGGTCGTGAGAAAATCGTCCAGTTCCATGCCGTACTGTGTTGCATAGTTCGTATAATAGGTCTTCATGGACTCCGCCAGACGGTCAATCATCTCCTGCGGCGGATCCTGCGGATAGGTGCTGTTCTCCATGACATACTGCGCAGCCTTATCCTGCACGTCGCTGTCATAGGTGCTCTGCGCCTGCGACAGCAGCTGGTTGTAGACATAATCCTCGTACTCTTCCACCGTGGAAACGCCGTCAATGTTCCTGCTGACGACCCAGTCATCCGTCAGCTCCGGCGTCACCTTCTGCGAGATGGAATTCACCTTCACCGTGAACACAACTTCCTGACCGGCCAGATCCTCATTGGAATAATCCTCCGGGAAGGTCAGATCCAAGTCGAACTCATCTCCCACCTTGTGGCCGATGATGCCGTCCTCAAAGCCATCGATAAGGGAACCCGAGCCGATGGTCAGATCGTATCCTTCCGCACTGCCGCCGTCGAAGGCCTCTCCGTCCTTCTTCCCGGTGTAGTCGATGTTGGCGATATCGCCCTCCTGCACATCCTCGCGATCCGTGATCTCTTCGTTGACCGCGGAGCTGCTGAGTTGGTACTGGATCACATACTCCAGATACGTATCGGAAACAGAGGGTGCGGACTCTTCCACCGGAATCTGGTCATAATCACAGGGAACGGCGTAGTCCGAAGCCTTGATCCCGCTCAGATATGCCTGACTGCTCCCGCTGCAGCCCGCAAGAGAAACGGCCAGAAGAGCAGCTCCCGCCGCTGCGATGAGTCGTTGAATCTTCATGAATTTCGATCCTTTCTGTGTAAAACAATGAATTACAGTTTAGCACAATGTCTCCCCCCATTAAACCCCTTTTTCCTTGCCCTTCGAACGGGGCAGGTGTTATGATAAGCCATGCGTCACAGAAGATTTGCAGGTTACTGTACAGACGGTCGTACCGGGTGAGCAGTAACAATTTCAGGAGGAGATTGCCCGTGAGTACGTCCCTTATCGTTGCCTTGGTTATCGCCGCCGTCCTCGTTGCCGGTATGGTAGGTCTGTATTTTCTCGGCAAGAAGATGCAGAAGAGACAGGCGGAACAGGAGCAGGCTGTGCAGGCCAATAAGCAGCCTGTCACCATGCTGATCATCGACAAGAAGAAGATGAAACTGAAGGAGTCCGGTCTGCCGCAGGCTGTGATCGATTCCACCCCCTGGTATCTGCGGCGCTCCAAGCTCCCCATCGTCAAGGCCAAGGTTGGTCCCCAGATCACGAATCTGGTGGCAGATGAACGTATTTTTGATGAGATTCCTGTGAAGAAGCAGGTGCGCGCCATGGTCAGCGGCATCTATATCGTGGAGGTAAAGGCCGCCCACGGACAGAAGCTTGAGAAGCCGGCCGCCAAGAAGAAGAACTTCATCGGTCGCTTTATGGACAAGGTGCGGGAGCTCGGAAGTGCCGGCCCCAGCAAGAAATGACGGTGTCTTTTGCATGATCAAAGGCTTCCGGAATCCTGCATGGATTTCGGAAGCCTTTTTTGTTTGCCGGCTCTGCCTTCTACCGGGCATCGATCTCCTTCGGGGTGATGAATCCCGTACGGAAGCATTGAAAATCCCGATATTCCGGACTTTCACGCAGAATCCCGTATGCGGCATCCGCCGCGTCCTCATCCTCGTAGACAGCGAACACCGTCGGTCCCGAGCCGGTCATCCGGCATCCTGTCGCGCCGTGCTCTGCAAAGAAGCTCTCCAGACGCCCGATGACCGGATACGCCGCGCCGGTCTGCTGCTCCAATACATTGCCGAGTTGCCGGCATATGCCGGACAAACTACCCTCCCGGATGGCACGGAGCATCCCATCCACATCCGGATGACGAATTTCCTCCTCCGGAATGCTGTCATAGGCCTTATATACCCACGGTGTTGCAACATAAAGATCCGGCTTGCAGACAACAAGCGCAGCCTTCGGCGGAGCCGGAAGCGGCGTCAGCACCTCGCCGATGCCCTCGCACAGCTGCGTGCCTCCTTTGATGCAAAAGGGAATGTCTGCGCCGAGGGGAAGAGCGAGCTCCTCCAGCCTCTCATCCGCAGCATCCAGCCCGTACATGGTCCGCAGAAGCCGGAATACCGCTGCGGCATCTGCGCTTCCCCCCGCCATGCCGGCGGCAATGGGGATTCTCTTTTCCAGCAGAATCTCCAGTCCGTCCGAAAGTCCGAAGGCATTGCACATCACATCCGCCGCGCGCCACACCAGGTTGGACGGGTCCGACGGCAGAATCCCGCTGTCTGTCCGCAGCGCAATTCCCGCTCCTCCCGTCCTCCGAACGGTGATCGTATCGTATATATCCACCGTCTGCATGATCATGCGGACCAGGTGATAACCATCCTCTCTGCGCCCGACAACATCCAGGCTCAAATTGATCTTGCCATAGGCCCTTCCGCTGATTTCGTCCATAGGTTTCTTCCTTAGGTTCCTTCCTTTGTACGGTGCTATTGTACGGCACCGATCAGCTCCGTAATGGAGGACAGCCCGTGACGCCCGGCATACGCTTCCATTCCCTCGAGCACATGCACGGTCGCCGCAGGATCGTGGAAGTTCGCCGCTCCTACCGCCACTGCGGTTGCTCCAGCCAGCATCAGCTCCAATGCATCCTCTGCGGTCTGTACGCCGCCCATGCCGATGATGGGAATCGAAACCGCTGCGGCCGCCTCATAGACCATACGGACTGCCACCGGGTGAATCGCCGGTCCGGACATGCCGCCGGTGCGATTCGCCAGAACAAATCGTCTCCGCTCCACATCAATCTTCATGCCGGTGATGGTATTGATCAAGGAAATCGCATCCGCGCCGCCCGCCTCGGCCGCTCTTGCCAGCTCGGCAATGCTGGTGACATTCGGTGTCAGCTTCATGATGACGGGCTGCTTCGCCACCTTCTTGATCCCGGAAGTGATGTCATAGAGGCTGTCTGCCTTGGTTCCGAAGGCAATGGCGCCCTGCTTCACATTGGGACAGGAGACATTGATTTCCAGCATGTCCACCCGCTTCGCATCCTGCAGCCGCTCCACCACCTCCAGATATTCCTCCCGGCTGTGTCCGCAGACATTCACGATCACTCTGGTGTCATATTGCTCCAGGAAGGCAAGATCCCGTTCCATGAAGACATCAATTCCCGGATTCTGCAGGCCGATGGCATTGAGCATGCCGCCGTACACCTCCGCAACCCGCGGTGTCGGATTTCCTTCCCATGGCACATTGGACACACCCTTGGTCACCACGGCCCCCAGACGATTCAAATCCACAAAATCACAATATTCCATTCCGGAGCCGAAGGTCCCGGAAGCCGTCATCACCGGATTCCGAAAGCGAACGCCGGCAATCTGCACGGACATATCCGGATGACGCAGCGTTTCTGTCGTATTCTGCATTCTTTCTCTCCTGCCTTCGTGCATCGTCTGTAAAAATAACCGGCCGGTTATTTTGCAAACGACGTCCTAAATCTCCACATCCTCTGCCGCAAAAACCGGGCCCTCCGTACAGACTCTGGCATTCCTCACATGGGAGTGCGCATCCACACTCCGGGTCTTTGCCACACAGCCAAGACAGGCGCCGACGCCGCAGGCCATCCGCTCCTCCAGAGAAATCCACGCCGGCACCTTCCATTCCCGGGCAAGTGCCTTCACCCCGCGCAGCATCGGAAGCGGACCGCAGGCACAGAGGACATCATAAGGGGGCTCGCCGTCCCCGGCGCTCTGTGCAGCGGCTGCACTCTCCTGCTTTTGCCGCAGGTCCGCCCTCGCTGCATCCACCACATTGCCGTGAAAGCCCGCCGTTCCGTCATCCGTTGCAACCAGCAGGCGGCTCACTGCCGCGAACTCCGCGGTAAGGAACAGGTCCTTGCTGCGGTAGCCCATGGCCGCCGTCACAAGCCCGGAGGGAGCCTGTACCCCCTTCGCAGCGTTCGCACGATACAAAGCCCCGGCAAGCCCCAGCATCGGCGGAGCACCGATGCCGCCGCCAAGGAGCAGCACACGCTTTCCCGCCAATGTCTCTACATCATATCCGTTGCCCAGTATTCCCAGAACATCTGCCGTGTTTCCCGGCTGCAGCGCAGAGAACTCTTCCGTTCCCTTCCCCACCACCCGGTATACCAGACGCAGCCATCCCTCCTGCGCATCGTAATCGCAGATGGAAATCGGCCGCGGCAGGAGCATCGCCGGATTCTCCGGATAAACGCCGACGAACTGCCCCGGGCGCGCTGCCCGGGCGAATTCTCCCGTCGGATCCAGGAGCGTTACCGAATACACGCCCTCCGCGAGGCGTTCTGCCGCCGCAACGGTTAATTTTCTCTTAGCCTTCCGCGAGGATTCTTCCATCGCTGCTGTCCTTTCCGCTTTCAAGCTGCTCTGCCGTCACTTCGATCCGTCTGCCCCTGCATATCGCTGATAGGTATCGGCAATGATCTCGGACACCGCCCCGGGCAGGAGCTTTCGCTCTGCAATCGGCATTCCCTTCGTCTCGATCGGTGCGCCGAACACGATGGTGACCGGTGTCCGGCAGATCCGGTACAGATGGTCCTCAAAAATGTTGCCGGAGCCGACGATCGTCACCGGAACCACCGGTGCACCCGCGCGAACCGCGATCTTAAAGCTACCGCCCTTGAATTCTCCCAGCGCCCCCTCAATCTTGGTCCTGGTTCCTTCCGGAAAGATCAGAACGGATTTGCCTGCCTTCATGGCATCCGCCGCATCCGTCACCATCCGGGCGCCGGCCCGGATGTCCTTCCGATCCAGGAACAGGCAATGGATTCTGGTCATCCAGAAATGAAGGAGCGGGATTTTCCCCAGCTCCTGCTTGGCCACAATGAGGAACGGGCGGGGCAGGAGCGGCGCCGTCAGCACAATATCGAAAATAGAACGATGATTGCCGGCGTACATGGCCGCACGCCCCTGCTGCAGATTTTCGCGCCCCACAACGGTAACCCGGCAGCCTGCCGCCTTTCCCACGAGCCGCAGCCCCCAGCACACTGTCGCATAGGAAATGCGGTCCGCCGTCTCCGCGGAAAATCTGCCGGCAGCAAGGACAACCAGCATAACCGGCAGGCTGCACAGGAAGAAAAATGCCGCCGCAAGTGCTGTCCAGATTGTACGTAATGTCATGACTGCCTCTTCATGCCGCGGCGGTACCGATACCGCCGCGGTCTTCTGCATGTTCGCCCGTTATGCCTGCAGCGAACGCCGGTTGTAGTTGATCAGGCATCCGTCCAGGATGATCTGCCGCTCTTCCTCCGTCAGTTCTCCCAGCGTCACCGTGAAGGGCACCAGCTCCTCTCCCTTTACCACGTAGCCGCGGAGAGATTCTGCCTTCTCCTCCACCGCCTTCCGGATTTCCGGGAAGAAGAGATAGTCCATTTTGGCAAAAGGCAGCTCTCCCTTCGGAATGACGAAGGGCAGCATTCCCCAGTTGATCAGATTGCTCCGGTATCGCTTGGTTGCATATTCGTTGGCAATGTTTGCCCATCCGCCCAGTACCTTCTGGCAGGAGGCGGCCTGCTCTCTTGCCGAGCCGTCCCCCGGCTTCACCGCGAAAATTGCGGAGCCGATGCCGATGTTGGTGCGGTTCACATCCGGGAATTCTCCGCGGATTGCCATCATGATGTCGTGGAAGCCGGGCAGTGCCTCCCCGATGCAGGTGCCGGCCACCTGTGCCCGCTCGCCTTCGCGAACCTCCTTGGCAAGCTTCACGTAGTCCGGTGCCTTTCTCGAGAGTGCAAACTCTGCCAGGCCCTCCGGGTTCGAGCGGTAGGAGGATGTCTCGCCGGAGGGAATCAGCTCATCCGTCGTCGTGACAGGATCGTGGATCTCCGCCACAATGCGCAGCGCCAGATGCTGCGGCAGCGGCTCCATCTTCGGCCAGTCGCGGATGTTCGGTCCCAGCTGAATCGAAACCTTCTCATCCGCAATGCCGTGCGAGTCGAACACTCTCTTTTCGTAAATGCTCTTGTCGAAGTGATAGTGGTATGCCGGCACGTCCTTGTCCATTGCCGTTGCAGGCGTCAGGAAGCCCTGGTTCGCCGCCGTTGCCGCAATGGATCTGGCATCCATAAGCGCCACATAGGAAATCTGCCCGTTTTGCGGCTTCGATCCCTCGCGGTTCGGGAAATTCCTCGTCGAGTGCCGGATGGAGAAGGCGTTGTTCGCCGGCGTATCTCCCGCGCCGAAGCAAGGTCCGCAGAAGGCCGTCTTGAGCACTGCCCCCGCATCCATCAGCGATGCCGCTACGCCGTTGCGGATCAGCTCTGCATAGATCGGCTGAGAGGCCGGATACACCGAGAGGGAGAATCTGCCGTTTCCGATGTCCTCTCCTGCCAGGAGTCCTGCCGCCTCGCAGATGTTCTCAAAGCCGCCGCCCGCACAGCCGGCGATGATGCCCTGATCCGTCAGAAGCCGTCCGTCCACAATCTTATCCTGCAGATCGGCCTTTACCTGACTTCCGAAGGAGACCTTTGCTCTCTCCTCCACGGCATGCAGAACGTCGGAGAGATTGTGGTTCACCTCGTCGATGGTATAGGCCATCGACGGATGGAAGGGCATGGCGATCATGGGCTCGACGGCAGAAAGATCAATCTCGATGACGCCGTCGTAATATGCTCCCCTGCCGGGCGCAAGTTCCCGGTAAGCATCCTCACGGCCGTGCAGCGCCAGCCACTCCTTTGTCTTCTCATCGGTCTCCCAGACCGAGGAAAGGCAGGTTGTCTCGGTGGTCATGACGTCGATACCGATGCGGTAATCCTCGGAAAGGTTGTGTACGCCCTCTCCGATGAACTCCAGCACCTTGTTCTTCACGAATCCGCTTTCAAACACGGCACCGATCAGGGCGATGTTCACATCGTGCGGCCCGACGCCCCGCTTCGGTGTACCGGTCAGATGGACGGCAATGACCTGCGGCCGCTGAATGTCATAGGTCTGGTTCAGGAGCTGCTTGACCAGCTCCGGTCCTCCCTCGCCCATGGCCATGGTCCCCAGCGCGCCGTACCGCGTATGGGAATCCGAGCCCAGGATCATGCCGCCGGAACATGCCATCATCTCTCTTGCATATTGATGAATGACGGCAAGATGCGGCGGAACATAGACGCCGCCGTATTTCTGCGCTGCCGTGAGGCCGAACATGTGATCATCCTCATTGATGGTGCCGCCCACAGCGCAAAGAGAATTGTGGCAGTTGGTGAGCACATAGGGGATCGGGAATTTCTCCAGTCCGGACGCTCTCGCGGTCTGAATGATGCCGACATAGGTGATGTCATGGCTGGTCAGCTGGTCGAATTTGATCCGAAGCTTCTCCTTGTCTCCGGACACGTTATGCGAAGAGAGGATTCCCCAGGCCATGGTGAGATCCCTTGCGGCTTCCTTCGTCACAGACAGACCTTCTGCCGCCAGCTGTGCACCGGCCTCTGCGCCGTCCTCGATAAAACGCCCATTTCCAAGGTAATAGGCCCCCTTTTCATGCAATGTTACCATGCGATTCTCCTTCCATGATACCGGTGCGGCATATGCGGAACAGCCGGCCAAAGGCGCAATGCGCCTCCCATAACATAACATGAAGCACACAGAGCGGTGTTCCGTTCTGTGTGCTCCATCTGTAATTGTATACAATCGCATCGCCGTGTCAATCACGCGCCTGCCAGCCAGGCGACGGGTCCTGGCGGGCGGGGTGGCCGGCGTCGCCGGGGATACGATTATTTTACAGCCGCAGTCGCAGCCGTGCTCGATGCCGACACGACGTGTTTTTTCTCCTTTGCTGCGGGAACCGGGATCTTCTCCAGCTTCCAAAGCTCCGTTGCATACTCTTCAATAGTCCGGTCAGAGGAGAACTTGCCGGCACTTGCGGTGTTGAGAATCGCCATCTCCGCCCACTTGTCCTTATCCTGGTAGGCTGCAACCACGTCGCGCTGCGCTGCCGCATAGGACTCAAAATCCTTCAGGATGAAGTAGCGATCTGCCGGGCAGCCGGGCTGGCTCTTGAGCAGGGAATCGTACAGCGGCCGGAACAGCTCCGGATTCTCCGGTGCATACGTGCCGTTGACGAGCTGCATCAGAACCTCGCGCACGTTCGAATCGTTGTTGAAGATTCCGTTCGGATCGTAGCCGCCGTTGTTCTCGTAGCCGATGACCTCCTGCGAGGAGAGACCGAAGATGAACATGTTCTCCTTGCCGACCTCTTCGGCGATCTCCACATTGGCTCCGTCCATGGTGCCGATGGTCAGCGCACCGTTGAGCATCAGCTTCATGCAGCCCGTGCCGGAAGCCTCCTTGGAGGCCGTGGAAATCTGCTCCGAAACATCCGCCGCAGCGAAAATAATCTCCGCGTTGCTCACGCGGTAGTCCTCGATGAAGACAACCTTGAGCTTTCCGTCAATGGAAGCGTCGTTGTTGATGACGTTGGCCACATTGTTGATGAGCTTGATGGTCAGCTTCGCGTTCTTATACCCTGCTGCCGCCTTGGCGCCGAAGATAAACGTGTGCTTCGGATAGTCCATGCCCGGATTGCGCTTGAGCTGATTGTAAAGGTACATCACATGCAGAATGTTCAGGAGCTGTCTCTTGTACTCGTGGAGACGCTTCACCTGTACATCGAAGATGGAGCGGGGATCCACCTCTACGCCGTTGTGCTCCAGAATATAGTTGGCCAGACGCACCTTGTTCTGGTACTTGATCTGCATGAACTCTCTCTGTGCCTTCGCATCCGCCGCATAGGGCTTAAGCTGCGCAATGTGCGAGAGGTCCGTAATCCACTCATCCCCGATGTGCTCTGTGATCCAGGCTGCAAGGAGCGGATTGGCATGTGCCAGGAAACGGCGCTGGGTGATGCCGTTGGTCTTGTTGTTGAATTTCTCCGGGAACATCTCGTAGAAGTCATGCAGCGATTCGTTCTTGAGAATCTCCGTGTGCAGCCTTGCCACGCCGTTCACCGAGAAGCCTGCCACGATGGCCATGTTCGCCATCCGGACCTGTCCGTCGTAGATGATGGACATCTTGTAGAGCTTATGTCCGACATCCACACCGGTGTTGTTGTATTTGGCGCGGATATCGTTCTCAAAGCGGCGGTTGATCTCCTCCACGATCTGATAGATACGGGGGAGCAGACGCGAAAACAGCTCGATGGGCCATTTCTCCAGCGCCTCTGCCATGATGGTGTGGTTCGTGTAGGCCGTGCTCTTCTGCACGATCTCCCAGGACTCGTCCCAGCCAAGTCCGTACTCATCCATAAGGATGCGCATCAGCTCCGGAACCGTCAGCGTCGGGTGCGTATCGTTCATCTGGAAGACAACCTTCTTCGGCAGGTCGTGGAGATCCTTGTTGCGGCTGAGGAACTTCTTCACGGCCAGCTGTACGGAGGCGGACACGAAGAAATACTGCTGCTTGAGCCGCAGCTCCTTGCCCTGCATATGATCGTCACAGGGATACAGGACCTCACAGATGTTGCGTGCGAGGTTCTCCTCCTCCACTGCCTTCTGGTAATCGCCCTTGTCAAAGGAATCCAGATGGAAGCTGTTCACCGGCTCGGCGTCCCAGATGCGCAGCGTGTCCACAAAACCGTTGCCGTAGCCGACCACCGGCATGTCATACGGAACCGCCTTGACGGCTGCATAGCCCTCCTGACGGAACATCGTGCGGCCGTTCTTCGCCACGTAGGAGGCAACATGTCCGCCGAAGTGAATCTCCTGTGTGTACTCCGGACGGCGCAGCTCAAAGGCATTGCCGTTCTCGAGCCAGTTGTCCGGTGCCTCTACCTGATAGCCGTCCACGATCTTCTGCTTGAACATGCCGTAATGATACCGGATGCCGCAGCCGTAGGCCGGATAATTCAACGTTGCCAGGGAATCCAGGAAGCATGCGGCCAGTCTTCCCAGGCCGCCGTTGCCAAGGGCCGGATCCGGTTCCTGATCCTCCAGAACATTCAGATCGATTCCCATCTCCTCCAGTGCCTCGGCCACCGGCTGATATGCCTTCAGATTGATCAGATTGTTGCCGAAGGCTCTTCCCATCAGGAACTCCATGGAAAGATAATACAGCGTCTTCGGGTTCTTCTCATCGAACTCCTTCTGGGTTCTCATCCAGTCATCGATGATCTGATCCTTCAACGCGTAGGCAGCCGCCTGGAACAGCTGCTCCTGGCTGGCCTCCTTTATCTCGCGGCGGTACATCGTGCGCACGTTGTACTCCACACTGCGCTGAAACAGTTCCTTGTCAAAAGTGATCTGCATCTTTTTGATCATACTCTTTCCTTTCTGCGTCGCAGCCTGCCTGCGCCCCCTACTGTTTTTCCACGCCGATAACGAGCTTCTCGCCGTTGATGTCCCATTCCTTCTCATGGGCGAGCTTTACATCCTTCTGAATGGTATCGGAGAGAACCTTGCTGCAGATAGCCCCCTCATTCCTTTTGGCAATCTCATACAGCTTCTCGTTGCCTGCCAGCGAGAGATGAATGTGATCCATCACCTCAAAGCCGGAATCCTTGCGCATGGTCTGGATCTTGGAAATGATCTCATACACAAAGCCCTCTTCTACGAGCTCCTCCGTCAGATTGGTGTCAATGACCACCGTCATGCCGCCGTCCTCCTGGGAGACATAGCCCGGCTTCTGGGCCATCTCGATGAGAAGATCCTCCTTGGTCAGCTCCACCGCTGTTCCGTTTACCTCAAAGGAAAGCTTCCCGTTTTCGTTCAGCTCATCCATTGCGGCATTGCCGTCGAGTGCTGCCAGATAGGCCTTGATGCCGCCCAGCTGCTTGCCGTATTTGGGTCCTACCGTGCGCAGCTGCGGCTTGAATGCATAGGTGGTGTAGGCACGGACATCCTCCGCGAATTCCACGCTCCGCACGTTCAGCTCATCCTCAATGATCTCGCAATAGAACGCATCCAGCGCCTTTGCGGACTTTACATACATCTTCGAAAGCGGCTGACGGTTCTTGCGCCCGGAGATGTTGCGGCAGGCTCTTCCCATAACGACAATCTTCAGGACCTGATCCATGTCGCTTTCCAGCTGCTCGTCGATTCTGGATGTGTCCGCCTCCGGGAAGCGGCACAGATGAATGGATTCCGGAGCTCCCGCATCCACGCTGCGGACAATGTTCTGGTAAATCTCTTCCGTCATGAACGGAATCATCGGGGCTGCGCACAGGCATACGTTCTTCAACGCCGTGTAGAGGGTCATATAGGCATTGATCTTGTCCTGCTCCATGCCCTTTGCCCAGAAGCGTTCCCTGCCGCGGCGAACGTACCAGTTGGACATATCGTCCACGAATTCCTCCAGCACCGCCGCAGCCTCCGGCAGCTTGTAGGCGGCCATGTTGGCATCCGTCTTCTCAATCATGGAGTTCATCTTGGAGAGCAGCCACCTGTCCATAACGGAGAGCTTGTCATAGTCCAGCGAATATGACATCGGATTGAACTGATCGATCTCCGCATACAGCACGTAGAACGCGTAGGTGTTCCAGAGCGTTCCGAGGAACTTGCTCTGTCCCTCCTTCACCGCCTTCCCGGAAAAGCGCTTGGGCAGCCACGGCGCACTGGCCGTGTAAAAATACCAGCGGACCGCATCGGCTCCATAGGTTTCCAGTGCTTCCATGGGATCCACGGCGTTGCCCTTGGACTTCGACATTTTATTGCCGTTCTCATCCAGAACCAGCCCCATCACAATGACGTTCTTAAAGGCCGGACGATTGAAGAGGAGCGTCGCCTCTGCATGGAGCGAATAAAACCAGCCTCTCGTCTGGTCCACTGCCTCCGAGATAAAGGAAGCCGGGAACTGCTGCTCGAACAGCTCTTTGTTCTCAAAAGGATAATGGAGCTCCGCATAAGGGCAGGCACCGGAGTCAAACCAGCAGTCAATGACCTCCGGAACGCGCTTCATGCTGCCGCCGCAGTCCGGGCACGCAATGACATAACGGTCCACATACGGGCGATGCAGCTCGGTATGCTCCGCCTCCGGATCTCCGGAGAGCTCCGCCAGCTCCTTGCGGGAGCCGACGCTGATCTGTTTGCCGCAGTCCGGGCATTCCCAGATGTTCAGGGGCGTTCCCCAATAACGGTTGCGCGAAATCGCCCAGTCCTGAATGTTCTCCAGCCAGTTGCCGAAGCGTCCCTCGCCCATGGTCGGAGGAACCCAGTTGATCTCCTTGTTGTTCCGGACCAGATCGTCCCGCACCTCGGTCATCTTGATAAACCAGGATTCCCGTGCGTAATAGATCAGCGGTGTTCCGCATCTCCAGCAATGCGGGTAGTCGTGCTCCACCTTCGGCGCCGCGAACAGAATGCCGCGCTCCTCCAGGTCCTTGAGGACCTCCGGATCACAGCTGATCGCCCCCGCCTTGAGCTCGGCCTCCGTCGGCTTGCAGCGCATGCCGGCAAATTTGCCTGTCTCCGGCTTCATGCAGCCCTTGTCGTCCACCATCTGAACAAAGGGTGCGTCGTACTTGCGTCCCACGCGGGCATCGTCCTCACCGAAGGCCGGTGCAATGTGCACGATGCCGGTACCGTCGGTCATGGTGACGTAATCGTCACAGTAGACGTAGAAGGCTTCCTTATGCTGACGGTCCGCCGCATCCTTCGCACATTGATACAGCGGCTCATAAGCCTTATGCTCCAGCTCGCTTCCCTGAAAGGTCTCCAGGACTTCATAGGCCGGCTTTTCTTCCTCTGCCAACTCTCCCAGCACCTGATCGGCCAGTGCCTGTGCCAGATAATAAGTGAAACCGTCTGCCGCCTTCACCTTGATGTAGACATCCTCCGGGTTCACGCACAGGGCAATGTTCGAGGGCAGTGTCCAGGGCGTTGTCGTCCATGCAAGGAAATACGCATCCTCTCCCGTTACCTTGAAGCGGACAATCGCCGTGCGGTCCTTCAGCGTCTTGTACCCCTGTGCCACCTCGTGCGAGGACAGAGGCGTTCCGCAGCTCGGGCAATAGGGCACGACCTTGAAGCCCTTGTACAGCAGCTTTTTGTTCCAGATCTGCTGCAGCGCCCACCACTCCGACTCGATGTAATCGTCGTAATAGGTGACGTACGGATTGTCCATGTCTGCCCAGAAGCCGACCTTGCGGGAGAATTTCTCCCACATTCCCTTGTAGGTCCAGACGGATTCCTTGCATTTTTTGATGAACGGCTCGATGCCGTAGGCCTCAATCTCGTCCTTGCCGTCGATGCCGATTTCCTTCTCGACCTCCAGCTCCACCGGGAGTCCGTGTGTATCCCAGCCGGCCTTTCTGGGAACCTGTTCGCCCTTCATGGTATGGTAGCGCGGAATCATATCCTTAATGACACGTGTCTCCACGTGTCCGATGTGCGGCTTGCCGTTGGCCGTCGGCGGGCCGTCGTAGAACATGTAAATCGGGTTGCCCTCATTCTGCGCAACACTTTTGTTGAAAATGTCATTGTCCTGCCAGAATTTCGCCGTGTTCTCTTCCCTCTGCACGAAATTCAGATCAGGATTCACCTTTTTGTACATAGAACCTCCTTCACAGACCTTTCTCGTCAGTCTGCGGACACAAGAAACGATTGGTGTACGTTTTGACCGGTGCTGCCGGCGCGCCGCCCGAAATGCCGGAACATGCGCAGACAACAGCATTTCGATTATACGTTGCCCGTAAAATACGTGTCAAGGCGGCCCATTGCAGGGAAAATCTGCTATCATATCATCAATTGCTGTTCACTCGCCAGCCAAACGACGGGGTGGCGGAGAATGTCCGGATCAGGGGCCTTGCGAGGCCTCGGTGCTTGCGAGTGTATTCTGCGAGCTTAGCACCGCTAGGTCCGCGCACGGAATCACACGTTTTTGCCGAGTGGCCGTAAGGCCATCTCGAAGCTGACGAAGTCAGCGCTGAT